>DATCFH010000106.1:0-5239 GCA_036509625.1 Verrucomicrobiia bacterium
TTTGGAATAATTTTTCTTTGCCGCAGCTTTCAAATCCTGCGCCGCAACTTTCGCCACATCGCGTCCGCTGATTTTTGCGAACCGCTCATAATCCGTCGCCGCCGTCACCAGCAGCAAAACTTCGTCCGCGCCAGTCACGGAAATTTTCCCATCCGCCGGCGAAATTTTTCCGCCGGTGTTCAACACCTTCAACCGCGCGGCGTATTTCACACCGTCGCCGTCCACGCCATTCGTCAGCGCGCCGGACATTATCAATTCATCTTTGCCGACGATTTCCGTTTTGAATCGTTCCGGCCGGTCGAGCGTCACGTCAAAAGTGATTTGTCCCGATTTGTCCGCCGTGAGCCGCATGACGACAGCCTGATCCGGCGCGCTCACAAAAATGTCGCGGCTGAATTTCACGCCGCCGCGCGAAAATTCCGTGTGCGCCATTGCCGTGGACAAATCCAATTTGCGCCGGTAGCCGCTGGTTTCATTCGTGTCCGCGTAAGAAAATTTCAAACGCAGATCGCCCAGCACTTGATACGAACCATAAGGCACATTGCCGCCGTGACCGTTGCCGGAACCGCGTCCGGCGCAGGTGAAATTGTGGTTCACGAGCGATTCCGCCTCGTGATTTTTCCCTTCCAATAAAAGTTCACGAATTTTTGGCAGCACGGCGGCGGCGTTCGTGCGGTCGGAATTTTGCACCGAGCCGGACCAGAGCGAATCTTCATTCAGCGCGATGCGTTCGTTTTCGATTCCGCCAAAATCCATCGCGCCGAGGCGTCCGTTGCCGAGCGGAAGCGATTCGGTGAAAAGTTTCGCGGGCTGGTCGAGCCAGATGGTCGTGTCCGGCGAAAATGCAAAAGCAGTGAATGAAACTGCGGCTCCCATCACGATAAGAATTTTTTTCATATAGATTTATTTTTCGATTTCAACCGTAGGACGATTGATGACTTCAACGGATTGAAGTTCAACCAAACTTTCTTTGCCGCCAAAATCCGGCCTGGCTTTTGGCTCGAGAAAAATCGGCGCGTCTTTTCGCAGCGGCAAAATTTCCAAGCGCAAATCGCCACTGAAAATTTCCGGCGCGTAGCGGTTTAGTCCCAAATCAAATTCCCGGCCGCTGTAAAAATTATCGTCCAGCAATTTGCCGTTGAGCGTCAGCCGCGCGACATCGCCGAGATAATGAATCCGCAGAATCGGATGCAAACTTAAATCCAGTTTCATTGGCAGCGTGATTTTCCAAATCGCCGCGTTCGTGAAATCGGAATCGTTCGGCGCAATGGCAATGTGCGATTTGCCGCTGCTCAACGGAATTTCGCGGACAGCTCCGGCGGGTTTGAGTAATTCCGTTTCAACTTTTTCGGTTGCGAACTTCGGCGGTTTTTCAAAGGCGACGTGCGCCGCGTCAACTTTTTGCAGCGCGAACGAATCGGCTTGATTCAGCAGCACAATCTGGATTTTGCCGCCAGCTTTGGTTTTCAGTTTGATGGCCGCATTACGGCTCGGTTTTACGTCGCTAAAGACGGCGGGCGTGGACCCCAGCATTTGTGAATCAAAAGCAAATTCCGCTTTCACGCCCGGTATCTCGGCAAAGAAAAATGTTTGCACCTTGCCATCGTCAGTTTTACAAATCGGCTGCGCCGTCGCGTAAATCAATTTTGCGCCGCCGAGGTCGAGGTTGAACGGCCAGAAGAAAAATGCGTCCGCTGGAATTGTCACGGGCTTCGTTGGGAAAATAAATTCTTGGCCGGACAAATTTAATTTGAACTGAACATTTTCTTTCGCAGACAGCGGCTGGAGACGCTGATAATTGTTCACGAAAACAAAACCAGAATTTCCATCCGAGCGAACCGACCAGCGCAACGTGGCGAAATCATTTTTATTGGTCGGCGACAAATCGGGAATGGTCGCGGGCATTTGCGCGAGCGGCGCGCCGAAGTCGTGGAGAAATAAATGCAGTCGCCGCAGCCAGTAGTATTGCGGATTGATCTGGCCAAATTCGCCGATGGGCGCGTTGAAATCGTATGATTTGACGGGCAAATCGTTCGGGTAGCCGGTCGCCGAAGATTCCTGCATGGTGGACAATTTACCTTCGGGATTTTGCCCGCCGTGGAACATATAATAGCCCATCAGCGAACTGCCGCTGCCGAGCTGGCAGAACGCGACGGCTTCGACATCGTGCGGATCGTAATTCATGCGGCGATGATACGACGCGGGCATTCCGCCGCCGATTTCGCAGGTGAGATACGGATATTTTTCAGTGCCGCTGGTGTCGCCGGATTTGCGATTGCCCAAAGTATCGTTGCCCACGCCGGTGTCGGTGCGCGTGTGTTTGAAAATAAAATTTTCCCAACTGTTGCCTTCCATCGGCTGGATGCCACGTGTCCAAAAGCCGTCGGGATACGCGCCAAAGAGCGGCAGCAATTCGCCGAGCGGCACGGGCATGTGCATCGCCGGCCAGCCGGTCTTGATGTAAAGCGGCACGTCGAGGCCGGCGGCAATCGCCATTTTTTTGAGCGCCATCAAATAATTCGGTGAGCCGCCAAATTCATTGTCCACTTGAATGCCGATAACCGGGCCGCCGTCTTTCCACAGTTCGCCTTGAAGCTGTTTGGAAATTTCGCCGTAAAGAATTTTTACCACCGCGAGAAAATTCGTGTCGGTCGAACGCAGTTTCCAATCTTTATGCGCGACGACCCAGTCAGGAAAACCGCCGTTGCGGACTTCGCCGTGACACCACGGGCCGCAACGGACGATGACTTTAAGCCCGACGTCATTACACGTTTGGAGAAATTTCTTCAAATCGCGCTGGCCGCTCCAATCCCATTGGCCTTCGATTTCCTCGTGATGAATCCAAAAAACGTAAGTTGCCACGATGTCCACGCCGCCCGCTTTCATCTTGAGCAACTCGTCGCGCCACTCGGCTTGCGGCACGCGCGCATAATGAAATTCGCCCATCACGGGAAACACCGGCTGGCCGTCGAACAGCAGGCTGCGGCTGTTCACGGAAATTTCGTGACCGGCGGGATTTTTGGTCGTGCCGAGTTTGAAATAACCGGTTTCGGCGGGCGGCGGCGTTTGGATCGTGGCGGAAACGATTTCGGCGCGGAGCGAAAAAGAAAATGCCAGACTTATGGCTGACATCATTAAAAGTCGTTTCAAAAACGCGGAAATCATTTCGCAGGTTAGGCAACGCCCGCCACAAAATCAACCGCTGCCAGATGCAGCTTGCGGCGAAATGGCTTTGCTTTTGTCGTGCAACTTAACCATGCTGGCAGCATCCGCTTGGACAACCGGATTCAACCCACCGGCTGTCAGAAAATTTTTATTAAGAAAAAAATCACCACCGGTTTCGTCGCGAAAAATATCGCCGGACGACTGTTGCTTCCTCGGAATTGGAAGTCTTTTGCGCGCTGCCTGCGCCCCCGCCAAAATGGACAAAAGTCCGCCGATGATGCTTCCCTAAAACTTTACGGCCAGATTTTGCCCGGCGGATTTTTGAATTACGGCTACAGCGAAGACCTCGCGCTCACGCCGGAAACAACCACGATTGATTCCATCCAGAACGCACAAATCCGCTACGGCGAACGGCTCGCGGACCTGGTGCGCGACAAAGAAAATCGCGTGCTTGACGCCGGCTGCGGCCTGGGCGGACTGGTTGGACTGTTGCTGCAACGTGGCTTGCACCCGACCGCGCTCACGCCGAATCGCACGCAAATACGGCGCATCCGTGATGTTTTCCCCGCCGTGCCGATGATTGAAGGCCGGCTGGAAAAAATTCCATTGCCGGAATTTCACCACGCGTTCGGAACGATTATCACGTCCGAATCATTTCAATACATGAACCTGCCCGTGGCGCTCGACGTCATCAAACAGGTTTTGAAACCGGGTGGCCGCTGGATTTTGTGCGATTATTTTCGCACGTCCGCTGGCGCGCGCGCGTCCGGCCATTTGTGGACGGATTTTACTGCCGCGCTCGAAGAACGCGGCTGGCACATCGTGTCGCAACAAGACATCACCGCGAATGTCCTGCCGAGCATCGCCTTCGCGCACATGTTCGGCACGCGCTTCGGTTTGCCCGCCGCGCAATTCGCCGCCGACCGGTTGGAACGCAAACGCCCGGCCCTGCATTTTCTGCTGCAAGATGTGATTGGAAAATTGCGCGGCAATTTGCAAAGTCAACTTGATGTGGTTGATCCCGTCATCTTCGCGCGGGAAAAGAAATACATGACGCTGGTCATCGAGCAGCGTTAGTCCGCTTCTTCAAGAAATTATCAGCCACAGAGCCACAGAGCGCACAGAGAAAACGGTTTTGCAGTTTCCAACTCTGTGTCCTCTGTGCCTCTGTGGCAAAAAGTTTATTCCACCCGCGACACGCCCTTGCCTTTGACGACTTCGCCGATAATCCAGGCTTTGTGCTTCTGCGACTTGATGAATTTCAAAACGTCGCTCGCCTTTTCCGCCGAGACGATTGAAACCATGCCGATGCCCATGTTGAAGACTTGGTAAAGTTCGTCGTCCGGCACGCCGCTTTGTTCCGCGATGATCTTGAAGACCGGCAGCATTTCCCACGAACCTTTTTTGATGACGCAATCGAGTGACTTCGGCAGCACGCGCGGAATGTTATCCACGAAACCGCCGCCCGTGATGTGGGCAAACGCGCGCACCAAATCAGATTTGCCATTGAACTTCTTCAAAAGCTTTTGCACCAGCGGACCGTAGCTGACGTGAACTCGGAGCAATTCCGCGCCGAGCGTGAGCTTCGAGCCGGGGATGCGGCTGGACGGTTTCAATTTCAACTGCTCGAAGAAAATTTTGCGTCCGAGCGAATAGCCGTTCGTGTGCAGGCCGCTTGATTCGATGCCGATCACCACGTCGCCGCGCTTGATGGTTTTCTGGCCGTTCAGCATCTTGGATTTTTCCACCACGCCGACGATTGTGCCGCTCACGTCATATTCGCCCGCCTGATAAAAGCCCGGCATCTGCGCCGTCTCGCCGCCGATGAGCGCACAATTATTTTCCGCGCACGCGCGCGCGAAGCCTTTGATGATGTCCGTGAAAACGTGCGGCTCCAGCTTGCCCGTGCCGAGATAATCGAGGAAGAACAGCGGCTCCGCACCGAGCACCGCGATGTCGTTCACGCAATGGTTCACGAGATCCGCGCCGATGGTGTCGTGCTGGTCCAGCGCGAAGGCGAGCTTGAGCTTCGTGCCGACGCCGTCCACGGACGACACGAGGACCGGCTCGCGAT
>DATCFH010000107.1:0-4270 GCA_036509625.1 Verrucomicrobiia bacterium
CCCGCCGTAAAGGAAATCTGCCCCGGTTTGTCCGCCGTCAGCCGCACGACGATAACCTGATCCACCGGACTGGAAAAAATTTCACGTTTGAAGTGAACACCATTCACGGCATAACTCACCGTGGCGACGGCGGTGTCCAAATCCAAATCGCGCCGGTAATTTTCCACCGGTGCGGCGTTCGTCGGAAAATCTAAAAACAAATCGCCCATGGTTTCGTAAGGCATTTCACGCAATGGCGTCGCCATCATTTTGTCACCGATGAGTTTCGCCGCGTCGTCATATTTACCAGCAAAGACAAGGGCGCGGGCTTGCGGCAACGCGGCGAGCGCGTTGGTGTTGTTTGGATCGTAAGGCCCGCCCGCCCAAAGCGTGCTTTCGTTCAGTTGCAGATGTTCGCGCGCGACGCCGCCAAAAATCATTGCACCCAAACGCCCGTTGCCGATGGGCAAAGCCTCCGTCCATTTTGCGGCGGCGTTGGTGTAAAACAGCGTGAGCGGCGAATCGGTTTCCACCGCGTGGCCGGATTGAAAAATAAATACGGACGCGAGGACGGCAAAAAAATTGCGGGGCAGTGTTGGCATGAAAAGATTTTCGCCAGCACCACCCCGCACTCAAGCTAATTCAAGCTAATAATTGTTCTAGGGCACGCTCGGACGACCGGCGCTCGCCTGCGTCGTAATCGTCGTCGTCACCGGCAACAAACCGTTCGCGCTCGCGGTCAATTTGATTTCGCCCGCGTCCTTCGTGGATTGCACCATGATTTGCGCGAGGCCGTTGAACACGCTGCGCGACCACACGGAGGCGGCGGGTTTGCCGGTAAGCTCGATGTTCACATCTGGATTCAATCCGCCGGTGCCGGCTTCATTTTTCACGCCCACGGCGATGACGTTGTCGCCCGCGTGCAGGTTCTTTTTGATGTCGAAGGCCGGTTGCGCCGCCCAGTCGTGCGATTCACCGACGCGCTGGTTGTTCACAAAAATCCAGCCGCGATCATCAATGCCGCCGAAGCGGATTTGAATTCCCGGATTGTTCAAATCGTCGGCGGTTACGCTGATGTGCGCGCGGTAAATGGCCGTCTGGCCTTCGCTCAAAACCATGTCGCCGGTGTCGCCGTCCGTCTTGGGCTTGATCTGGTTCCACGCCGAATCATCAAAGTCGTTTGCATATTCGGGGGTCAGCGCGCCTTTGCCCGGAACGGTGGCAAGTTTCCAGCGCCAGTTGCTGACGGGAATTGTTTTCATCGGCATCTGCGCGACAAACGTGTCCGGCTCGTGGCAACTCGGATCGCCGTTGCCGACGCCAAGAATTTTGCCCGCGCCTTCGATGGCAAAATTAATTTTATTTCCCGCTACCGGCACGATGCGACCTTGCGCGTCCGTCACAGAAACCGTGATGACGCTCACGTCTTCGCCATCAGCGTTGATGGTCGCGCGGTTCGGCGTGAGCTGGACGGCAGCCGGTTCGCCGGTCGTCTCGACTTTCGTTTCGGCAATGACCTTGCCCGCATCATCAAAACCTTTTGCGCTCAAAGTTCCGGGCGCATATTTCACCTGCCAGGATAATTTGGAATTGCGTTTCATCGTTTGTTTACCGAGCGATTGGCCGTTCAGGAACAATTCCACTTCCTTGCAGTTGCTCAACGCATCCACGCGGATTTCCTGACCTTCCTTGCCCGGCCAGTTCCAGTGCGGCAACAGGTGCAGCACAGTGTTCGTCGTCCACCACGATTGGTAGTAATAAAAATTGTCCTTCGGAAAACCACAGGTGTCGAGGACGCCGAAATGCGAATTGATGCACGGCCAGCCATACGGCGTCGGCTCGCCGCGATAATCAAAACCCGTCCACACGAAGCCGCCGCTCAACCACGGACGGTCGGCGAAATAACTCCACCAACGTTCGGTCGTCGTCGCCCAGCTCGGCGCATTGTCGTCGTAGGCGCTGACATAGCCGCGTTTTTTGTCGTTCGTATAAATGCCGCGCGTGCTGACGGTGCTGGCCTGTTCCGTGCCGACGTTCGGCTGGTCGGGATGTTCGGCGTGATAATTATCCATATCCTGACCGACGTGATAATTCCAGCCGCGCACTTCGATGACGCCGTTGATGCCGTCGAACGTGTCGCCTTGCGGCGCGGCGTAAGTCACCGGGCGCGTCGGGTCGAGCGACTTCACGAGATTCTGCATCGTGCGCGCGACGTTGCCGCCCTGCGGCGAAGACTGCACATTAAATTCTTCATTCGCGACCGACCAGATACCGACGCTGGCGTGATTGCGGTCGCGGAGAATTTGCTCTTTCCACTTCGCGAGATTTTGCTTGTCGCTGCCGAGCAACCGACATTCGTCCATCACGATCATGCCGAGATGGTCGCACGCATCGAGCAATTCCGGCGTGGGCGGATTGTGCGAGGTGCGATACGCGTTGCAGCCGAACTCCTTCAGCTTCGCGATGCGGAAATACTGGAGCGCATCCGGCAACGCCGCGCCGACGCCGGCCATGTCTTGATGATTGCAAGTGCCGTTTAACTCGTAATGTTTGCCGTTCAGCAAAAACCCTTTGTCCTTGTCGAAGCCAACGGTGCGAATGCCGAAGGTGGTTTCTTTTTGGTCAACAATCTTGCCGTCCACGGAAACTGTCGTGATGAGTTTGTAGAGTTTCGGATTTTCGGGCGACCAAAGTTCATATTTGTTCAGTGCAAATTTACCTAGCATCCCAACAAAAGCTGGCGCATCGGTGGAAAACTCTTTTTGCGAATGGGCTTTGATTTTATCCGTTAGGTTTATTCCGGTGATGTTTTTTCCATCAGTGTCTTTAACGGAAAAACTTACTTTGGCTTCGACAAGTGAATCTTGTGCGTTGATGAGGGTTGCTCCCGCGTGAATTTCTGCGTCTCCTTCAGGCACGTTATTTGTAAATTTGGTGCAAACAAAAATCCCATCCGGCGCGATGGCCACCGGCGCGGTTTTGTCCAGCCAGACGTGACGATAAATGCCCGCGCCTTCGTAAAACCAGCCTTCAAATTTTGAGGCGTCCACTTTCACCGTCACCACATTCTTGCCGCCGAAACGCACGATGTCCGTGACGTCTTCGCGGAATTGGTAGTAGCCGCCTTCGTGCCGCGTCACCAGCCAGCCGTTCACCCAAACCGTTGCGTCGCGGAACACGCCGTCGAACGTGAGCCAGATGCGCTTGCCGGAATCTGCCGCCGACAATTCAAACGTGCGGCGATACCAGCCGATGCTGTTTTTCGTGAAGCCCGGACCGACGGGCTTGAAGCCGTGGCTGCCATCGGAATTTTGATCGAACGGCAATTCAATCGCCCAGTCATGCGGCAGGTTAATGGAACGCCATGAGCTGTCGTTGAATTTCTCCGCCGCCGGGCCGCCGCTGGAACCGGCCTTGTCGAGCCGCAACGCGTTCGGCCAATCGTCACCGAGATGAAACTTCCAGCCCGCATCGAGCGAAAGATGTTCGCGCGGCGAAATGGCGGTGGCCACATCGGTGTCGGCGGCGCGGAGGTTCAAGTTGAAAATAACCGCAGCCAGCGCGGCCACGCGGAGAACAAAGTGGAATTGCATCCAAACAATTTGGGCAAGTCCGCGCCGTGAGGCAATTCCATTTCCAAACAAATTTTAACGACAAAACCTAGCGACGCCGGTTTGCCCGATTCACATCAAAAAATTCAATGGCGCGCGCCGAAAATTCAATTACCTCGCCGACGCTTGGCCTGCTAGATTTACATCAATGAAAATCACCGCGCGCCTTTCCCGCTGGACGCTGCTGCTGGCTGTGAGTTTTGCCGCCGCCACTTCGTGCGCCGCCGGAAATTTTGCCGCGCCCGCCGCGAGCGGTCATCGCGAAGGCATCGAGCGAAAGATTTTTGCGGGCGACCACTACTTATTTTATTCCACCAACGAAGCGCCCGACTGCCATGGCGTTGTCATGTTGCGCAAGCCGCACATACCCGTCATCCATTGGTATGACAAAATCAATCCCGTCTGGTGGCTGGGCAATGACGACGACCCCGTGCCGCCGGACTGGTATGAGCCGGACAATCCGCACCGCAAGCGCGACTGGTTTTTCCGCAATCCGTTCACCAACTTCACCTATTTCGTCATCGGCGTGGCGGACAAGGACACCATGCGCTACGGACGTTATCCCAAACTGGTGGGCAACCCGCACGGCGGCTGGAATTTTGCCATCACGCGGCGACGGATTATTTTCCTGCCCTTTTGGGATTACAAAAACTCGCGCATGGAATTTTATTTTGGCTGGC
>DATCFH010000108.1:0-10026 GCA_036509625.1 Verrucomicrobiia bacterium
GAAAGTGATTTTACTTTCGCCGAGCGGACGAAAGTTCGACCAGAAAATCGCGCAGGAATTGGCGCAGGAAAAAGATTTGCTGCTTGTCACGGGACATTACGAAGGGTTTGACGAGCGGATTCGGGAAACGCTGGCGGACGACGAGTTGTCCATCGGCGATTATGTGCTGACGAACGGCGCATTGCCCGCGATGGTGGTGATTGATGCGGTCGCGCGGTTGCTGCCCGGAGTTTTGGGTGACGACGAAAGTTCGCGCGATGAATCGTTCAGTCACGGATTGCTGGAGTATCCGCAATACACGCGGCCAGCGGATTTTCGCGGGCTGAAAGTCCCGGAAGTGTTGCTGAATGGCAACCACGCCGAGATTGAAAAATGGCGGCGCGAACAGGCGAAGTTGCGGACGAAAGAGCAGCGACCAGATTTGTTGAAATAAAAATTTATAAAAGTTATGAACCAGGCATTACAACTCAAAATTGAATCGGCACAGTTTCGCAAAGACAACGCGAAGTTTAACGTGGGCGACTCGGTCAAAGTCCACACCAAAGTCGTCGAAGGCGACAAGGAACGCATCCAGATTTTCGCCGGCATCGTCATCGGCAAACGCGGCACGGGTCTGAACGAGACGTTCTGCGTCCGCCGCATCAGCTACGGCGAAGGCGTCGAGCGTATTTTCCCGTATCACTCGCCGCGCGTGGACAAGATCGAAGTTGAGCGCCATGGCGATGTCCGCCGCGCGAAACTGACTTATCTCCGCAAGCGCATCGGCAAAGGCGCGACGCTGGTCAAGGAAATGGCAAAACCGGCCAAGACTGCGGCGAAATAATTCGCGCAGGCAAATTTCAAGGCGAGGCTCCGGCCTCGCCTTTTTAATTTTGGGAGCGCGGGCTTCAGCCCGCTTCAATATTCAAATTGAATTGGACGGTGAAGCGGCATGAATGCCGCGCTCCAAGAAAACACCTTGCCGCTTGCTTGCGCGCGCCGCTGTTGTATGAATTCATCCGTGCCGACCATTCCACCGCCCGCCGCTTGGGAAAAATTGCTCGACGGACGCTTCGACTCGAAACGTCCGGGGCGCACGCTTTGGAATTTATTTTCCGACCAGCGCGGGCGCGTGGCGGCGGCAGTGACGCTTTATATCATCAAGCAAACGCCCGCTTCATTGCTGCCACTCGCCGTCGGCATGATTGTGGACGCGCTAACGACCGGCGGCGCTGGTGCGTTCCGAAAAATTCTCTGGATCGCGGGTGTTTACTTTTTACTGCTGCTACAAAACCCTTTTGTTCACACGACATTTGTGCGTTTGATGAGCGGTGCGTTGCGGCACATGCAATTCAATTTGAGGAGCGCGCTCGTTGAAAGATTGCAGCAGCTTTCCATTACGTTCTACGAAGAAAAGCAAACCAGCGCGCTGCAAACAAAACTGCTGCGCGACGTGGATGCGATTGACGGATTGTGTCGTCACCTGATGCACACGGGCTTGAACGGATTGCTCGTTATCACTTACGTCACCATTATCGCGCTGGTGAAACAGCCATTGCTCGCGCTGTATTTTCTCGTCACGGTTCCGGCGGGCATCGCGTTGCTAAAATTGTTCGATCGCCGTTTCAAGGAACAATACCAAGCCATGCGGATCGAGACGGAGCAGATGAATGCGCGTGTCGGCGAAATGTTGCAAATGCTGCCGGTCACGCGCGCGCACGGACTGGAATCTATCGAGACGCGCAGCGTCCGCAGCGTGTTCGAGCGCATCCGCGAACGTGGGATGCAAGTGGACACGCTCACGGAATTTTTCGCGTCGAGCTCGTGGTTCACGTTCATGATTTTCCAGCTCGCGTGCCTCGTTTTTTCCGCGTGGCTCGTCGTGAATCATCGTATCAGCGTCGGCGACGCGGTGATGTATCACACGTATTTCGGAATGCTCATCGGCGCGGTGCAGCAGTTTTTGAGCGTCTTTCCCGCGCTCGCGCAAGGCGCGGACGCCGTCCGCTCGCTCGGCGAAGTTCTCGAAGCCGAACAACTCGAACGCAACGAAGGCAAGCCGTCCGCGCCAGTTCCGTTGCGCGGCGAAATCATTTTTGAAAATGTCGGCTTCAGTTATCCGCGCGGCCGTGAAGTCGCGTTGAAAGAAATTAATTTACACATCAAATCCGGCGAAACCATTGCGTTTGTTGGCGAATCTGGCGCGGGCAAATCCACGCTCGTAAATCTCGCCATCGGTTTTCGCCAGCCGAGCATCGGGAAAATTCTTCTCGATGGAAAAGATTTGCGCGAACTGGATTTACGCACTTACCGCCGCCAGATTGGCGTTGTGCCGCAGACGACTTTGCTTTTCAACGGCACATTGCGCGAGAATGTGACTTACGGTTTGGAGAAAATTTCCGACGGCGCGCTCTGGAAAATTCTCGCGGACGCGAATCTTGCGGAATTCGTTCGCGCGCTGCCACAGCAACTCGACACGCCGCTGGGCGAAAGCGGCACGCTCCTTTCCGGCGGACAACGCCAGCGGCTCGCCATCGCCCGCGCGCTCGTGCGCGATCCGCGTCTGGTCATTCTCGACGAAGCCACGTCCGCGCTCGACACGGAATCCGAGCGGCTCGTGCAGGAAGCGCTCGTGCGCCTCACGACCGGTCGCACCACGCTCATCGTCGCGCACCGTTTTTCCACGATTCGGCACGCGCATCGCATCGTGGTTTTACATGGCGGAAAAATTGTCGAACTCGGCACGCATGGAGAATTGCTGGCGCGCGAAGGTCATTTTTTCCGGCTGGCGCAATTGCAATCGGTGACGCCAAAACAAACGTAAATCGGTTCTGAAATTTCGTCGGCTGGCGAACCGTGAAAGTGCGTGAAACAAAGCGTTTTCCCTTTAGAATTGACGTTGCTGACTTTTACGGATAGCCTTTGCGTCCCGTTTGGCGCATGAAGCGTTGGCGGCAAACTTTTTATGTCTGAAGGATACTGCGTCAAGTGCAAGGCCAAAAAACCCATCGCCGATGGCGTGGAAGAAACCATGAAAAACGGTCGCAAAGCGATGAAGGGTAAATGCCCGACTTGCGGCACTGTGATGTTCAAAATTTTGGGCAAAGCCGCTGCCGCGCCCGCTCCGACCACCCCGCCGCCGACCGTTTGAATTTAATTATGTCGCAACAGCTCGCCTACGTCATTGTCACGCCTTACTCGCTTTACAAATCCCGCACCGGCGGCATTTTGAGCCGCCTTATCACCCGCACCGGACTCGACCTCGTCGGCCTGCGGATGTTCGCGCCGAGTCACGAACTCGTCAAGGAATACGCCGAAACCATCGTCTCCGCGCACGACACGCAGGATCGGAAAATCCAGGAACTGCTCAAGCAATATGTCCTCACCGATCTTTCGCCCGATCCGAAAACGGGTCATGGTCGTCGCGTGATGATGCTGCTGTTTCGCGGTGATGAAGCCGTCCGCAAAGTGCGTTCCGTCGTCGGTAATTTGAGTCCTGACCGTCGCGGCGGCGAAACGATCCGCGATACTTACAGCGACTTGATTTTGGATGACAATGGCAACGTCCGTTACTTCGAGCCGGCGGTTTTGGCCGCGCCGAATGTCGAGGAAGCCGAAAGAAAATTAAAGCTCTGGGCGAAATATTCTGACAAGGACGGCGGCGTGCTGGAAAACGTCAACAGCTATTCTCCCAACGACCAGCCGGAACGCACGTTGGTGCTCATCAAGCCGGACAATTTCAAGTTCGCCACCGGCCGTCCCGGCAACGTTATTGATTTCTTCTCGCGCACCGGACTTTACATCGTCGGCGCAAAAGTCCTGCGCATGAGCACGACGCAGGCGATGGATTTTTATGGCCCCGTCCGCGAATTTCTCCGCGCCAAACTCAAAGACGGCGTCAGCGCCAAGGCGAAGGACATTCTCGAAAAAGAATTCGGCTTCAAAATTTCTGCTGACGACCAGAAATCGCTTGGTGACATTCTTGGGCCGTTGCAAGGCGATTCACAGTTCGACAACATCGTGCGCTTTATGTCCGGCCACGCGCCCGGCGAAATTCCGCAGGCCGATTGGGACAAGCCCGGCACGGAAAAATGTATCGCGCTCGTCTATGAAGGCGTCGGCGCGGTCAACAAAATCCGCGATGTGCTCGGCCCGACGGATCCGTCCAAAGCGCCGCCCGGATCCATCCGCCGCGAATTCGGCTCGACCATCATGGTCAATGCCGCGCACGCCAGCGATTCTCCGGACAACGCCAAGCGCGAGTTCGGCATCGTCAAGCCCGGCGAAAACAACTTCAAACAGGTCATCGAAGAAACGCTCGGTAAAGTTTGAAGTTTTTAACGGTTTCAAAAACAAAAGCCCGCTTTTTCAAGCGGGCTTTTTTATTTGGCAGGGCGGCGCTGCTGCGCCGCCTTATTAGGCTGACCGGCAGGTCAGCCCTGCCGTTGTTCTAAATATCTTTGCGCGGAAATAACGGAGCCGGTTCGCCAATCGTCTGACCGGCTTGCAATCCGCCCCAAGTTGCGGCATCCATTTTAGCCGGTGAACCTTGCAGGCCAAGTTGCGCGTAAATCTTCGTCGAAGTTTCCGGCAGAAACGGCCAGAGCAAAACTGCCAGCACGCGGCACGCCTCGGCCAAGTTATACAAAACTTCATCGAGCCGTTGTGCCTGCGCCGGATCTTTCGCCAGCTTGAACGGCGCGGTTTCATCCACAAATTTGTTCGCGCGATTCACCAATCCCCAAATGCTTTGCAGCGCAGATTGAAGCTGGCTTTGCTTGAACAGCGCGCGCGTTTCATCCGCTGCCTTTGCTGCGTCCGCCGCGAGTTCATTCGAGCGCGCGGGCACGACACCATTGCGATAACGCTTCAACATCGAGAGCGAACGGTTCACCAAATTGCCAAGTCCGTTGCCAAGTTCCGCTTGATAGCGCGAACGGAAACCGGCGTCCGTCCAGTTGCCGTCCGGGCCGATGTCCAGCTCGCGCAAAACGTAAAAGCGAAATGCGTCGAGTCCCCATTCGTTGATAACCGCAATCGGGTCAATGATGTTGCCAGTGCTCTTGCTGATTTTTGCGCCATCTTTTTGCCACCAACCGTGAACTAAAATTTGTTTCGGCAACGGCAGTCCCATCGCCTTGAGCATGATCGGCCAATAGACCGCGTGAAATTTCACGATGTCCTTGCCGATGACGTGAATGTCCGCCGGCCAAAGTCCGAGCGGCGCGTGCGCGTGCGCGATACTCGTGTAATTCACGAGCGCATCGAACCAGACGTAGGTGACAAATTCCTTGTCGAAGGGCAGGGGAATGCCCCAGTTCAAACGCGCGAGCGGACGCGAGATGCACAAATCTTCCAGTGTATTATTTTTGAGAAACCCAAGGACTTCATTGCGGCGATAACTTGGCGAAATAAAATCTGGATTGGCCTCGATGTAATCAATCAGCCATTGCTGATGCGCGCCGAGCTTGAAGTAATAATTATCTTCCTTGAGTTCGACGACTTCGCCATAGCTTGCGTCGAATTTTCCGTCGGGCAGACGGTCTTTTTCCGTCAGAAAAGTTTCTTCCTTCGCGGAATAAAAGCCGGTGTAAGTCGCCTTGTAAAAGTGGCCGGCGTCGTTCAGCTTCGACAAAGTTGCTTGGACAAATTCCTTGTGGCGCGGCTCGGTTGTGCGGACAAAATCATCATTCGTCAAATCTAGTTTCTTGGCGAACGCCTGCCAGTCCGCCGCGAGCGCGTCGCAATATTCCTGCGGATTTTTTTCCTCCGCCTGCGCCGCCTGCTGCACTTTCTGGCCGTGCTCGTCCAAGCCGGTCAGAAAAAAAACTTCCTGACCAAGACTGCGCCGCGCGCGTGCGATGACATCGGCGATGATTTTTTCGTAGGCGTGGCCGAGATGCGGCTGGCCGTTGACGTAATCAATCGCCGTGGTGATGTAAAACCGTTTGCTCATTATTGAGCGAACATTTTGGCTTACAAACAATCCAAAGGCAATCTCGCTTGCGGCGGAAATGCTTCGTGTTATCATGCTGTCCGGCTGTTGCGGAACACCAGCCTTGAATTAAAACCGCATGAACACAGAACTTTTTCATTTTGCCGCGCGTCTGCGCGAATTGATTTCCAATTCGCAATTCGCTGTCAGCAACCAAAAATTTTCCGAACTCGCGTTGGAACTTTTCGCGCTACAGTTCCAACACAATTCAGCCTACCGAAAAATTTGCGAAGCGCGAAAACTGACTCCGCAAGTTATCAAGCATTGGACGCAAATTCCTTTTGTGCCGACGAGCGCGTTCAAAGAATTGGAACTGACTTCACTCGCGCCAGACGCACGCACGACCGTTTTTCATTCCAGCGGCACGACGGAGCAAAAACCGAGCCGGCATTTTCACTGTGCGGAATCGCTCGCGCTTTACAAAGCGTCGCTCTGGAAAAACTTTCAGCTTCATTTTTCTGATTTTGGCGAGCTCATTTTTCTGACGCCAAAGGCCGAAGCTGCGCCGCACTCCTCGCTAGTTCATATGTTTGAAACCGTGCGGCAAAAATTTGAACTGCCCGAATCTGTTTTCACTGGAAATATTTCTGCCGATGCTTCGTGGTCGGTTGATTTTGCAGCAACCACCCAAAAATTAAAGATGGCCGGCGATTCGGATAAACCGTTAATGCTGCTTGGAACGGCATTTTCCTTCGTGCATCTGTTAGATTTTCTGGCGGAAAATAATTTGCAGTTTCTTCTACCGGAAAATTCACGTGTGATGGAAACCGGCGGCTATAAAAACCGTTCGCGCATTTTGCCGAAAGCAGAATTGCACACGCTCATCACCGAACGGCTTGGTGTTTCGCGCAAAAACATCATCTGCGAATACGGCATGAGCGAATTGAGTTCGCAGGCTTACACGAAATTGTCTGGCGCGTTTCAATTTCCGCCGTGGGCGTGCGTGCAAATTATTTCCCCCGAAACTGGACGCGAAGTGGCGGAAGGCGAAACCGGTTTGATTCGCATTTTTGATTTGGCAAATGTGTTTTCCGTCGCCGCAATTCAGACGGAAGATTTGGGCATTCGTCGCAGCGATGGTTTTGAATTGATTGGCCGCGCGCAATTAGCCGAACCGCGCGGCTGCTCCTTGATGACCGCATGACGCTGAAAACTATTGAATCGCAAAGAACGCAGGGAACGCAAATAATTAAAAATCTTTGTGTTCTTTGCGTTCTCTGCGGTTAAAACTCCGATGAATCTGCCCAATTTTTATTTTGCCGATTTGCCGTCGGAAGCCACGCTTTCGCCAGCGATGATTGCATCCGCTTGCGATGCGTTGAAGCGCAATCGCGAAAAATTTCTGCTGCCGCGCAAGACCGATGAAATTATAAAAATCCTTTGTGAAATCGCGGCGGAATGGTTGTCGCCAGAAAATAAATATCGCCAGCGCGCGCTGGAACTTGGCCCGGCAGAAACCGGTTTTTCAAAACCGATTTTGGAAAAAGGTTTGGACGATTTTTTCCGCCAGTTCACGCCGGAAAAATTTCAGGCGTTGCTCGAACAGGAACTTGGGCACGCGCAGCGGCTGGATGAATTTGTGGCTGGAGCAGCAGTGCGCGGGCCGGAATTTCTCGTCCACATCGCGGCAGGCAATCTGCCAAATCCGACGCTGATGAGTCTGACGCTTGGTTTGCTGACGCGCTCGGCGCAGTTTGTGAAGTGCGCGAGTGGCGCAAGTTATTTGCCGCGACTTTTTGCCCATTCGATTCGCGAATTGGATCCAAAATTGGGCGCGTGTCTGGAAATCGCCGAGTGGCGCGGCGGAAACTTGGAGCTGGAAAATAGTTTGTTTTCGTATGCAGATTGCGTCACCGCAACGGGCAGCGATGAAACGCTCGTGGCGATCCGCACGCGGTTGCCGGCGAAGGTTCGTTTTCTTGGCTACGGTCAGCGCGTGAGTTTTGGTTTCGTAACGCGCGAAGTTTTGCGCGAGGAAGAAATTCAAAAAGTCATTTCCAATGCGGCGGATGATGTGATTGCGTGGGATCAAAATGGCTGTCTTTCGCCGCACGTTTTTTACGTTGAGGAGCGCGGCGCGGTGGAATCGGATGAATTTGCAAAGCGGCTCGCGGTTGAATTGGCAAAGCGCGAAACGACCGAGCCGCGCGGGAAAATTTCCGTGGAAGAATCGGCGGCCATCGCGTCGCGCCGGGCGATTTATGAAACCATTGCCGCGCACCGCGCCGATGCAAAAATCTGGTCGAGCGAGCGTTCGACCGCATGGACATTGGTGTTTGAGCATGATGTGAAATTTCGTTTTTCGCCGCTGAACCGTTTTATTTTTGTGAAGCCAGTGCCGGATGCCGCCGCCGTTTTGCAAGGCGTTGATGAAATTCACAGAAAAGTTTCGACCGTTGGAATTGCCGCGCCGCCGGAGAAAATGAAGGGGCTGGCGGCACAGTTTGCGCGTTGGGGCGCGACGCGGATTTGTCCGCTCGGCCAGATGCAAAACCCGCCGCTGACGTGGCGGCACGATGGCCGTCCGGCGCTCGGCGATTTAATCACTTGGACAGATTTTGAATTATGAAAATGGAATTAAGAAAATCGTTTCAGTTTGAGGCGGCGCATTTGTTGCCGCATTTACCGAAGGCGCACAAATGCCGTCGGCTGCACGGCCACAGCTTCAGCGTGGAAATTGTTGTCGCAGGCGAGTGCGACAAAAAACTTGGCTGGCTGATGGATTACGCGGAAATTTCTGCGGCGTTCAAGCCGCTTTGGGAAAAGCTCGATCATTATTACCTCAACGAAATTCCCGGTCTGGAAAATCCCACGAGCGAAGTCGTCGCGGTTTGGATTTGGAAAAGATTGAAGCCGAAATTGCCGCTGCTCACGGAAGTGGTCGTGGCGGAGACCTGCACGGCGCGCGCGGTTTATCGTGGTGAATGAAGCTGGTTGAATTGCCTGGCAAGTTTGCTTGCGCTTCCGCCGTAAATCGCAAATCGTAAATCGAAAATGATTCTTGGCACCGGCATTGACCTCATCGAAGTGGCGCGCATTGCGTCGTCGTTCGCCAAATTTGGCGAACGCTTTGTGAACCGCGTGCTGTTGCCGGATGAAATCGCTTACTGTCTCGCGCACAAAAATTCCGCGCCGTTTTTGGCGGTGCGGTTTGCAGCGAAAGAGGCAGTTTCAAAGGCGTTTGGCACGGGTATTGGCGCGCAAATCGGTTGGCAGGATATTGAAATCCGGCGCAAAGAATCAGGTGAACCGTTTGTGGTGTTGCACGGCAAAGGAAAAATACTTTTTGAATCGCGCGGCGCGCGGCAGTTGCACATCAGCCTGACGCACACGGAAAATTACGCGGCGGCCACGGCGATTTTAGAAAATTAAGTTGGTTTTCTAAACCGCCGATTAGCCGGCCGTAAGCGCGGCGCGGGCATCGTCGGCCATTTTCGTTTTCTCCAGGAAATATTCGTAGCCGCCGACGTAAGGCGTCACCTGACCGGCGTTGACGTGCAGAACTTTCGTCGCGAGGTGGCGGATGAAATGCACGTCGTGCGAAATGAAAACGAGCGTGCCTTCGTAGCGTTCGAGCGCGAGCGTGAGCGATTCGACGGTGTGAATGTCGAGGTGCGTGGTCGGCTCGTCCATGAGCAAAAGATTCGGCGGATCCACGAGAAATTTGACGAGGTTCAACCGGCTTTTTTCGCCACCGCTCAAAACTTTTGTGAGCTTGTAAATATCGTCTTTGCGAAACATGAAGGAACCCAGCACGCCGCGCGCCTCGTCCTCGCGCATCGCGGGCGCGCTCGCGAGAACTTCGTCCAGCACAGACTTTTCGGGATCAAGTGTGGCGGCGCGATGCTGGCTGAAATAACCAATCTTCGCATTGTGGCCGAGGTCACGTTCGCCCTTTTGAATTTCAACGACGCCCGCAAGAATTTTTAGCAAGGTGGATTTCCCCGCGCCATTTGGACCAACCAGGACGGTGCGTTCACCGCGTTCGATGGTGAGGTCGAGGCCGGAATAAACTTTGTTCGCGCCATAAGCCATGTGAATGCCGACGAGCG
>DATCFH010000109.1:0-24342 GCA_036509625.1 Verrucomicrobiia bacterium
GGCGCGGCTCGATGTGGAATAAAGCAAGGCGGTGCGCGCCTTTTGCACGGCCACGTCCCAACTAAAACGCGTCGCGTTGGCCGACGTGCAAAACGTGCCGAGCACGATGGGCGCAACGCCATCCACGCCGGGATTGTTGACGACAGTGATAAACATCTGCGCCGGTTGGCCGGCCGGCAGCCGGATGCCCGCGCGCGTGGTGCGGCAGCGGTTCGCAGCGGCGGTGATGATGTTGGAAACTTCGATGTCCGTCAGCCGCGCGACGCCAAGCGGCACGAAGGACGGATCGTCAATGATAGGCTGGCGCAACTCGCCGGTTTCGCCGCCGATGGTCACGACCGGATACGGAAACGGCGCGGGCGAAGTGATGAGCGTAAACGGCAAAATATTTATTCCCGGCAAACTGCCGAACGGAATCATCGCGCCAAGTTTGGTTTTCGTTGCGATGTATTCCAGCCGGATGCCAGCTATCAAAACTTTCGAGCCGAGAATCTTATTTGCCGGCGCAAAACCGATTTGTCCCGCCAGCGCGACATCTTCGTCGCTGTCGGATTTGGTAATACTGGCGGGCGTGATGTCTGTCACGGCGACGCCGTTGCCCGCAACGCCAACGCCGCCGACGAGCGCGCCGTTTTTGTAAAGCGGCATTCCGCCGGGCGTGCCTTCAAGTCCGCCAGTCAGAGGCAACGGCGGCGCAACGAGCGTAAGTCCGGGCGAACTGCCATAACTAATAACGCTGCCAGGCGCTTTGAAAGTGTTGATGTCGGAAAAGCCGAGGCTGGAAAAATTCACGCCGACGAGCGGGCCAGGCGGCTTGTTTTTTATGCCGATGGGAAAATGCTGCTGCACGATGTCGCCAGCGGTGCGCGACGAAAAAGCATTGTTATCACTGCTCAAAAACGAAGCCGTGCCGGCTTTGGCAATCGCCTCGGCAACGAGGTCGTCGTCACCAAGAGGATTTGTGTTCAGCGACCAGACGCCGAGCACCCAGCCTTCGCGGTCGGTGATGGCGATGACGGCGTTCGTGTTGAGCCTCGGCAGCGCGGTCGCGCGCGTGACGGCTTGCGCGATGATAGTCTGGACATCGGCGAGGGTGAGTTGAGCGAACGCCGGTCGCGCGGCCAGCAGGGCGAAAAGTAAAATTGGAAAAATCCGTTTCACCACGGCAATGATAAGCGCTTGCTTTCTGAAAATAAACAAATTCTCATGGTGGAAATGCGGCGGCTCGATTCAGCGGTAAATCGAAATTTTCTCCAGCGGCTGTTTTTTGCCGGGCTGGTGGTCGGCGCATCTTCGACGGTTTTGGCGGATGACGCGCCGAAACCTCATCAAGCTGTCAGCACCAATACGCCGCCCGCGTCGCCGGAAATTTTCAATCCCGATCCGAATGCGCTGCAATTGCCGGAGCCGCCGCAGACGGGTTTTCGCTGGGTGCGGCGCGTGACCGTCAGCACGAATTCCGAACCGCAGCCGCAGTTCAATCCCGATCCAGGCGCGAGCTTGAAAACGAAAACAGATTTGCCCGCGCCACTTTTTAACGAGCCGAGCGCACCGCCAGTTTTCACGCCACCGACAATTCCTTACGACCAATCTTTGCCGCGCGAAGATGTTCGCATCGGCGAACTTTTGGAGCCACCCGCGCCGTCGTTGAGCAGCTACGGTTCCGCGCCACTGACAAACGGACTCGCGTTGCCGCGCGCGAACGTGCGCCGCGAGTTGAGAGTCAACCAGGATTTTGGCGTGCCGAAATACACACTGCAAAAATCAGATTATCCGACGAACACCGTGCCGGTTCCCGACCGCTGGCGCATCGGTTTCGTGCCGTGGCAACGCTACACGAGCGGCGTCATCGAGCAACCTTACGAAACGCCGAATGCGTCGCTCTGGGCGCCTTACAAACAGAGCGTGCTCAAGGGCGACGTGCCGATTATTGGTCAGGATATTTTTCTCGACCTCACGGCGTCGGCGGAAACGGTGACGGAAATCAAACGCGTGCCGACGGGCAGCGGCGTGAGCGCGGCGAACCCCGGCGAATATGCGTTTTTCGGCGAAGGTGAACAAATCAGCATCCAAAATTATTTTGGCTTCACGATGAATTTATTTCAGGGCGAAACCGTTTTTCGTCCGGTGGATTGGGCGATAAAAATCGAGCCGGTGTTCAACGTCAATTATCTCACCACGCAGGAAAATGGCGTCGTCTCGCCCAACGCGACGCAAGGCACAGATCGCACGAAAACTTATCTCGCGCTGCAACAGGCGTTCGTTGAAGTGCATCTCGCAGACTTGTCGGATACTTACGATTTTTGTTCGGTGCGCGTGGGCAATCAGCCGTTCAACGCAGATTTTCGTGGCTTCATTTTCAACGACATCAATTCCGGCGCGCGCTTTTTTGGAAATTGGAACAACAATCTTTACCAATATAATGTCGCCGTGTTCGATATGCGCGAGAAGGACACAGATTCGGGGCTGAACACTTTTAATAATCGCGATCAGGTCGTTTCCATCGTCAATCTTTACAAGCAGGATTTCATCTGGCCGGGCTACACGGCGGAATGGAGTTTTCTCGCGAACAACGATTTTGGCGGCACGCATTACGATGAAAACGGCAATCTCGTCCGCCCCGAACCCATCGGCACGGTGCAGGCGCACGACGTGAACGCGTATTATCTCGGCTGGGGCGGCGACGGCCACATCGGGCGCTTCAATGTGTCGCACCAATTTTATCAGGCGCTCGGCTACGACAGTTTTAACGACCTCGCCGGCCGGCCCGTGACGATCAACGCGCAGATGGCCGCGCTGGAAGTTTCTTACGACCGCGACTGGGCGCGCTACAAGGCGTCGTTTTTTTACGCGAGCGGCGACGGCAATCCGACCGACGGCAAAGGCACGGGTTTCGACACGATTGTGGACAACCCGAATTTCACCGGCGGCCCATTTAGTTTTTGGAACCGGCAGGGATTAAATCTCGGCGGCACGATGGTGAACTTGAAAAATTCCAGCAGCCTCGTGCCGGATATGCGGACAAGCAAAACCGAAGGTCAGGCGAATTTTGTAAATCCCGGCGTTTATATTTTTGGCCTCGGCGCGGAATTTGATCTGACGCCGAAACTGCGTTCGTTCCTGAACGCGAATTACATTTTGCTTGCGCAGACCGAACCGGTTCAGGCCGCGCTGTTCACTTCAAAAGTTAGCAATGAAATCGGCGAGGACTTGAGCCTTGGTTTTCAGTATCGTCCGTTTCTGACAGACAACATTATTTTTTCCGCCGGCTTCGGCGTGCTGATTCCCGGCAGCGGTTATCGCGACATTTACGGCAACAATGGCGCGAACGTGCCGGCGTTTCCTTACAGCGGATTAATTGCGATTACGTTCACCTACTAAAATTTGCGCAATGAAACTAAATCGGACAAACTGCGTTAAATGAAAAATGAAGAAATAATCCGACGCGGCGCGCGTTTGAATTTTCTTCAAACTTCATTCTTCATCCTGCCCTTGCTCGTCGCGCTGTCGTTGATGGCGCAGGAAAATCCGCCCGGCTCCGGTCCGGAAATTTCCGTTCCGAAAAATGTTCCCGCCGACGCCACGCACGCACTGCCGAAGCCAAATTGGATTGACCAATCGCAAACCGACGCGGACAAAAAATCGCGCGGCTGTCTCGAATGTCACACCGGCAGCGAGTCCATGCACGCGTCGAAAAATGTCGTGCTGGGCTGCACGGATTGTCACGGCGGCAATGCGACGCCGGGCTTGAAACAAACGCAGGCGCACGTCGCGCCGCGCAATCCGGTTTTCTGGCAAAGCTCGGCGAATCCAAATGATTCTTCCGTGTTGCTCAATCACGAATCCGCCGAGTTTATTAAATTTGTAAATCCCGGCGACTTGCGTGTCGTGGAAAAAACCTGCGCGCCATGTCACGCGGACATTGTCCACAACGTCAGCCACAGCATGATGCGTCACGGCGCGATGCTTTGGGGCGCGGCGCTCTACAACAACGGCGCGTATCCGGCGAAAAATTATCGTTTCGGTCAGGCTTACGGCGCGGACGGTGTGCCGTTGCGGTTGGAAAGTCCCGTTCCGGTCACGTCGGCGATGACCGACCGCTGGGGAATTTTGCCGTTTTTTGATCCGCTGCCGCGCTTTGAAATCGCGCAGCCAAGCAACATCCTCCGCATCTTCGAGCGCGGCGGCGAAGAACAAAATCAACTCGGCAATCCTGATCCGTTTGAAGAACCGGGCAAACCGGCGCGCCGTTTGAGCGAACGCGGTCTCGGCACGCTGAACCGCATTGACCCGGTATTTTTGAATCTGCAAAAAACGCGGTTGCATGATCCGTTGCTTGATTTCATGGGCTCAAACAATCATCCGGGCGATTATCGCAGCAGCGGTTGCACGGCGTGTCACGTCGTTTATGCGAATGACCGTTCGCCTACGGATTCCGGTTGGTATGCCAAATACGGCAATCAAGGTTTAAGTTTTTCCGCCGACAAAGCCATTCGCAAAGACGAGCGCGGCCATCCAATCGTTCATCAATTTACGCGCGCGATTCCGACCGCGCAGTGCATGAGCTGTCACATGCACCAGGGAAATTTATTCGTAAATCCGTATCTCGGCTACACTTGGTGGGATCAGGAAACGGACGGCGAATTCATGTATCCGGCGAAACAAAAAAATCCGACGCCGGATGAACTTGTGAAATCGCTCCGCGATAATCCTGAAGCTGCCGCCGCGCGCGGACTGTGGGGCGATTTGGATTTTCTGGAAAAAGTCTCCGAGTTGAATCCTAAATTGAAGGACACGCAGTTTGCTGATTATCACGGCCACGGCTGGATTTTCCGCGCCGTTTTCAAACACGACCGCGAAGGCAATTTGCGCGATCGCGACGACAACATTATTCCGCACGACGACCCGCAGAAATTTGCCAAGGCGGTTCACCTCGAAGACGAACATCTGCGCCACGGGATGCAATGCGCCGACTGTCATTTCGACGTGGACGTTCACGGCAACGGCTTGCTTTACGGCGAATCGCGCGCCGCGACGACGATTGAGTGCATTGACTGCCACGGCACGATTTCAAAACGTCCGACGCTGATGACGAGCGGCAACGGCGGCATCTGGACCGGCACAAATATCGCGGGCGTGGACTTGCGCGCGAATAATACCGCGTATGGCCCGCGCTTTTTCTGGCAGGGAAATAAATTGTTCCAACGCTCCTCGATGTCGCCAGACCTGATCTGGGAAGTGCCGCAAACCATTGATACCATTGATCCAAATTCGTCACGCTACAATGCAAAGTCGGCTTACGCAAAAACCCTTGGGCGCGATGGAAAAACTTGGGGCGCAGTTCCGAAGCCGGAAAATTGCACGCGCGATCTGGCGCATGATAATTCCAACGTCGGCTGCCAGATTTGTCATTCATCGTGGGCGACTTCGTGTTTCGGCTGCCATCTGCCGATGCGCGCGAACCAGCGCGTGCCGGCGAATAAATTTGAAGGCACGACCACGCGCAATTTCACCAGCTACAATCCGCAGGTCGTGCGCGATGACGTTTTTCAACTTGGCGTGGACGCGAGTTACAAGAGCAATCGTCTCGCCGTGCTGCGGTCGTCCAGTGCTGTCATTGTAAGTTCGCAAAACGCAAATCGTGAATGGGTTTATTCGCAGCAGCAGACTATCAGCGCGGAAGGTTTTAGCGGGCAGGCTTACAATCCGCATCTGCCGCACACGACCAGCGGCGTCGGCACGACAAAAAATTGCGAGGACTGCCACGTTGCAAAAGCCAACGATAACAATGCTTGGCTCGCGTCGCTGCTCGGCTTCGGCACCGGCACGGTGAATTTCTTTGGCCGCTACGCCTACGTCGGCGAAGGCAAGGGCGGACTCGATGCCGTAATTTGGACGGAGCAGGACGAACCGCAGGCGGCAATTGGAAGTCATTTGCAAAAGCTCGCGTATCCCGACAATTACAGAAAATTCGTCGAGGAAGATCATAGTGTTTTGAAGGAAGGCGAGCACAAGGACGCAAACGAAATTCTCGATCTCGTGCAACGTGGCGAATATCTCTACACCGCGAACGGCAAAGATGGCTTTGAGGTTTTTGACATTGCGAACATTGATCAAAAAGGGTTTTCCGAACGCATCAGCACCGCGCCAGTTTCGCCGCTCGGCCAGCGCACTTACGTCCGCACGAAATACGCCACGAGCGTCACGCTGCCCAGCACGCTCGGTGTGGATCCGCTGCGAACACATTTGCCGGAAAATCAGGAGCAGGCCGTCAGTCCGATTTACGCCTGGGTTTTCATCACCGACCGCGAGGAAGGTTTGGTGATGGTCACGGTCGGCACATTGCTCGACGGCAATCCCGACAATAATTTTTTCGACAAGGAAAAAATTATCCGCTTCAATCCCGATGGAAAACTTACTGGCGCGATGCATAGTTTCATGGCGGGAACAAATCTTTACGTCGTCGGCAAAAATGGATTGTTCGTCGTTGGCCTGCGCAATGACGCGCTGGAAGTGCCAATGCTGGCGGGCGAATTATCCGACGGCTTGAAAAATCCGCGCGCGGTTGGCGTGCAATTTCGTTACGCCTTTGTGACGGACGACGAGGGTTTCAAAGTTCTCGATGTTACCGAGCCAACGAAGCCGAAATTGATTCCCGGTGCGTTCGTCCCACTTAAAAACGCGCAGCGTTTTTATCTTGCTCGCACTTACGCTTACGTCGCGGATGGCGCGGATGGATTGGCGTTCATTGACATTTCCAATCCTGAAAAACCGAAATTGGAACGGCTTTACAACGCCAATGGAAAATTGAACGACACGCGCGCGGTGCAAATTGGTTCGGTCAACGCATCGGAATTTGCGCTCGTGGCGGACGGCAAAAATGGACTGCAAATCTTGCAGATGATTTCGCCCGAAAATGTTCCGGGCGCGATGGGTTTCAGTCCCGCGCCAAATCCAAAACTCATCGCGACATTCCCAACTAAATCGCCCGCCGTCGCCGTTGGTCGCGGACTTGACCGCGACCGCGTGGTGGATGAAAGCGGCAATCAAACGGTTGTTTTTGGTCGCAAAGGTTCGCGGCCATTCAATCTTGATGAGATGAAAAAGTTTTACGAACGCGAGGGTGGGATTTACACGGTTGAAAATGTTTTCACGCGCGCTGGAAAATTGGTGACGCGCGGCGGCGATGAATTGAAACCGACGGTGGCATTTCAACCGGTGGTGGAAGAAACCATTGCGCCACCTGCGGATAATGCGCGTTTAATGCGCCGGGGAGAGTGAGGGTTTTATTTCAGTGCGGCGTTTCCGGGCGCTGAAAAATAATGGTGTCGGACGGATGATGAGCATTGCCGCGCGGCATGATGAGCTTGGCGACAAGGCCGCTCCAGCCGGTCTGATGCGAGGCGCCGACGCCGCGCCCGTTGTCGCCGTGAAAATATTCGTGGAACAAAATGTAATCCTTAAAATGCGGGTCGGTCGCGAGCTTCGG
Organism: Verrucomicrobiia bacterium; assembly: GCA_036509625.1. Classification (GTDB taxonomy): domain Bacteria; phylum Verrucomicrobiota; class Verrucomicrobiia; order Limisphaerales; family UBA11358; genus UBA11358. The sequence goes on from DATCFH010000109.1 coordinate 7,490, forward strand.
ATGATATTTCAAAACGGGACGCTGGCCGTCCGCGCCGGGCTGAAATAGTTTTACAAGGCGATTGGAAAGTTCATCCGCGACTTCGTTGATGGTCAGAAATTTTCCCGAACCGGTAGGGCATTCGATCTTGAAATCGTCGCCGTAATAATGATGAAATTTCTGGAGCGATTCGATGAGGAGAAAATTCATCGGCAGCCAGATGGGGCCGCGCCAGTTGGAATTGCCGCCGAAAAGTCCGGCCTCGGATTCCGCCGGCCAGTAACGGACTTCGTGGATTTCACCGCCGCAATCGAGCTGATACGGTTCGGTTTCGTGAATTTTTGACAGCGCGCGAATGCCGTGGTCGCTCAAAAATTCCGTCTCGTCGAGCGCGCGGCGCAGCAGACATTTCATGCGGTGACCGCGCAGCAGCGAAAGCAGATGGCGCTCGCCGACGCCGTGATCCTGCCAGCGCGAAACGAGGTTGGCGAGGTCGGGACGATGTTTGAGAAACCATTCCATGCGCGCGGTGAAGGCGGGCAGGCGTTTCAACAAATCGGGATCCAAAGTTTCCACGGCGAACAGCGGCACAAGGCCGACGAGCGAACGGACTTTCAGCGGAATTTTTTTGCCGTCGGGCAGGCAAAGTTCGTCGTAATAAAATTCATCCGTCTCGTCCCAAAGTGCGAGACCATCTTCAGGCATGGCATTGTCGCTGACGCCGTTGATGGCGGCGGCGATGCTCAAGAAATGCTCAAAAAATTTCGTCGCGATGTCTTCATAAACTTTATTGTGCTGCGCGAGCTCGAGCGAAATCCGCAATAGATTCAAGCAATACATCGCCATCCAGCTTGTGCCATCGGCCTGATTTATGAAGCCACCGGTGGGCAGCGCGGAACTGCGATCGAACACGCCAATGTTATCGAGACCGAGAAAACCACCTTGAAAAATGTTGCGGCCTTGCGCGTCTTTGCGATTCACCCACCAGGTGAAATTCAAAAGTAATTTGTGGAAGACGCGTTCGAGAAATTCCAAATCGCCCTTGTCATGTTCGTCCGTTTCGCGGCGATGTTTGCGATCCATCTGAAAAATGCGCCACGTCGCCCACGCGTGAACAGGCGGGTTCACGTCGCCGAACGCCCATTCGTAGGCGGGGAGCTGGCCATTCGGGTGCATGAACCATTCGCGCGTGAGCAAGTCGAGCTGACGCTTGGCAAACTCGGAATCGATGAGAGCAAGCGGGATGCAATGAAACGCCAAATCCCACGCGGCGAACCAAGGGTATTCCCATTTGTCTGGCATCGAAATGATGTCGGCGTTGTTCATGTGCGACCAATCGGCGTTGCGCGCGTGACGACGTTCCGGCGGCGGCGTCGGTTGGGTCGGGTCGCCGTTGAGCCATGTCCGCACGTTGAAACGATAAAACTGTTTTGACCAGATCATGCCGGCAAAAGCCTGCCGCTGGATGGAACGCAAATCGGCGTCGTGCAGACCGTCTTGCACGTCGGCGTAAAACTGATCGGCCTCGGCGAGCGCCTGGGAAAAAATGGCGTCAAACTCCGCAAACGGTTTCGTGGCGGATTTGCGCGCGAGGCGCAATTGGATTTCGCGCGAACCGCCGGCGGGAATTTCCAATTCGTAATGCGCGCACATTTTTGTGCCGGTGCGCTTGGGGTTCACCGCGTCTTTATTGCCTGAAATGAGGTATTCGTGAAATGCGTCTTTGAAAAAACCGGTGGTTTTTTCCTCGCCGAAAATCCGGTGGGGGTTTGTTTCGTTTTCGCAAAACAGCAGATCCGGCAAAGTTTTTCCGTCGTCGGTTGCGCCGGGATGAAATTCAAACGTGCCGAGTTCTTCGTGTTCGACCGCGACGGCCGAGCCGCCGCGCACGGCGCGTAAATTAGGTTTGTGCGAATCTTTTTTCCACGACCACGAGTTGCGAAACCACAGTTGTGGCAGCAGATGAATCGTCGCCGTTTCCGGTCCGCGATTATGAACGGTCACGCGCATCAAAATATCGTCGGGCGCGGCCTTGGCGTATTCCACAAAAATGTCGAAGTAGCGGTCGTCGTCAAAAACACCGGTGTCGAGCAGTTCAAATTCCGTTTCCGTTTTTCCGCGTTTCGCGTTTTCCGCGACGAGTTGGTCGTAGGGAAAGGCGCGCTGCGGATACTTGTAAAGCATCTTCAGATAGGAATGCGTGGGCGTGGCGTCGAGGTAATAATAAAGTTCCTTTACGTCCTCGCCGTGGTTGCCCTCGGCGTTGGTGAGACCGAAAAGACGTTCCTTTAGAATTGGATCTTGGCCGTTCCAGACGGCGAGCGAGAGGCAGAGCCGTTGCAGACCGTCGCTTAAACCGGCGATGCCATCTTCGCCCCAACGATATGCGCGGCTGCGCGCGTGGTCGTGGGGAAAATATTCCCAAGCCGTGCCGCCGGGCGAATAATCTTCACGCACCGTTCCCCATTGGCGTTCGGAGAGATACGGGCCAAAGAATTTCCACGGCTGCACGCCTTTTTTTTCTTTGGCGAGCCGGACTTTTTCAGCAATGACAGCAGCACACATCCTTGAGCCTTATTTAACGATTTCCTGACCGACGGCAAGCGCCGATTTTTTTATCCGTCCTTGTTTCTGAAATTTCTGCAACCGACGTGCGGTCTATTTTACCGCGCAAATTTCAACTGGCGACCGGCTGTTGCTGCCGCCAGTCGCGCAAACGAACCAAGGCTTTTTCCGCTTGCACATCGAAGCCTTCCAGAGCCGCGCCCGCGCCACGCGCATCGGCAAGACCGGCGGCTTCCTCGACCACCTGCAAAACTTCGGAGAGCGGACGAAAACCGAAGAGGGCGAACAAGCCCTTCAACGAATGCGCGGCGCGTTTGAGGTCGGACCATTGGGCGGCGGCGTGGAGCCGATGAATTTCTTTCAGCCGGTCGGGCAGCTCATTCACGAAATCCGCCGCCATGTCGCAGACGGCGGCGCGGCCAAGGTCGTTGCAAAGTTGTTCGAGCTGGCCGGTGTCAAAATTTTTATCGCTGGCGGAACGCGCGGGCACGGCGGCGAGCAGCGATTGGTAAAGTTGCTGCGAGGTGAACGGCTTGGGCAAATAGTCATCCATGCCGGCGGCGAGGCAGCGTTCGCGTTCGCCAACGAGGGCGTTGGCGGTGATGGCTATGATGCGGACGCGCGGCGAAATGTTTTTAGCGGTTTCGATTTTACGAATTTCAGCGGTGGCTTCATGGCCGTCGAGTTCCGGCATATTGCAATCCATGAGAATGGCATCGTAGGTTCCGGATTGAAATTTTTCCACGGCTTCGCGGCCATTTTCGGTCCAGTCGGCCTTGACGCCAAAACCGTCGAGCATGAGCTGCCAGAGTTTGCGGTTGAACGGATGATCTTCGGCGGCGAGCACGCGGAGATTGGAAATGGGCGTGGTCTTGACGACGGTTTCGCTTGGGATGACCTCGGTGTCGCCAGGCAGATGAACGGGGCGCAGCGCTTCCGGTTTTTTGCCGGCGACCACGTTCACCAGTGCGTCAAACAAAGATTGTTCGCGCGCGGGCTTGAGCAGCACATTGGCAAATTGTGCCAGGTCGTTTTGTTCATCGCCCAGCGTCGCCGTGGGGCCGGCGAGCAAAATACATTGGACGCGGCCACGTTGTTCCATGAGCAATGTGCGCAGCGCCGCACCGCCGAGTTCGAGCATTTCGTCGTCACACAAAACGACGGGCAGAATCGTCGAACGGATATCGTGTTTGAGCGTGTGCAATAATTCCGAAACGGAGGCGACCTCGGAACAATCCACGCCCCAGCCGCGCAGGCGTTCCGCCAACGATTCGCGCAGGCTGGCATTGGGCGCGGCGATAAGCACACGTTCAAAAACGAGACCGGGAAAACTGCGCTCGATGGCGGACTGCGGCGGCACGGCAAAGGGCAATTCAAACCAAAAAGTCGAACCGGTTCCCACCACGCTGTGAACGCCGATGCGTCCGCCCATGAGTTCAGTAATTTTCCGCGAGATGGCGAGGCCGAGACCGGTGCCACCGAATTTTCGGGACGACGACGTGTCCGCCTGCATGAACGGCTGGAACAATTTTTTGGTCTGCTCCGGCGTGAGGCCGACGCCCGTGTCAGTAATTTCAAACCGAAGTTTGATCCGGCCTTGCGCGTGCGTTATCGGCTGCACCCGGATGATGACTTCGCCGCGCTCGGTAAATTTGACGCCGTTGCCGACGAGGTTGAGCAGCACCTGCCGGAGCCGGACGGGATCGCCAAGCAAGCGGTGCGGCACGTTGCGGCGGACGATGGCGGCGAGATGGATTTTTTTTCCGGGTTCGCGGGTGGAGGCATTTTCGAGCACGCCGTCCACGATGTCGCGCAGGGAAAAGTTTTCCTGCGCGATGTTCATCTTGCCCGCTTCAATCTTGGAGAAATCGAGAACGTCATTGATGACGTGGAGCAACGCGTTGGCGCTCGCGGCGGCGGCGGCGGCAAATTCTTTTTGGCGCGGGTCGAGGCGTGTCTGCGAAAGTAATTCGATCATGCCGAGAATGCCGCTCAACGGTGTGCGAATCTCGTGGCTCATGTTCGCGAGAAATTCACTCTTGGCGGCGTTGGCGCGGTTGGCCTGCTCGGCGGCGGCGTTGGCGTCCTTCGCGGTAATTTGAAATTGAAGATTGGTTTTTTCCAGCGCGGTCTTGGCTTCCTGCAACGCGAGCTCGGCCTGTTTGCGCAGCGTGATGTTCTGGATGACGGCCTGATACTCAAAACTTTTCCCGCCGTCTTTCGCGAACCGGCGGAGATTGAGTTGCTGCCATTCCACATGATCGTCGGCGGCGACGGCGCGCCGGTCGAACGACCAGACCGGCCGGTCGGCGGGCAGCGCGGCGAGATTTTCCCGCAGCGTTTTCGCTTCGGCGGACGTGAGCAGTTGGAAAAAATCTGTGTTGAGCAACTGCGCTTCCGACTGGCCGTGAAATTCACAGAAGGATTGATTTACAAAGGTAATTTCACCATCGGGCAGAAAACGGCAGATTAAATCCGACTGGTCGGCGACGACGGTGCGGAGCCGTTTTTCATTTTCCGCGAGATTGATTTCCGCACGATGACGTTCGGTGGCGATGGCGGCCAATAGCAGGTTGGCCAGCGCCGCCGCGCAAATGTAAGCGCCGAATAAACGCAGTCCGCCCAAGTCAGCGTTGGTCAAAAATGGTCCGCGTCCTTGCAGGAAAAAATAAATGACCATGCCCGCCGCCATGAGTGTGCCCGTGACCGCGCCGCGTGGGCCGAGCCGGAATCCGCCCCACAGCAAAAATGGCACGGGCAAATAGACGAGCGGATAATTATGGATGCCATAGACGAACCAAGTGTTGAAGGCGACGAGCGTGCTGATGATCAGGCAGGCGGCGCAGATGACGGCTTCCGCCGCCGCGCGAAAATTCCAGTGCCACAGCGAGCGGCTCGTCCACACGATAAAAAATGGCGGCAACACCAGCATGGCAAGTGCATTCGGAACCAGCCACGCGACCATGTTCGGCAGCAGCGCGTCCCACGAAATCCGGTTTTCGCAGGCGAGTCCGGCGGCATTGAGCGCGGCATTGAGTGCGACGCCAAAACCACAGACCACCAGCAAATAACTGACCACATCGCGCACGCGTTCCTGCGCATTTTCAAATTTCAAAAGTCGTTTCAGCAGGAACACCAAGCCGAGCGCGATGAGCGTGTTGCCGACCGCCGTGACAACCATGAACCAGCCAAACGGCACGCCGCCGATAAATAAAAATAGAAACGCACCGAGCGTGATGGCAAGCCAGAAGCGATAACCCAAAATGAAAACCGCCGACAGCGCGAGACCGGCGAGCGGCCAGAACAAGGTGACTTGTCCGAAAAGCAGTAACGATTTTTTGAAGAGCAGTCCGCCGAGAAAATAGAGCGCCAGCAGCGCCGTCGAACGCAACAGTGCCGGCCAGACTGGTTGTGGTGTATCACTCACGCCGGTTTCCTTTTAACGAAAAATTGCAGGCAAGGCCAGCAATATGCAATCAGCCTTCCGAAAATTAACCGCTGACCGGCGGGCAAATTTCGTTTATGCTCCGCGCACGATGAGCAAGCTGTTGTTGATTGATGATGAAGAGGACGTGCGGTATTCGCTGCAACGCATTCTCGCCTCGGAAGAAATTGAACTCGCCACCGCCGCCAGCGGTGAAGAGGGGTTGAAAGTCATTCCGAAATTCAAACCCGATCTCGTGCTGATGGATGTGCGCATGACCGGCATGACCGGCATGGAAACCCTCCGCAAAATCCGCGCGACCGATCCCAAGCTGCTCGTCATTTTGATGACAGCTTACGGCACGACGCAAACGGCTATCGAGGCAATGAAGCTGGGCGCTTACGATTATTTGCTCAAGCCGTTTGACATTGCGAAACTCAAGGAAGTCATCGCCAATGCGCTCAAGGCCGCGCGCGACATGAAGCAGGTCGTTTCCTACGCGCCGTTGCTCGAGTCGGAAGATTACGAACTCGGCATCATCGGTCGCAGCGGGCCGATGCAGGGCGTTTTCAAATTGATTGGGCAGATTGCCGCGACCGATACGACCGCGCTCATCACCGGCGAAAGTGGCACGGGCAAGGAACTTGTCGCCCGCGCGATTTACCATCACAGCGACCGCGCAACGCAGCCGTTTCTCGCCGTCAACTGCGCCGCGATTCCCGAACAGCTTTTGGAAAGCGAACTGTTCGGCCACGAAAAAGGCGCGTTCACCGGCGCGACCGTCCAGCGCATCGGCAAATTCGAGCAATGCAACAAAGGCACGATTTTCCTCGACGAAATCGGTGACATGACGCCGGCGACGCAGACGAAAATTTTACGCGTGCTGCAATCCGGCACGTTCGAACGCGTCGGCGGCAACACGCCGTTGAAGGTGGACGTGCGCGTCATCGCCGCTACAAATAAGCCGCTCGAGGCCGCCGTCGCCGCCAAGCAGTTCCGCGAAGATTTATTTTATCGGCTGAACGTCGTGCGGATCCACCTGCCGCCGTTGCGCGACCGCCGCGACGACATTCCGCTGCTGGTGAATTATTTTCTGGAAAAAATCGCGCGCGAACATTCGCGCAAGCCCAAGTCCATCGCCAGTGCCGCCGTAAAATTATTCGAGAAATATCATTGGCCCGGCAACGTCCGTGAATTGGAAAATGCCATTCGCCGCGCGCACGTGCTCGCCAAAAGCGACGCGATTTTGCCCGGCGATTTGCCGCCGGAAATTTCCGGAGCCGCCACCGGCGTCGCTGCACCGCCTGCCAACATTGGCGTTGGTGACGCCGCGACCGGCGATGCCGCCACGCTCGCGCGCCAACTTTTCCAAATCGCCAAGCGCGATCCGAAATTAAAAATCATTCCCGCCGTCGAGCGCGAACTGGTGATTCAAGCCTTGATTGAAACGGACAACAACCAGGTTCACGCCGCCAAAATGCTCGGCATCACGCGCGCCACGCTGCGCAAGCGCATCGAAAAATTCGGCATCCAGCGCGAGTTGAATGTGAAGTGAAACTTGAGGTGCCAAATTGGAACCTCAAGTTTTCTAATGATAAAATAAACATGAATAAGACCACCGAACTGATCCCGTTGGAGCGAATTCAAAACTTCATCTTTCTGATTCGTGGCGAGAAGGTGATGCTCGACAGCCATCTGGCTGAACTTTATCAGGTCGAAACCAAAGCGCTGAATCGCGCGGCGAAAAGAAATGCCGGTCGTTTTCCAGAAGATTTCATGTTCCAACTCATCGAAGACGAAGTGAAATCTTTGAGGTGTCAAATTGGCACCTCAAACGTCGGACGCGGTGGCAGCCGCTATTTGCCCTACGTTTTCACCGAGCAGGGCGTGGCGATGTTGTCCAGTGTTTTGCGGAGCGGACGCGCCGTGCAGGTCAACGTCGCCATCATGCGCGCGTTTGTGAGTTTGCGTCGGCTGCTCGGCACGAATGAAACCTTGGCGCGCAAGTTTGCCGAACTGGAACGCAAACTCGAAGGCCACGACCAAGCCATCAAAACTTTGTTTGATGCCATTCGTGAATTAATGCTGCCGCCAAAGAAACTCAAACGTGAAATGGGCTTTCACGCCATCACCAAGGAACGGAAACAACGCCGAACCGCGTCTTGACACAACCCTGTTCACTGCTATTCTCCCACGCTCCGGTTTTTGCGCCGGGAATAATTTATTTAATTTTATGAAACGCCAGTATCAACCGTCGAAAATCCGCCGGAAACGCCAGCACGGGTTCCTCAACCGCAACTCCACCAAGAGCGGCAAGGCCACCCTCGCCAACCGCCGTCGCAATGGCCGCAAGCGCCTGACGCCGGTCTGATTTTTGTGAATCCCGTGCCGCCGAAACTGCGCTTTGGCCGTTCGTCGCGGCTCGCGCAAAACCGCGATTTTGCGCGCGTGCGCCAGCGCGGGGAACGGCTCGTGGTCGGCTGTCTTATCGCGAACTGGAACAAATTGCCCGACGGCTCCGCGCCCAAACTCGGCGTCGTCACCAGCAAAAAAATCGGCGATTCGCCCGCCCGCAGCCGCGCCCGCCGGCTGCTCCGCGAAAGTTTCCGTCAGCATCAGCACGAATTCGCGTCGCCGGTGGAACTGGTTTTGGTCGCGCGCAACTCGATTGTGCAAAAAGATTTTGCCGGAGTGGAAAAGGATTTTCTCGCCGCGCTGCACCGCGCGAAGCTGCTCAAAAACTGAAACCGTGAACTTGTTCCAGCACATTTTAATTTTCGCGGTGCGCGTTTATCGTCTGACGATTTCACCGGCGCAGACATTTTTATTTGGTGGAAATTCCGGCTGCCGTTTTACGCCGACGTGTTCGGTTTACGCAATGGATTCAGTGCGGGAACACGGCGCGATTGCAGGAACAATTTTGTCGGCCAAACGGATTTGCCGTTGCCAGCCGTGGGGCGGCTGCGGTCACGACCCCGTGCCGAAAGCGGATGGCAGATGGCAGATGGCAGATGGGGAAATTACGGCGGCGGATACTCATTAAAATTTTCATGGATAAAACAGGAATCATTGTTGTTTCACTTTGCGGCGCGCTGCTCGTGTGGTGGTTTGTGGAGCAGAAAAAAGTTGCCGATCAACAGGCGCAATACGCCGCCGCGCATCCGGTCGCAGTCGCTGCGGCGGCAGGCACAAACACGCCGCCGACGGTGATGACGACGGCCACCGCGCCGATGCCTGTGATGGTTTTTGACACGAACGCGCCGGAACAAACGCTGGTGCTGACCAATGGCCGCGCACGTTACACCTTCACTTCGCGCGGCGGCGGTTTGAAACAAATTGAGTTGCTGGATTATCCGCAGACGGTTTCGGCGCGCTGGAAAGATTCTGTCACCAACGCGGCGGCGGCGGTCACGACGCTGAATGCGCGCGCGACGGTTCCCGCTTTGGCAATTCTTGGTGGCGAAAGTTTGATTGGCGACGGCAATTTTACTTTGACCCAAATCGCCGGTGGTGTGCGCGCGGAAAAATCTTTTTCCAGCGGTTTGCATTTCGTGAAAAATTTCCAGTTCAGTTCCAATTTTCTTATCAACGCGAATGTCCGCATCGAGAACACTTCGGACAAACCGCTGAACTTGCCCGCGCAGGAATTTGTGGTCGGCACGGCGACGCCGATGGACGTGGATGACAACGGTCAGGTGGAAGGTGCGATGTGGTTCAACGGCGAGAAGGCGGTGGATCAACCGCTGGCATGGTTCGCGGGCAGCGGCGTGGGTTGCACACGCGGTGCGCCGCGTTCGGAATTTCGCGCGGGCAACAACGATGTGATTTGGGCGGCGGCGCACAATCAATTTTTTGCGATGGTGGCGATGCCGCCGACGAACGCGCCGGCGCAGCAAATTATCGCGCGCACGGTGACGTTGCCGCGTTTTCAAAATGTCGGCACGATGACAAATGTGGTCGCGCCGCAAGGCATTCAGACGGCGCTGGAATATCCGGCGATGACGTTGTCGGCCAATTCAGGCTTTGACCGGAAAATTGTTTTCTTCGCCGGACCGAAGGAGTATCGGACGCTCGCACAGATTGGCGAGCAGCTTAACAATCACGCGGATCAGGTGATGAATTTCGGCACGGGTTTTGGCGGATTTTGGGGCGTGGGTTCGTTCTTCGCGAAGCTGCTGTTGTCCGCGATGAACGGGTTGCATGATTTGACCGGCCTCGGCTACGGCTGGACGATTGTGCTGATCACGGTGCTGATAAAAGTTTTGTTTTGGCCGTTGACGGCGAAAAGCACGCGTTCGATGAAACGGATGCAGGCGCTCGCGCCGGAACTCGCGGAGCTGAAGGAAAAATACAAGGACGACGTGCAAAAACTCACGTCGAAGCAATGGGAACTTTACAAGAAAAACAAAGTGAACCCGATGAGCGGCTGTTTGCCGATGGTCATCCAAATGCCGGTGTTCATCGGATTTTTTACGATGATCCGCAGCGCGATTGAATTGCGCGGCGCCCATTTTCTATGGGTCGCAGATTTGTCGAAGCCGGACACGTTGTTCATGATTCATAGCGTGACGTTCATTCCAATTATCTGCACGCCGGAAGGTTTGCCGTTCAACCTGCTGCCGCTGCTGATGGGTGGCGCGATGCTGTGGCAATCGCACCTGACGCCGCCGTCGCCGGGCATGGATCCGGCGCAGCAAAAAATGATGCGCTGGCTGCCCGCGATGTTCATTTTGTTCCTCTACAATTATTCATCCGGCCTGGCGCTTTACTGGACGGTGAATAATTTGCTCACGGTGGCGCAGACGAAATTGACGAAATCAAATATACCGTTCACGCCGGTGGTTACGACCGGTCCGGCGACGAATCCAGCCTTGACGCCGCTGTCAAAAAAGAAAAAATAATTTTATGGCCGCGTCATCCAAAGAAATTCTGGAAAAAATCCTCGGTTCGCTCGGCTTTCCCGCGACTGTGGCGGAACAAAAATTTGGCGACGACCTGACGCTCGACGTGACCACGGACGAATCGGGACGCCTGATTGGACGACAAGGTCAGACGCTGGCGGACTTGCAATATCTCGTTAATCGCATTTTGTTCCAGCAAGATCAAACTGCGCCGAAGGTGATGGTGGACGTGGGCGGTTATCGCACGCAGGCGCGCGACGCGCTCATTAAAAAAGCGCAGGAAGCCGCCGAAAAAGTCCGCCGCTGGGGCGACGCGGTGGAACTGGAAGCGTTGAACGCCTTCGACCGGCGCATCGTGCATCACGCCTTGCGCGACGATGCTGGCGTGGAAACGCACAGCGTGGAAATGGACGGCTCGGACAAAAAGATGTTGATCCTGCGCCCCAAAAAGCATTGAGCAATTTAATTATTTTAATTTCTAAAAACAAAAAAGCGCGGACAAAAATGTCCGCGCTTTTTGTTTTTGGCGAAATTTATTGGTCCAGAACTTTCAAGGTGTAAGACGGCGACCAGGAACTGTCCGGCTGCGGATCCACGCCGAAGCTGTTGCACAGGTAGTCGAACTTAAAACGGTAGGTTACGCCATTCGCAGTCGGCGGCACGGGCACAAGACCTTCCCAACGGTTTTTGACGATGGGCACCGGTCGCAGCGGAAACGGCTGGCCATGAACAATCACATAAGGCTGGACGCTATCCCAACGCAGCGACTGCTGGCCGGAGTTGAACGCGACTTCCACGGGATAAAGATTATCGGCATTGCGCGGCTGCTGGCTGGGCGTCATGCGCGTGAACGTCCCCGTGGTGCTGCAACCCGCGAGCAACAGAACCGGCAATAAAGGCAGAAACTTTTTCAAATTCATCCAGTGAACGTGCCGAAAAAACGCAGTTTTGTAAAGTTGATTTCCAATCTTGAACGGTTAGACGTTTTCGGTAATCCTCGCCCGATGAATCCTCCAAGCACTTCCCGCCCGGCGGCGAGCAATTATCGCTGGGTCATTTGTTCGCTGCTTTTTTTCTCCACCACTTTTAACTACATGGACCGGCAGGTCATCAGTTACCTGAAGGATTATATTTTTTGCGTCCCGGCGGTGAACGGCGGATTTGGCTGGTCCAACCAGGATTTCTCCTATTTGACCACCGCGTTCACGATGTTTTACGGTTGCATGACGATCTTGATGGGCTGGGTCGTTGACCGGATTGGCACCAAAATGGGGTTGTCCCTCTCGCTCATTTTTTGGTCGCTATGCGGCATTGCCAACGCCTTTGTCGGACAACTGCTGACCATGCACATTTTCATCCGCAGCGCGTTCGCGGTCGGCGAGGCGGGCAACTTTCCCGCGTCCATCAAAACCGTCGCCGAGTGGTTTCCCAAACGCGAACGCGCCCTGGCCACGGGCATTTTTAACGCCGGTTCCAACTCCGGCGCGATGGTCGCCTCGCTGGTCGTGCCGCTTATTTTAATCCATTTCAGTCACGAACTCGGCTGGAAAATGGCGTTCATCCTCACCGGCGCGTCCGGTTTTCTCTGGCTCATTTTCTGGTTCTGGCTTTATGACACGCCGCTCAAACAAAAGCGCCTGTCGAAAGCGGAATACGATTACATCCACATTGACGACGAAACGGTTGCCGACGAACTGCCGGGCGACAAGACCAGAAAAATGTCGTGGTGGAAAATTTTTGGTTATCGCCAGGGCTGGGCATTTTTCGCCGGCAAATTCATGACCGACGGCATCTGGTGGTTTTACCTGTTCTGGCTGCCGGACTATTTGGAAAAACAATTTCACATGACCACGTCCCAGGTGATGATGCCGACGTTTATTGTTTATGGCGTTGCCATCATCGGCAGCATTTTCGGCGGCAGCATTCCGCTGACGCTCATCAATCGGGGAATGCCGGTCTATCGGGCGCGCATGACGGCGATGTTTCTCATTGCTCTGGTTCCGCTGGCCGTGCTGCTGACGCAGTATTTTGGCGATGTGAACCGCTTCGGCAGCCACGCTGCCACGCTGGCGATCGCCATGATCGCCATTGGTGCCGCCGCGCATCAGGCGTGGTCGGCAAACTTGTTCACGACGGTTTCCGATATGTTTCCGAAAAAAGCCGTCGCCTCGGTCGTCGGCATCGGCACCACGGCGGGAGCCATCGGCGGCTCAATTGTGCAACTGCTCGCCGGCCGGCTGACCGACATTTTCAAAAGCACACCGCAGACTGCCTATCTCATCATGTTCGTCATCTGCGCGGTGAGTTATTTGATCGCGTGGGCGATTATGAAAATTCTTGTGCCGCGCCATAAACCGATCACCGATTTGTAAAATATCAGAAAACCAAAAGCCCGTTGAAGCTTCAACTTCAACGGGCTTTTATTTTTGAAGAATTGTCTCAAATGCTCATCGCATCAAAACCACCGTCCACCACCATTTCCACACCGGTGATGAAGCTGCCCGCGTCCGATGCGAGCAACAGCGTCGCGCCGACAAGTTCGTGCGCCTCGCCGAAACGCTTCATCGGCGTCTTGGCCATGATGCTGGCTACGCGTTCGGGATTGAGGATTTTACGGTTTTGTTCCGCCGGAAAAAATCCGGGCACCAGGATGTTCACGCGCACACCGCTCGTGGCCCACTCGCGCGCGAGATTTTTAGAGAGGTTATGCACGGCGGCCTTGGATGCCGAGTAGGTGAACACGCGTGAAATCGGCGCCAGCCCCGACGCCGAGCCGAGGTTGATGATGCTGCCGGATTTTTGCTCGACGAGATGTTTGCCGAAAACCTGACAGGCCAGCACAACGCCCTTGAGATTCACCGTGAGAATCTTGTCAAATTCGTCTTCAGGAATGTCGAAAAATGGCGTCGGCGAATTGATGCCCGCGCCGTTCACCAAAATATCCACGCGACCGAATTTCTTCAGCACATCCGCGAGCAGTTGTTGCAACGCCGCCTTGGAAGTCGCTTCGCATGGGAAGAATTCCGCTTTGCCGCCACCTTTGGCGATGGCATCCAACCGCGCCTGCGCTTTAGCTGCATCGCGTCCGACAAGCGCGACCGTCGCGCCCGCGATGGCGAGACCTTCCGCCATTTCGCCGCACAGCACACCCGTGCCGCCGATGACGACCGCCACTTTGCCTTTGAGTGAGAACAGTTCTGCTGGTGTTTTCATAATAATTTTGGTGGTAGGGCTGACCTGCTGGTCTGCCAAAAAAGGCGGCACAGCAGCGCCGCCCTACCTTGATTTAATTTTACCGCACCACGCGGGCACCGCCACCGCCGATGGTTTTTTCCACTTCCTTGCGCGTCGCCATGCTCGTGTCGCCGGGCGTGGTTGAGGCTAATGCGCCATGCGCCGCGCCGTATTCAACCGCTTTCTGCGCGTCGTTGAATTCCATGAAACCGAATTGCACGCCGGACGCGAAGCTGTCGCCGCCGCCGACGCGGTCGAGAATTTCGAGGCCGGGATACTGCTTGCTCTCGTGGAACTTTCCGTCGTGCCAGAGAATCGCGCTCCAGTCGTTCTTCGTCGCGGTGATGACGTGGCGCAATGTTGTAGCGGCGACCTTGAAGTTTGGAAACTCTTTCACCGCCGTCTCAATCATCGTTTTGAAAGCGTCCGTCTCGATGTGCTTGAGATCTTCGGCGCCCTTCACGGCGAAGCCGAGCGACGCGGTGAAGTCTTCTTCGTTGCCGATCATGACATCCACATACTTTGCGATTTCGCGATTCACTTCCTGCGCCTTCTTGAGACCGCCGATGGTTTTCCAGAGCGACGGGCGATAGTTCAGATCGTAGCTAACAATCGTGCCGTGTTTCTTCGCGGCTTTAACAGCTTCAACGGTCAATTCCGCCGTAGAAGCGGAGAGAGCCGCGTAAATGCCGCCGGTGTGAAACCAGCGCGCGCCGACCTTGCCAAAGATGTGATCCCAATCAATATCGCCGGGTTTGAGCTGTGAGGCGGCGGTGTTGCCACGGTCAGGATTGCCGACCGCGCCGCGAATGCCGAAGCCGCGCTCCGTAAAATTCAAACCGTTGCGGACGGTGCGGCCGATGCCGTCGTCTTCGCGCCACTTGATGAAGTCCGTGCAGACGCCGCCCTGCATAATGAAGTCTTCGACCAGATGACCGACTTCATTGTCCACGAACGCGGTGACGACAGCGGTTTTGTAGCCGAAGCATTTGCGGAGACCGCGCGAGGTGTTGTATTCGCCGCCGCCCTCCCAGACTTGGAAATTGCGTGCGGTGCGGATGCGGCCTTCGCCGGGGTCGAGACGAAGCATGACTTCGCCGAGCGAGATTTGGTCGTATTTGCAGGTAGATTTATCGCGTAATTGAATTGCCATAAAAGTTTTCGCTGTGAGTTGAAAAGTTTAGACCTGAACGGATTTGAAATCAGCCAGATTCCAAGTTGCTTCACCAACTTCGTGCGCGAGATGATTCAGTTCCTCGATCTCCGCCTTCGTGAACAGCAAACCATTGTGCTGTTTCGACAACGCGCCCCAGCGCGCTTCCGGCTGGCCGGGCAACATGCACTTTTCGTTGCCGTGACCGAGCACGTCTTCGATGATCGCCTTCACGTTTTGGATTTGTGAACGGCCTTTGACGTAGTCGTTGCCCTTCATCGCGTCGGGATGGATGACTTGGAAATAAAACGTCGAGCCGCGTTTCTCGCCTTCGCCGCCCAGCTGCGTTCCGCGAATTTGCGGCAGCGAACCGCCGATGTAACCCGCGTAAAGTTCGTCAATCAAACCGAGGCCGTAGCCTTTGTGCGCGCCGAATGGCAGTAGCGCGACGGCCTTGTTCGGATCGGTCGTCGGATTGCCCTCGGCATCCACGGCGGCGCCGGGCGGAAGTTGTTTGCCTTCGCGTTTCATCACTTGCACGCGGCCCATCGCGATGGTCGAAGTCGCCCAGTCAATCACGATGGGAAAACCAATCGCGTCCTGCGTCGGGAACGCCCACGAATGCGGGTTCGTGCCCATCGTCGGCGTTTTGCCGCCAAACGGCACGACTTCGGACGTGGCCGACGTGCAGTTCGTGTAGGCGAGATAGCCCTTGAGCGCGGCGTCCATGACGTAGCCGCCGCCCCAGAGATAATGCGTGGCGTTGTCCACGCTCACCATGCCCACGCCGAATTTGTCGGCGAGCTTCATGCAGGTGTCCATCGCCTCGTAGGCGACGGCCTGGCCGAGCTTGTTGTGGCCGTTCCAGATTTCGGCGGCGGCGAAGCGCGACGGCAGCTTTTCGATCTTCGCGCCGGGTGTCCAGCGACCGACCTTGCTGCCGAACAATTCGTCGAGGTGCAGCGCCTTGATGGCGTTGTGCGTGCGGATGCCGTAATACGCCGCGCTGGCGCAAAACCGCGCGCCGGCGGCGGCCTCGGCGGCATCGTAACCGCGCTTGAGATACGCCTTCGTGACGAGTGAATCGTGTTTGTCTTTGGGAATGATGTAGTAGGTTTCGGGCATAAAAATTAGCAATGAAATTAAAATAGCGGTGTGCGGTTTGCAAAGAAACTCCAATTTTCTCAAATGAGAAGGGAACGCGGGAAAGAATTATGCCTGTTGGCTTGGAAAACTGACCGAGGAAAAAACCAGCGAAACGGTCATCCAGAAAATCTTTGATGAACTGCCCGTGCCGTGAAGGTTAAGTAGAAACTGGTTTACGCTTTTGCCGCCAAAGCCAGAATAACGTGGCGTAGCTGCCGAGGAGCAGATACGCCAAGATGATTTTCATGGCCGTGTCTGCGGTTTGCATTTTTCGTGAAACAAGCACGCAATCGAAAAGGCCGCCAAAAAAGCGAGCGTTAGCCAACTAATAGTATCCGTTTGATTCCAAGTAAGCTTCAACCAACTTTCGAGAATTCCTAAACAACTGCATGGATAAAACGCCCGCGTATAATAACGCCCAATTTTGTAAAGCGCGACTATGCTGCAAAAC
>DATCFH010000110.1:0-10780 GCA_036509625.1 Verrucomicrobiia bacterium
GCGTTTGCGTTCTGGCCGCAGAAGAATTGATTAGCCACAGAGGCACAGAGCGCACAGAGATTTTTAAAGCAGGCAGCCGTTTGATTTCCAACTCGTATTTTTTCTGTGTCCTCTGTGTCTCGGTGGCTAAATCCGCTTGGCAGCGGGGGGAGCATTCTGTTTAACTGGCGCGCTTGATGAAACCTTTTTCCGCCATCGCGCTCATTCTTTTCGCGGCGCTTTCCGTTTTTTCCGTGGCGGCACAGGAAGCGCCGTCGTGGGAAGTGGACGCGTTGAGTAAAATTATTCCCGGCACGGTCGAGGGCAAGATGGATTACGACCCGTCCACCGGCACGGCGACCGGCACGAACGGCGTGTATGTGAAATACGGCAACACGACGATGACGGCGGACAACGCCTCGTTGAACACGCAATCGGGCGAGGTGGTGGGCGACGGCCATGTGCGGGTCGAATCGGGCGACCAGCTTTGGGTGGGCGAACATATCCGCTATAATTTCAAAACGCACCAGATGCAGACGGAACAATTTCGCACGGGCAAATGGCCGGTGTTCGCGAGCGGCGAAAATCTGGCGGGCAATTCCAGCAACAAAGTTTATTACGCGCAGGACGCGTATGTGACCACGGACGACACGGCGGATCCGGAGTTTCGCGTTCACGCCACGCGCATTAAAATCATTCCCGGCAAATCGGTGGAAATGTGGAATGCCGTTCTGTATGCGGAAGGTGTGCCGGTGTTTTATTTTCCGTATTACAAACGCAACTTGGGCGCGCACGCGAATAATTTCACTGTGTCGCCGGGCTATCGCAGCACTTACGGCGGATTTTTATTGGGCACTTACAATTGGTTTGACGGCACGAATGCGGACGGAAAAATCCACGCGGACTATCGCACGAAACGCGGCGTGGGTTTTGGACCGGACGTAAATTTGCATCTCGACGACTGGGGACAATTTGGTTTGAAGTATTATTACCTGCACGACCAGAAGCCGAACACGAGCACGAACGCTTTTCCGCAATACGGCAGCATTCCGCAGAACCGTCAGTTTTTGAAATTCACCTGGCTGGACACGCCCGCGACGAATTTGAATTTGAAGGCGCTCGTCAATTACCAGTCCGACCCGCTCGTGATGCACGACTTCCGCGAAGGCGATTACGTCGCCAATCCGCAGCCCAGCTCCTTCGTCGAGGCGAACAAATACTGGAACAACTGGAGTCTCGACGCGCTGACCACGCCGCGCATCAACAGTTATTTCGATCAGGTTGAACGGCTGCCGGACGTGCGGCTCACCGGCTTTCAGCAACAGGTGTTGGACACGCCGGTTTATTACGACAGCCAAAGTTCCGCCGGCTGGTATCGCCAGTATGTCGCGAATACTAATTCCATCCAAAACCCTCCCAACTTTTCTTCTTACAGCAGCAACAACGGCACGAACCTCAACACCGCCACGCGCGTTGACACCTATCATCAATTCACTTTGCCGTGGACATTTTTTCATTGGCTCAACGTCACGCCGCGCGTCGGCGGCCGGTTCACTTATTACAGCAGCCAGAACCAAACCAACAACGCGCCGGACAACGCCGTTTATCGTGGCGTGTTCAATACCGGCGTCGGCACGTCGTTCAAGGCGTCGCAACTTTGGGTGGATGCGACCAACGGAATTTTGCAGGTGGACGGCATCCGCCACATCATTGAGCCGTCGGCAAATTATGTTTATGTGCCGAAGCCCAGCACGCCGCCCGGCCAGTTGCCGCAGTTCGACGGCGAACAGGCGAGCATGTTGGAATTGCCGCTGACGTTTCCCGATTACAACGACATTGATTCCATTGACACGCAAAACGCCGTTCGCTTTGGCGTCCGCAACACGCTTCAAACCAAACGCGCTGGCGCAATGGATAATCTGGTGGACTGGAATATGCAGCTCGACTGGCGTCTTGACCCGAAGGCGAATCAAAATACTTTGAACGATTTGTATTCCTCGTTTGCCTTCAAGCCGCGCACCTGGCTCACGGCGGAATCGCAGACGCGTTACGACATCGAAGGTGGCGAACTCAACATGACCTTTCAGCAGTTGACCTTTGCGCCGAACGACCGTTGGAGCTGGGGCGTCGGCTACTGGTATTTGCGCGGCGGCGCGTGGGGCAACGGCATTTGGACGGAAAATAATTTAATTACCAGCACGATGTTCGTGCGCCTCGGCGACAACTGGGGCGGGCGCATGACGCAAAATTACAACATCGTGACGCAGCGTTTGCAGGACAATATGTTCAGCATCTACCGTGACCTGCGGAGCTGGACCTCCGCGCTCACCTTCCGCGTGTCCAACAACGAAGGTCAGCCCGCCGACGTGACCATCGCCATCGTCTTCTCGCTCAAAGCCTCGCCGAGTGTCCCTCTCGGCGAAGACACTGCCAACCGCTACCATCTCGTCGGGGAATGATTTTGACCTGTGTCGTCGCCTCGACGGCACAGGTCGTCCGCCAAACGGGACCCTCCTTCTCGTTGACGCCCCCGGTCGTTTAACCGGCGACACCGGTCGTCCACCCGACGCCCCCGGTATTCCTGCAAACGCCCCGTGTCGTTCGCCCGACGACGCAGGTATTTTACAAAACGACCCCGGTCGTTTGCCAAACGACCGAGGTATTTTGACCGACGACCGACCGGATTTGACTGAAAACCAGCAGTTTATGCCAGCAATGGCGATTTTTAGCCAGTTTCCCCTGTTTTGGTAGGGCTGCGATGCCCCGCAGCCTTGTTCTTGGCGGCGCGACAGCACCGCCCTACCAAATCACTTCACCACCGTCGGCGCGGGGGGCGGCGTTCCGCCGGGATTTTGATTAGCAAATTGAACACGACACGCCAACCATAGCGCCAGCATTTCATTTTCCGTCAACTGGCTTTGTCCTGACGGTTCTTGGCAACTTGCTGATTGGTTTCCGTCGCCAGCTTATTCCGCCGGCAGTGAGATGATGAACGTGGAACCGCTGCCCACTTCGCTGACCACCTGGATGTTTCCCTGATGATCCTCGGCCACGCGCTGGCTGATGGCGAGTCCCAGTCCGGTGCCGTTTTTCTTGGTCGTGAAAAACGGTTCAAACAGTCGTGACAGATTTTCCGCCGCGATGCCCGGCCCGGTGTCCGAAAAATAAATCTTCAAGCCGCTGCACCCCGTCGCGTTGGTGAAAATCTCCGTGCGCACCGTCAATTCACCATTGTGGCCAATCGCCTCGATGCCGTTCAACACGAGGTTCATGAACGCCTGCTGCAATTGCGATTCGTCGCCATGCACCGTGTCGGGCGTCGCGCCGTATTCGCGCCGCAGTTCAATCATCCGTCCGCTCATCTGATGTTCCAGCAGCCGCAACGAATGGTCGAGCACCTGATGAACCGGCACTTTCGTCAGCGTCGAGGACTTGGGTGCGGCCAGCCGCAGCATCGCTGTCGCCAGCCCGTCAATCCGCGTCAATTCGCGTCGCACCACTTCGGCCATCTCCGTGTCGTCGCCTTTTTCCAGCAGCAATTCGACGTAGGTTTTGATGGCGACGAGGCCGTTTTTGATTTCATGCGCGATGTTGGCGGAGACGAGGCCGAGGTTGGCGAGCCGGTCGAGGCGACGTAGGTTTTCCGACAAATCATTAGCACCAACGGAAGAACTTTCCGCCGTGCAGCCGGATTTTTTCTCTGATGGGTTGGTTGACATTTTTTCATGGCGCCCAAACCCCCTCGCCAAATCTGATTCAAAAAATTACTGGCTTACCTTAATCAAAATTACCGTCATCACCAACAAAATTCCCGGCGACTTCACGATTGATGTGACTTTTTCCCGCGCGACGACTAGCCTGTTTCCGTAGATGAAAACCAAATTTGATTCCATCGAAGCCGTCATTGCCGACATCCGCAAAGGCAAAATGGTCATCGTCACCGACGACGCCGACCGCGAGAACGAAGGCGACCTCATCATGGCCGCGCAACACGTCACGCCTGCTGCGATCAATTTCATGGCCAAGCACGGACGCGGATTAATCTGCGTGCCGACGACCAGCGAACGTCTTCAGCAACTCGGCATCGCGCGCATGGTGAAGGAAAATCGCGAAGTTTTTCGCACCGATTTTCAAGTGAGCGTGGATGCGGCCAAAGGCATCGGCAGCGGCATCAGTGCCGCCGACCGCGCACACACGATTCAGATCATGGCCTCGCCCACCGCCGTGCCGGACGACCTCGTGCAGCCCGGCCACGTTTTTCCGTTGCGCGCCAAACCCGGCGGCGTGCTCCAGCGTTCCGGCCACACCGAAGCGGCGGTTGATTTGGTCACGCTCGCGGGCGCGCGACCGATTGGCGTCATCTGCGAAATCATGAATGACGACGGCACAATGGCGCGTATGCCGGCACTGCTGAAATTTGCCAGGAAACATAAATTAAAAATCGCCACCATCGCCGCGCTGATCGAATACCGGCGCACACGCGAGAAATTGGTTGAACGCATCGAGACCATAAAAATGCCGACCGACTACGGCGATTTCGACCTCGCGCTTTACCGCTCCAAAGTGGACGGACAACATCACCTCGCGCTCGTGCGCGGCGAAGTCGCTGGCAAAAAAAACGTCCTCGTCCGCGTCCACAGCGAATGTCTCACCGGCGACGTCTTCGGTTCGCGACGTTGCGATTGCGGGCCGCAATTGCATTCCGCCATGCGGCAGGTGGCCGAGGCCGGCTGCGGTGTGATTTTGTATATGCGGCAGGAAGGACGCGGCATTGGCCTCGCGCCGAAAATTCAGGCCTATAAATTGCAGGAGCAGGGCTACGATACCGTGGAGGCGAATGAAAAACTCGGCTTCAAAATGGACTTGCGCGAATACGGTCTCGGCGCGCAAATCCTCTGTGATCTCGGCCTGAAAACCATCCGGCTGCTGACGAACAATCCCAAAAAAGTTGTCGGCCTCGAAGGTTACGGTTTGAAAATCACGCAGCAGGTTCCAATCAAAATAAAATCTAATCCGCACAACGAACGGTATCTAAAAACCAAGCGGGAAAAACTGGGGCATTTGTTATGAAAGAAAAATATACAAATCTAACTTGCGCTGAAATGGACTTATCTTGGCTGATTGGTCGTTCCGTTACGGAAGTTTCATTTAACGAAGCTGAACTCTGGTATTTTAGTTTTGGTGAAAAGGCAAACATTGGGGCTGAATGTTTGTGGCGAATTATTAAAGACGGACGAATTATTCTTTGCAGCAAAGATCACGGTCAGAAATTTGGTTTGCCTGCTCACATTGATGCTGCCGCGAAGAGTGAAGAAATTTTAGCTGGTCGTGTCGTTAAGTCTTTTCGCGTGAGAGGGTCAACGGCTGACATAACAATTGAGTTTGATGGCGATTATCTTTTAGAAATTATTCCAGATTCGTCTGGCTATGAAAGTTGGCAGGTGAATGATCCAACAGGCATTCATTATTTTGCACAAGGTGGAGGGAATATTGTAAAATGCACATCGCAGATTGGTTGATTCTTGTATGCTAAAACCTGTCAAAACCAAAACAGTTCGCGCCAGCGGCGGCACGTTCGCCATCGTCACATCGCGCTGCAAAAATCCACTCGCATCAATCGAGGTTCGCGGCTAGATTGATTTCGTTATGAAAACTTTCACGGCAGTTGTGGAGCGTTGCCCGGAGACGAAACTTTTCGTCGGCTACATTCCCGGTTTTCCCGGCGTCCATTCGCAGGGCGCGACGCTGGAGGAGTTGAATCAAAATTTGAAGGAAGTCATCGGGATGCTGCTCGAAGATTGAAAGGAATTTTATGGATATTGATTACACGGTGCAAATCTGGCGCGAAGGAAATCAATTCATCGCCCACGCGATGCCGCTGGACGTGGCGAGTTCCGGCGCAACGCCGCAAGCCGCGCGCACCGCGCTGGATGAAGCCGTGAAATTGTTCATCAAGACGGCGGATGAACACGGCACGCTGACGGAAGTTTTGGAAGACGCCGGTTACAAAAACGACGGTGCGCAATGGCGTTGTCCCGACTGGATCTCCATTGAGAAGCATTCCGCGCTGGTGGCGGCTTGAACGGCCATGCCCAAGTTCGCGCCAGTTGACTGGAAAACTTTGGAGCGCATTTTTATTGCGTCGGGTTTTCAATTCGCACGGCAGGAAGGCAGCCATCGCTCCTACTTGAAACCGGGCGTGGCGCGTCCGGTTGTAATTCCAGCTTATCGCGAAGTTCCAGTTTTCATTATTCGCAACAATTTGAAAACCGCCGGAATTTCCCGCGATGATTACTTTAGTTTGTTGGAAAAATACCGCTGATTTGAACCATGCTAAAACCTGTCCAAACCAAAACGGTTCGCGCCGCTGGCGGCACGTTCGCCATCGTCGCGTCGAAATATAATGCCCGCTACGTGGACGCGATGTTGCGCGCGGCGAAAACGGAAATTCTGCGCGCAGGCGGAAAAGTTAAAATCGTCCGCGTGCCGGGCGCGTATGAAATTCCCGTCGTCGCCGCGAAACTTGCGGCGAACTCAAAATTAAAAATTAAAAACTCAAAACTATCTGCCATCATTTGTCTCGGCGTGATTTTGCGCGGCGCGACGACGCACGCGCAGCACATCGGCGAGGCCGTGAGCAACGCGCTCGTGCAAATCCAAATCAACCACGAAGTGCCGGTCATCCACGAGGTTTTGCTTTTGGAAAACGAGCAGCAGGCGCGCGAGCGTTGTCTTGATAAAAAACATAATCGCGGCACGGAAGCGGCGCAGACCGCGTTGGAAATGGCGCGCGTGATGAAAAGTTTGTAACGGCGGTTGTGACCGCCGGACGACGTTCGCAAAGTGTCGCTACAGCAAAGTGAATTCACGCCGGCTTCAACATTGCGGCATAATCCCTCACGAGCTTGGATAATTCCGCGACGACGGACTTATATTTTTCGTCATTCACGAGATTTTTCATTTCCAACGGGTCGGCGTGCGGATCGAACAGCATCGCGCCATTGATTCCGTTTTCGCCAAATTCGGCGTAGCGAAATTTTTCAGTGCGCACGGCGGTTCCGTGAATCGTTTTTCCGTCCTCGCTCCAAATGCTGTAAGCGGGCTTGCCCCAATCCGCCGCCGGATTTTTCAGCAACGGCACGAGGCTTGCGCCTTCGATTTCTTTTTGCGTCGGCAGGCCGCACAATTCCACGAGCGTCGGATAAATGTCCAGCGACTCCACGATGCGCGGGCTGCTTTGGCCGTTGCCGCGCACATCGGGAACGGAAATGATCAACGGCACGCGCGTGCCCATTTCAAACAGCGAACCGGCTTTCGACCATTTGCCTTTTTCGCCGAGTTGATAGCCGTGGTCGGCCATGAAAACAACGATGGTATTTTCGCGCAAACCAAGATCGTCCAATTCTTTCAAGACTCTGCCGATGTTCCAGTCCACCCAGGAAATCGAGGCGAGATACGCGCGGATGACTTCCTTCGCCGCCGTCTCGCTCGCGCCCCGGCCAATAAATAAATCGGCGTTGCGCTTGCGGATGGCCGCGCTCGGAAATCCCGGCGGCACGGTCGGCCACGCCGCGAAATCCGGCGTCAGTTTTATTTTATCAACGTCATACAGATCCAAAAATTTCTGCGGTGCGGTCGGTGGGCTGTGCGGCTTCACAAATCCGCACGCGATGAAAAACGGCTGGTCTTTGTATTTTCGCAGATTCTCAATTGTGCGGTCGGCGGTCAGATAATCGCCGTGGCCCTCGCCGTTGCCATCGAGAACAACAATTCGATCTGAATAGGCAGAACGCGCGTTGTCGGCGGGCAGCGGTGGCAAAACTCCGTTTGGCATCGGAATCTGTTCGTGCGGAATTTCCACGGTTTTTCCGACTGCCGGATCGCTGCCATCGTCGGTGCGTCCACCTTTGTCGCTGGTTTCGTTCCACGATTTCGCGTCGTCAATTCCACCGTGATAAATTTTTCCCGCGCGCACGGAAACATAGCCGTTCTGGCTGAACAATTGCGGCAGCGTCGTCCAGTCGGGATGCGCCACGCGAAAGTCGGTGCGGTTCCCGAGCACGCTGGTCTTCGTTGGATTTCTGCCGGTGAGCAGCGACGCGCGCGACGGATTGCACAGCGGAAACTGGCAGAAATTTCGGTCGAAGCGCACGCCGGATTTGGCGAGCGCGTCAATGTTCGGCGTCTTTGCGTGAAACATGCTGCCGTAGCAGCCGAGTTCCACGCGCATATCGTCGGACATGATGAACAGCACGTTCGGCTTGCGGCCGGATTTGGCAATCTGCGCGTGCAGCACGCCGGGCAGCGACGCGGCGGCTCCGGCTCCGGCAACCGTTCCCAAAAAATCGCGGCGCGTCCATTTGGTCTCGTTCGCGGTGGTCATGCGTAAAAATTTATCATCGTGACCGGCATTGGCAAGCGCGGGAAATTTGCGCTGCGCCGTCAAAACAATTATCTTCGCCCGCGTGAGCCAGCCGCCCATCACCGACGCCGGACGCGGGTTTCATATTTTGACGAAACCCGTCGGGCCGATTTGTAATCTCGATTGCAAATACTGCTTTTATCTCGAAAAGGAAAAACTTTATCCCGGCGAAAACTCGTGGCGCATGAGCGACGAAGTTTTGGAGGAATATGTCCGCCAATACATCCACAGCCAGCCGTCGGCAGAAATCAATTTTGCATGGCAGGGCGGCGAGCCGACGTTGCTCGGCATGGATTTTTTCCGCAAGGCCGTGGCGCTTCAAAATAAATATGCGGCTGGAAAAACCATTTTCAACGCGATCCAAACCAATGGCACATTACTTGATGACGAATGGTGTGAATTTCTCGCCGCAAATAAATTTCTGGTCGGATTGTCAATTGACGGTCCGGCGGAATTGCATGACAAATATCGCGTGGACAAACGGCAGCAGCCGACATTTGCCGCTGTGATGCGCGGATTGGAATTGCTCAAAAAATACAAGGTCGAATTCAACACGCTCACCGTCATCAACCGCGCGAACTCCCAACATCCGCTGGAGGTTTATCGCTTTCTAAAAAGTATCGGCAGTCAATTTATCCAGTTCATTCCGCTGGTTGAACGCGCCGCGCCGGCGGAAATGAAAATGGCGGGCTACGATTTTGCCGCGCCGCCGTTGCCGGGTGAAAAAGAAAATCCATCCATCGTCATGCCGTGGAGCGTCGAGGCGGAGCAATATGGAAAATTTCTCTCCGCGATTTTTGACGAGTGGGTTCGGCAGGATGTCGGCAAAACTTTCGTGCAGTTGTTTGATGTGGCGCTGGGCAACTGGATGGGGCTTGGCTCGTCGCTTTGCGTGTTCGCGGAAAAATGCGGTGCGGCGCTGGCCATCGAACACAACGGCGACCTTTACAGTTGCGACCATTATGTTTATCCGCGCCACAAACTCGGCAACGTGATGAACCAAAGTTTCGGTGCGATGGTGAGCTCGCCGCCGCAAATAAAATTTGGCAATGACAAATCCGATTCGCTCCCGAAATTTTGTCGCGAGTGCGAAGTGCGTTTTGCCTGCAACGGCGAATGTCCGAAGCATCGTTTCATCCAAACACCCGACGGTGAAGACGGCTTGAATTATCTCTGCGCCGCCTACAAGAAGTTTTTCAGCCATATTGACCCGCACATGAAGGCGATGGCGCGGCTGTTGCAAAGCGACGAAGCGCCGGCGCGCATCATGGAAATTCTGGCGGGTGGAAATAGACTGAAATGATTTGTGTTCACTTCAGTTGAATTTACCACAACCTTTTGCTTGTGAAAAAATTCACAATCCGCTTGACCCGCCGTGTGGCCGCGTTAGATTCAATGCTGAAACTATGAAAATCTCCTCATTCTTTTTATTGCTGGCGGCACTGGCATTTTTGCCGGTCGCGCACGCGGGCGACATCACCGGCGTCATCACCCTCAAAGGCACGCCGCCCGCTGCGGTGGAGATTACGCCCATCAAGGACGACCCGAATTGCAGCCTCAGTTATCCGGGCGCGCTGCCGAAGACGAAATTTTACGTTGTTGATGCCAATGGCGATCTGGCGGATGTCATTGTTACGCTCAAAGGAATTTCCGCCCCGTCCACCGGCGCGAGCGCGCCGTCCGTGCTGCTCGACCAGAAAGGTTGCTTGTATAATCCGCAGATTCTTGCCGTGCAGACCGGCCAGAAAATCATCGTGAGAAATTCTGACAACTGCGTTCACAACATCCACACCGTGCCCAAGGCCAACGACCCGCGAAATGTGGTGCAGATGCCCGGCGGCGCGGATTTGACCTTCGTATTTGACAAGCCGGAGCCGTTCCTGAAATTCCAATGCGACGTGCATCCGTGGATGTTCGCGTGGGTCACCGTCGTGGATAATCCGTATTACGCCGTGAGCGGCGCGGATGGAAAATTCACCATCAAAAATGTTCCGCCCGGCAAATACACACTCGAAGCCGCGCACCGCAAACTCGGCACGCAGACCGCCGAAGTCGAAGTGAAGGCCGACGGCGCGGCGCAAAATTTTACGTTTGAAGTAAAATAAATTTTCTTCCAAGAACGGCCGCTGCGCGGACAAAACGCAGCGGTCATTCTTTTTGAAACGTGAACAATAAATATAATCCCGCACTGTTCTGGTTCGCCGTATTAAACGCCGTCGCCACGTTTCTGCTCATCGGCCTCGGCGGCCTCGTGACCAGCCATGAAGCCGGAATGTCCGTGCCCGACTGGCCGACGAGTTACGGCTACAATATGTTCGCGCTGCCGATAAAATTCTGGACCGGCGGCGCATTTTTTGAGCACACGCACCGGCTGCTCGC
>DATCFH010000111.1:0-3960 GCA_036509625.1 Verrucomicrobiia bacterium
CCGGTTTCCTGCGTGATGACGGGACGGCCTGCCGCCAGATAGCACGCCGTGCGGTCGCTGAACCAGCCGGTGTTGGGACGCACATACTGGTCGCGGGCGACGGTAAATTCGCCGCGCGATTGCTGGATATAATTGCGATAGCCATCAGTGTCACGGGAAATTCCAATCGAACTTGTTTGCAACCAGTCGTGACGGTTGAGCAATGCCTTGACTTCGTCGTCCACGGTGGCGGCGAGTTCAAATTTCACGGTTCGGAGTTTTGGCAAATCGAGAATTTTTTCAAACTCGCGATCCTTCGTCCAATACCACGTCTCACCGCGCCACTCGATGTTTTTACCTTTGTTGTGCCATGTCGTGATGGTGTTGAAAGTATCGCCGCCGTGAGTTGAACTCTCCCACAATTCCAGCGCGATGGGCTGACGTGTGGGCAGCCAGCGGAATTTTTCCATCGGCACATCGCAATCGGAAGCGCCAAGATTTTCGCCGAAACTAAAAAGCGTGTCGTGCGCGGCGAGCGTTTTGATCATTCCGGCGTCACCTTTGGCAACTTTGATCTGCGAAGCGAACGGATCAGACTCGACGTAAATGCGTCGTGGAATTGCCAAGTGTTCGTCGCGGATTTCCTGCGCGCCTGTGACGTTGAGAAACGCATCGGCCTCGCGGTAAAGCTGTTCAATTTGCGTTTCACTCATGCCATAGCATTTACCGTCGGGATATTTTCCGCGAAACGCCCAGCGGTCGCCGAAGCCGTGCGCTTGCAACGCGGGCAATACGGCTTCGTATGTTCCCGCTTGCGTCGGGTGAAAGGTCATTGAGGCGCGGATCGTAAATCCAACGACCGGAGTCTTCGATGTAATACGGATCATAGCCCAATCGTCGCAGGCCGATGAGGTAATGAAGAAATTGATAAGTGACTCCGGCCAGCGGATACCAGAACAGGATTCCGAAAACGATGATCTTGCCTTTGCTTGGTGGTTTTTCAGGCATGGTGGTTCTTCTCCTGTGAATCAAGCTGGCGAATCACGCGCGCCGGATTTCCAGCGACGACGGTGAACGGCGAAACATTTTCCGTCACCACGGATTTTGCGCCGATGACCGAGCCTTCGCCAATAGTCACGCCGGGCAGCACGCAGGCGTCAAAACCAATCCAGACATTGCGTTCGATGCGAATTGGCTTCGCCGGAACATCAGCGCTGGCAATTCGCAATTCGCGCGTTGAAATCAATTCCAGTTCTCTGCGCCGTTCTTGCGCGTTCAATGGAACGCGATAGGTATCCATCAAAACCACGTTCCACGAAATCAGCGCGTAGTCGCCAATGAAAATTTCCGAGTCGCAGATAATCCGCGCGCCGTGGACGAGCGCATACTCACCGAGCGTCACGCGTCCGCGCGGGCCGACATCAAACATCGTGCCGAGATACGTTGAAGCGCCATGTTTATATTCAACGCCGCCCGACAACTGGCTGCGATAAAACTGAAAACTGAACGTCGTCTCAATGTAAGCTGTGACATCCACAACGACGTTTTCGGGAATCACACCCGGAAACCAATCCCATTCAAGTTTTCGATTTTTGGTCATGGAACTTCTCCGATGATTTGCGCCGGGTTGCCAAGCACACGCGCGTGCGGTGGCACGTCGCGCGTAACGAGTGAACCGGCTTCGATCCACGCGCCGGTGCCGATGCGCACGCCTTTGAGAATTGTTGCGTTCGGCCCGATCCAAACGTCGTCTTCGATAATTATCGGCAGTTTCAAAACTTCCGGTCGCGGTCGGCCTTTGCCAAGTGGCGAGCAAGCAATGGCGTCGGCAATGCGTTCGGCAGGCGCAAGCGGATGAAAATCGGTGTCGGCAATCGTCGCGTTCCAGCCGATGACGACGTAATTGCCGATGCGAATTTCCAGTTCGCAGAGCAGAACGGCGTTGGTGAAATAGCAAAAATCACCAATGGCCATACGGCCGCGTTCGCCGAGGTCGAAATGCACGCCATCCATCGTGCCATGCGCGCCGATGACGAGCGCGTCCGGCTCGCGGCTGTAAAAGCGTTTGAAAGCGAGGTCGCCGGAAATCACGGTGTCGTCGCCGAGTCGAACATTTGACGGCAGCGTGCCGTTGCTCCAGCGTCCGGGATTTTGCGTTTGATTCATTTGTTTCAACTTCTCGAGCTGCTTCCGCCGAATTGGATTTCGTGCAGCTTTGCATACAGTCCGCCACGCCGCAGCAATTCTTCATGCGTTCCGCTTTCAGCAAGTGTGCCGTCCTGAAGCACAACGATGCGCGTCGCGCGGCGGATGGTGGACAGGCGATGCGCGATGATGAACGTGGAGCGGCCTTGTGTCAGCCGACTCAATGCTTCAAGCAACAGGGCTTCGGATTCCGCGTCGAGCGCGCTGGTGGGTTCGTCGAGAATCAAAATCGGTGCATTTTTCACCAGCGCGCGGGCGATGGAAAGTCGCTGGCGTTCGCCGCCGGAAAGAGTCGCACCACGTTCACCGATTACTGTGTGATAACCTTGCGGCAGTCGCGTGACAAAATCGTGCACGTTGGCGGCGCGCGCGGCAGCTTCAATTTCAGCGAACGTCGCATATGGACGGCCATAAGCGATGTTCTCGGCGACCGAGAGCGGAAATAGAAACGGTTCTTGCAAAACGACGGCGATATTTTGCCGCAGGCTTTTCAATTGAACATCACGAACATCTTGTCCGTCCACGAGCACGCGGCCCTGCCACGGATCGAAAAATCTGGGAACGAGACTGACGAGCGTGCTTTTGCCCGCGCCGGTCGCGCCGACCAGCGCGACAGTTTCGCCGGGTTCGACCGTCAAATTGATGTCGCGCAGGACAGGCCGATTTTTTTCGTAACCGAAAGTGGTATTTTCAATTTGAACGCGGCCACGCACGGCAGACAATTTTGCCGTGCCGGGCTTGTCGGCAACTTCGCGTTCAGTTTCCAAAACTTCGCGGACGCGCTGTGCGCTGCCGGCGGCGGTTTGGATCGTGGCCGAAGTATACATCACGGTGGAAAGCGGATCGTAGAGCGAACCGAGATACGACAGGAAAAGTAAAATTGTGCCGATGCTCATCGTTCCTGCCAGCGCGTGCCGCGCGCCAAGCCAGAGAATCGCGGCGGTGCCGACGGCGGTGGCCAAGCCCATCAGCACTTTGAAACGCAACTGCACTTTGGTGAGCGTGAACGTGGCGGCGAGCGTTTGGGAAGTTGCCAGCGCAAAGCGACGGTCGTTGAGTTCCTCGCGGCAGAAAGATTGCACAACGGGAATCGCGGACAGGGTTTGTTCGACGACTTCGTAAATGCGCGCCTCGGTTTCCTGCTCCGCATAACTGAATTTCAACATCGGATGCGCGTAGAAATAAAAAATCAAAATCATATACGGCACGACCGCCAGCGCGAGCAGCGTGAGCGTGGCGTCAATGCGCCACAGAATCCCGAACATCGCCGCGACGGTGACGACGGATGACACCACCGGCAGCAGGGCGTCCTTGATGATGGTTGAAATGCACGCGCAATCGGCGGTAACGCGGCGGATGTTGTCGCCGACGGATTTGCTCGCGTGAAAACGTAGCGACAGTTGTTGCAACTTCGCAAATAAATCAGACGCGAGATCATAAACCATCCGCTGGCCGAGACTGATGTTGGCGAAAGCGTTTGCCAGACCAATCGCCCAACTGAACAAAAAAAATAAAACGGTTGCGACAACACTCCAGCCGATGAGGTGTTCAGTCGTCGGTGCGCCTGGCAACAGTTCAACGAGCCTCGACATCCACGGCGGCATGGGCTTGGTTTGCAGCACATGGTCAACGAGAAAGACCATCGGCAACGGTTTCAAAACATTCAACCCGACATTCAGCAACATTGTGGCAATGACCGCCGCGAGCGGAAGCCGGCGGCGCGCTGCATAACGCAACGCCCATTGGCAGAGGCCGAACATTCCAAATTGTTGTTTT
>DATCFH010000112.1:0-3852 GCA_036509625.1 Verrucomicrobiia bacterium
TTTATAATGATCGAAATAACACTGCGTTGTGACAACAACAAAACATGGACTTTCCACGGCTGCGAGCTACGGCTCGGCAAGCCAGTTTGAATTTTCCCGCTTTAGTTTTTCAATTTTTAGTTTTTCAATTTTCATTTCTGATTTGACGCCGTTCCTTAAAAGCGCGACAACTCCGCCACCATGAATTTCAAACGCTGGTTCGCGTGGCTATGTCTCGCGCTGATGGTGTTTGCGGAAATCCTCCTTTTCCGCGCCGTCCGCGAGAAGGACGCCGCGCAGACGGACATGCGCGCGGCGCAAATCCAGATGCGCACAATGCAGACGGAACTCGACGCGCTCCGAAAATCCGACGCCGGTTTGCAAGCGGCGGAAATCTCCCGGTTGCGAAAACAAAATGGCATTTACACGAACAAACTCGCCGCCGTGCAGGCGTCCGTTGTGCCTTTAATTTTGGAAAATCAATCCAACGCGACGCATCTCGCCACGGCGCGCATGGCGCTGTCATTGCAGCAGCAACATTTGCAGGAACTCGAAAACCTGAACAACCAAATCGTCAATGCCAGCACGGCGGCGATGGATGCGAGCGCCACAATCATCGCCAAAAAAACTTGCCTGAATAATCTCCGTTTGATTGATGACGCCAAACAACAATGGGCGACGGATTTTGACAAGCCCGACAGCGCCGTCCCGTCGGAAAAAGATTTGTCGCCGTATTTGAAAAATGGCGTTTTGCCAATTTGTCCCAGCGGTGGAATTTATCTCATCAACGCCGTGGACGAATTGCCGACGTGCTCGACGCCCGGCCATGTGTTGCCGGAATAAGTTGGTAAAAAAATTACTGGCAACCATGAAATCGCCGCATGGTTTTGGCACAGTTAATTCTTCCTTTTTCGCCCAACCAAATTAAAATCATTGTTTAATTAACATTCTTAAAAATTATGGCCGCTGATACCTCTGTCGTCAAAGCCGTGGAAGCTCCACCGCTGAAACCCATCCAACTCAAATCCAAGCTCGCGCCCACGCCCAAGACCGCGCTGAAATACTCGCTCACGGTGAAAAATTCTGCGGGCATGGAAGTCACGCTGGCCGATCCGCGCGCGAGTCGCGCGGCGGTGGCGCTCATGGATGTTCATGCGGTGGTCGGCGGTGCGGCGTGCCATTGGGGCGGCCCGGCGGCGTTTGCAGAAATCATGTCGGCGATTCACGGCGTCATGTTCGCGACCCAGGGACGCGAATGGCACGAGGCTTTTAATTTTATCAACGACGCCGGTCACACCGAGAACGGCGTTTATGCCGTGCGCGCACTTTACGGTTTTGACGGCATGACGCTGGAGACATTGAAAGGTTTTCGCGGCATTCACAGCAAACTCACCGGCCACGGCGAATCGCACATCAATCCCGCTGGCGTTTTGTTGAGCAACGGCCCGCTCGGCTCGTCGCTGCCACAGGCGCAAGGTCTCGCCATCGGCGATAAAATCGCGCAGCGCGACCGCGTGACCATCGTGACGATTTCCGACGGCGCGAGCATGGAAGGCGAAGCGAAAGAAGCGTTCGCCGCCATTCCCGGACTCGCCGCGAAAGGCAAATTAAATCCGTTCGTGATGATCATTTCCGACAATGATACCAAGCTTTCCGGTCGCATCACGGCGGATTCGTTCAGCATGAATCCGACGTTCAATAGCATCGGCGGACTCGGCTGGAATGTGCTGCACGTCGCCAACGGAAATGATTTGCAGGAAGTTTATCTCACGCTCGAAAAAGCCATCGCGAGCGCGAAAGCTGATCCGACGAAACCGGTTTGCATTCTCGCCAAAACCATCAAGGGCTTCGGCGTAAAATCCACGATGGAAAGCGCGTCCGGCGGACATGGTTTCCCGCTCGCGAACGGCGAAAAAATTATTCCGTTTGTGGACGAAATTTACGGCAACGCGACGCCGGAAGAATTTGCGAACTGGGCAAAAACTTTGCGCGCGGATTGGGAAACCAGCGAAGCCGCGAAGAAAGCTAAAGCCGCCGCCGCGCCCGCCGCGAAAAAAGATAAAGTGCAAACCGGCCTCGCCAAAGCCGCCGTGCGCGCGGCGACGGAAGGTTTGCCGGTGTTTTCCGTTTCGGCGGACGTGCAAGGTTCGACGGGCATCAGCCTGTTTCACAAAAGTTTTCCTGACCGCTGGATTGAAGTTGGCATCGCGGAATCGAACATGATCAGCGTCGGCGCCGGTCTCGCGAAATCCGGTTTTATTCCCATCGTGGACACGTTCGGCCAGTTCGGCGTGACGAAAGGAAATCTGCCGCTCACGATGGCCGCGCTCTCGCAAGCGCCCGTCATCGCGATGTTTTCGCACATCGGTTTTCAGGACGCAGCGGACGGCGCGAGCCATCAGGCGACGACGTTTTTCGCCGCCGTTTCCGCGATTCCACACACTTGCGTCATCGCGCCGAGTTGCTCGGACGAAGCCGAATCGCTGATGTATCAGGCCATTAAAAAATTCGCGGCGGATCGCGCGGCAGGCAAGGACGGCGAGAATTATATTTTCTTCGTCGGTCGCGAAAATTATCCGCTGACGTGGATCGAAGGCGCGCAATTTCCGTGGGGCAAGGCGCAAATCCTTTCCGAAGGCAGTGACGTCGTGCTCATCGGCTGCGGCGTGTTGGTTAACAAAGCGATTGAAGCTGGAAAACTTTTGGCCGCGCAAGGCATCAAAGCCACGGTCATCAATAATCCATTCGTGAATCAGGTGGATTTGGAAACCATCGGCGCAGCGGTGAAAAAATGCGGCGGCAAAGTCGTTACGATTGAAGATCATCAATTGATTTGCGGCATGGGCGCGCAAGTTTCGCACGCGCTGTCAAATTCCGGCATCGCGCACAGCGTGAAATCACTCGGCATCCACGGCGAATTCGGCCAGTCGGCGTATATGGCCGAGGAACTTTATGTGAAACACGGTTTGACCGCGCCAAAAATGGTCGAGGCCGCGCGCGCACTGCTCGGCAAATAAACTTCGCCAGATTAAATTCAAACGCCCGCGTGCCACCAAGCGCGCGGGCGCTGTTGTTTGGCGGATTTCATTCTTGGCTTTCGCCATTCGTCGGCTAATCTTGCCGCTCTAAAAATTTATGATTGAAACCGATATCGAACTGCTGAAGGGCATCGCCAACACCTTGCGTATCCACTCCATCGAAGCGACCACGGCGGCCGGCAGCGGCCATCCGACGAGCTGCCTTTCGGCGGCGGATGTCGTCGCCGCGCTGTTTTTCGGCCACATGAAATATGATGCGAAGAATCCGCATTACTACAACAACGACCGTTTCATTTTGTCCAAAGGCCACGCCGCGCCGCTGCTTTACGCCGCGTGGGCGGAAAATGGTTTTGTTCCGATTCCTGAACTGCTGAAACTCCGCCAGTTCGGCAACGACCTCGAAGGTCATCCCACACCGCGTCTCGCGTTCGCCGATGTGGCGACGGGTTCGCTCGGTCAAGGTCTCGGCGTCGGTGTCGGCATGGCGCTCGCGGCCAAGCAGGACAAGCTGGATTTCAACACTTACGTCCTGATGGGCGACGGCGAAATCGCCGAAGGTTCCGTCTGGGAAGCCGCCAACCTCGCGGGCTTTTACAAATTGAGCAACCTCATCGCAATCGTTGATGCGAACCGCCTCGGCCAAAGTCAGGCGACGATGTTTGGTCATGACATCAGCGTTTATGTGAAACGTTTTCAAGCCTTCGGTTGGCGCGTCGAAACCCTCGACGACGGTCATGACATGGAAGAAATCATGGAAGTCTTGAGCGGCGTCGGTCTCGACGAACGCCCGCTCGCCATCATCGCCAAAACCTACAAAGGCGCCGGCGTTTCTTTC
>DATCFH010000113.1:0-5695 GCA_036509625.1 Verrucomicrobiia bacterium
GCCGCTTACCGTTGGCGGCGGAATTAAATCCGTGGACGATATGTATGCGATGTTGCGTGCCGGGGCGGATAAAATTTCCATCAACTCCAGCGCCATCGCCAATCCCGAACTCATCCGGCAAGGCGCGGAAAAATTCGGCAGCCAGTGCATCGTCGTTTCCATTGACGCGAAAAAAATCGCGCCGGACAAATGGGGCGTGTTCTCGCACGGCGGA
Organism: Verrucomicrobiia bacterium; assembly: GCA_036509625.1. Lineage (GTDB taxonomy): Bacteria > Verrucomicrobiota > Verrucomicrobiia > Limisphaerales > UBA11358 > UBA11358. The sequence goes on from DATCFH010000113.1 coordinate 215, forward strand.
CGCAAGGACACCGGTCTCGACGCGATTGATTGGGCGAAAAAAGCGGTTCAACTCGGCGCGGGCGAAATTGTTTTGAACTCCATTGACGCCGACGGCACGAAGGCGGGATTTGATCTCGTCATCACGCGGCGCGTGAGCGAGGCCGTGGGCGTGCCGGTGGTGGCCAGCGGTGGCGCGGGCACGCTGGAACACATGGCCGACGTGCTGCTCGCCGGCCAAGCCGACGCCGTCCTCGCCGCGAGCATTTTCCATTTCGGCACCTTCACCGTCGGCGACGTGAAACAGTTTTTGAAGGCGAAGAATATTCCGGTGCGTCTTTGAATTAAAAAAAGCCCGCGATTTTCATCGCGGGCTTTTGGTTGCCACTTCGTCGTGGCTAAATGATTAAAAAATTATCGTGCGAGTTGCAGGGCGATTTCTTTTTCCAATTCATGCACGAGGTCGAGGTCGCTGCCGCCCCAACTGCCGCGCGCTTGCACATCCACTTGCGTGGTGCGCGGGTCAACGCCTTCGACGCGAATCCAGACATTGCGCTGGTTGACCTTGCCTTCGAGGGAGCGCACGGCGTTGGTATTGTCGTGCGGAATGTATTCGGTCAGCAGCACGCCGTTGCTCTGGATGACGGTGACGGCGGCCTGATAAACTTGATCCACGGTGCGCTGATAGCGGCCGGAGACGGAGTCTTTGCTCCAGGTGCTGGCGAAAGTGTGTTCGTTGTTGACGGTGCTGACGCAGCCGGTGGCGGCAATGGCGGCTCCGGCGAGAAGGGCGAAAAATTTCATTTTCATAGTGGCGACAATGCAACCGCGAAATGGCGCGCGCGTCAAGCAGGATTTACCAATTGATAATTTGCAACTTTCGCGCGCGCGCGGTTTTTAATACAAGACTTTATGCCGCAGTTTTCATACAAGGCCCGCAAACGTTCCGGTGAACTCGTCGAGGGCGTGCTCGAGGTTCCCGACCGCGCCGCCGCGCTCGCGCAAATCCAGCGCTCCGGACTTTTTCCGCTCGCCGTGACGGATATGAAACCCGGCGCGCCGTCGGCGAACAAAAAAACGGCCAAGGGCGGGGTGGATTTAAGTTCTTTCTTTCCCCAATCCATGCGCGAGCAGATGACGCAGAAGCGCAAACCGAAATTGCAGGAGCTTGCGACGTTCACCACGCAGCTCGCAAACTTGCTGCAATCAGGAATGCCGCTCACGTTGGCGTTGAACAGCATGATGCATTTGCAGAGTCCAGGCATTCCCGCCGAAGTCAGTCGCGAATTAAAACAGGAAGTGACCGAGGGGCGCGGTCTCTCGGACGCGATGGCGCATCAGCCGCGAATTTTTTCCGATTTATATGTCAACATGGTGAAGGCGGGCGAGTCGAGCGGTTCACTCGTGCAAGTGCTGCGGCGCATGGCGAGCCACCTCCAACAGTTCGCGGAAGTGCAGTCGAAATTCAAGTCGGCCATGATTTATCCGGTCATGGTCATTTGCGTCGGGATTTTAATCGTGGGTTTCTTCATGTTTTTTATGATGCCGCGCTTCACGGAAATTTTTAACGGCTTCGGTGTCCAATTGCCGTTGCCGACGCGAATGCTGATGGGTGCGAGCGGATTGTTTTTACAATTCTGGTGGCTGCTCGGCCTGTTCATCATCGCCGTGGTGATTTTGTTCAAGCGGTTTCAGAGCAGCGCGGCGGGCGGGCGCAAGCTGGACGAATGGCGCATGAAAGCCCCGGTGGTTGGAAAAGTGGTGAAGTTGAATTTGTTCGGACAATTCACGCGCACCTTGGGAACACTGCTGCAAAACGGCGTGCCGGTTTTGACCGCGTTGAAAATCACCGAGCAAGTCATGTCCAACTCGCTCATCAAGGAAGCCGTCGCCGAAACGCGCGCGGCGGTGACGGACGGCAAAACCCTCGCGCAGCCGCTGGCCAAAAGTAAATTATTCCCGCAACTCATGGTGGACCTCGTGCGCATTGGCGAGGAAACCGGCGATGTGCCCGGCGCGTTGAACAATCTCGCGGACACTTACGAAGGCGAACTGCAAATCTCGTTGCGCGTGATGACGCAACTCATCGAACCAGCGCTGATTATTTTGATGGCGGTCGTCGTCGGCTTTCTGTTGTTGAGCATTTTGCTGCCGATGTTCAATTTGGTTTCGCACATCAGCGCCAACGGCGGAGGCCATTGAAAGTGCAAATTTCAAATTTCAAATTTCAAATTTCAAATGGCGAATGCCGCCGCGCTTTCACGCTCATTGAAATCATGGTGGTCGTCGCCATCATCGGCCTCGTCGCGGCGATGGGCATGCCGTCCATCATCAAGGCCGTGCAAAAAGAAGGAATGCGAAAAGCCTTGAGCGACGTGCAAGATGTGTGTTTTACGGCGCGCGAACGGGCGATTATCAGCAAACAAAAAACCGCCGTCGTGATTCATCCGGCGGATGGCAGCTTCAGCGTCGAAGGCGCGGCGGCGGGCGGCGGCAGCAATGGCAAAGTCGCGGCCTCGACGTTGCCGGACGGCATTCACTTCGCGATGCTTGATATTTTCCGGCAGGACTATTTGGAATCCGACTGGGCGAAAATATTTTTTTATCCCGACGGCACTTGCGATGAAGCCGTCATTGTATTGTTGGGTCGCGGCGAGTCGGAAAAAATTACTTTGGACTACGCCACCGGCACGCCCATCGTCAGCGACGTGAAGCAATGAAAACGAAAATAAAAAATCTCGTCCGTCGCCGTCGTCACGCGTTTTCGCTGTTGGAAGTGATGCTCGCTATCGGCATTTTTTTCCTTGCCGTGTTTGCGATTTTGAGTCTCGTTTCACAGACGCTCGCCAACGCGCGACGTATGCAACGGCCGCTCATGGACGCCGGTCCGGTCTTGGCGACTTACGCCAACACGAACATTTTGGTGGAAGGCACTTACTCCGGTAGCATGGCGGATATTCTGGGCGACGCCTACCGCGATTATTCCTGGACGGCGGACATTCGTGAAGTGGCGACGAACAAATTATTCAGTGTCGAATGCGTCGTGCAGGAGCGCGGCAGCCGCGAAATTATTTCGGATTTGTCCTCGGTTTTTTACGATCCGCAATCACCCGCCGGCAGCCTTGACGGCGGCAATTTCATCCACAAATGAAATTTCAAATTTCAAATTTCAAATTTCAAACGGCATCGCGCGGCGACTGCAATCCGCAATCCGCAATCCGCAATCCGCAATTTTCCATCGCATTCACGCTGATTGAAGTCATGGTTGCCATCGCGATTTTTAGCATGGTGCTCATGGCGATTTATTCGGTGTGGGGTTCGATCATGCGGGCGACGCAGGTGGCGCAAGACGTGGCCGCGCAGGCGCAACGCCAGCGCATCACGCTCCGCACGCTGGAGGATTCGCTGATGGCCGTGCAGTCGTTTCAAGCGTCGCCGAAGTATTACAGTTTTGTGGTGGGCGAAGACGCTGACGCGGGAACTTTGAGTTTCACCGCGCGCGTGCCGGAAATTTTTCCGCGCAACGGCAAGTTTGTCAATCCGAACACTGGCCGCGATTTTAATTTGCGCCGGCTTTCGTATTCGCTCGAAGCGGGCGAGAACGGTCAGAAAAATCTCGTGCTGCGCCAGAATCCCGTGCTGATGGATTTGGACGATGATGAGCAGCAATTCCCGCTCGTGCTCGCGCGCAACGTCCGCAAATTCACCGTGGAATGCTGGGACACGAACAAGTTGGATTGGGCGACCGAATGGCTCGAAACGAATTCAATTCCAACCTTGTTGCGCGTGAAGCTGGTGCTTGGTGGCAACACGGCGGCGGGCGCGTCCGCACCGGATGTTCCGGTGGCGCGCGTTTATTCACTGCCGTCGCAAACCATGCCGGCGGCCATCCAAAACGGTTCGGTCGGCGGTGCGGCTAATCAACCGCACATCAAATTGCCCGGGATGAAATAAATGAAAATTTCCACGCAACATTCCCGTCGCGGTTTCGCCGTCATCATCGCGCTGGTGGCGGTGACGGTGCTGTCCATTTTGGCGGGCGCGCTGGCGATTTTCATGAAGGTGGAAAACCAGCTCGCGCAAAACGGCAATGACGATGGAAAACTTTTGTGGATCGGGCGCGCCGGCGTGCAGCGCGCGTGCTGGATTCTCGCGCAGGAACCGGGCGGGCCGACTTCGTTGCAACAGATTTGGGCGGGCGGGCCGGGCGTGGGCGCGGAGACGAACAGTCCGCTCGCGGGCATTTCGCTGGACAATTTTCCCGTCGGCGACGGCGCGGTTTCGCTGAAAATTATCGAGCAGGAAAGTAAGATTAACGTCAACAGCGCGGACAGCCAGTTGTTGCAGCAAGTATTGACGACGATGGGCGTGGATGCCGGTTCCATTTCGCTCGTGTCCGATTCGATTCAGGATTGGGTGGACACCGATGACGGCCAACGTCCCGCCGGTGCGGAGAGCGATTATTATCAGGGACTGACGCCGCCGTATTACGCCAAGGACGCGCCGATTGACGACATCGAGGAATTGCAATTGATCAAGGGCATCACGCCGCACATGTTCAAGGGCGGACCCGCGCCGGATTCCAATCCCGCGTTCCAACATCACAAACTCGGTTTCGGCAGCGCGCCGGGGCAGGAACCGGATTACGCCTTTGGTTTGCGCGACGTGTTCACGCCTTATTCCAACGGCAAGATCAACGTCAACACCGCCGACGCAAATGTGCTGACGTGCATTCCCGGCGTGGACGCCACGGCGGCGCAAAACATCATCACCTTTCGTTCCACCGCGAACACCATGGACAATTCCACCGGCATCATTAACGACCTGAACCAGCTTACCACCTTCATTCCCAGTCCGCTCGGCCAGCAGCAAGTCAGCCGTTACTGCACCGTCACCGGTTCGACCTACGAAGTCCATGCCACCGCGCGCACCGGCACGAGCGAGCGCGAATTTGTCGCCGTGCTTTATCGCAACGGCAATCAGGTTCAAATTTTCAGCTTCCACCCGAAATAGGTTGAATTCACGGCGCTCCCCGCTATCGTTGCTTCATGCGCGCGACCTTGATTTTGCTGCTTACGCTCGGCCTTTTCGCCACGGCTCACGCCGCCGATGCCGTCACCGGTCGCGTCATTAAAGTGCTGCCGCTGCTCGTTGATTTGAAAGGTCGCACCGCACTTTCGCCCAGCCTGTTTGACCGCGACGCGTATCAGGCCAAGCTACGTCAGGAGACAAATCAGATTTCCGCCATTCGCTACGACGTGCAATGGTCGGCCAAAAATTTGGGCGAAAATAAATTAAAAATTCAACTCGAACTGCGCGGCATTGCCCTGACCAACAACCTGCCGAAATTCAAAACGCTCACCGCCGAAGCCACCACCGGATTTTTCGAGAATTGGACGCCGCTCACCCTCGCCGGCGACGAATATAAAAGCTTCGGCGCCGTCACCGCGTGGCGCGCGACCCTGTGGGACGGCACGAATTTGGTCGGCGAACAAAAATCCTT
>DATCFH010000114.1:0-9069 GCA_036509625.1 Verrucomicrobiia bacterium
ATCCACGCGGTCGGCGAGCGTTTCGACGTGGCCATAAAGCATCGTGCAAGTGCTGCGCTGGCCGAGCTTGTGCCAGGTGCGATGCACGTCGAGATATTCCTCGGCGGATTCTTTTCCCTTGGCGATGGCGCTGCGAACTTCTTTGCGAAAAATTTCCGCGCCGCCGCCGGTGAGCGACGCAAGTCCGGCGTCTTTCAATTCAATTAAAGTTTGCTCGACGGTTTTTTTCGAGAGCCACGCAAGGTGCAGAATTTCAATGGCGGTGAAACATTTTAATTGCAGGCGTGCATCGAGATTCTTCAATGCTTTCAACATATCTGTGTAATAACTGAACGGCAGCGACGGATGCAATCCGCCGACGATGTGCATTTCCGTGATGCCAATTTTCAATGCTTCGCGCGCCTTTTGAACAATCTCCTCGATGGAAAACTGGAAGCCGTCGGCATCGCGTTTCTTCTTGGAGAACGAACAAAACTGGCACGAGAGAATGCAGTAGTTCGAGTAGTTGACGTAGCGATTAACAATGTAACTGGCGTGGTTGTTGCCGGTCTTTTTCTGGCGCGCGAAATCCGCAATTGCGCCGAGCGCGTTCAAATCTTTCGTCTCAAATAGCCGCAACGCGTCGGCATCGGAAATGCGTTCGTCCGCGACAACTTTTTCGTAAATGTCGCGAAGTTCGCTGCGTTGAATGAAAAAGTTCATTGCTAATTTAATCCAGTCTTTCCAACCAATAATTCGGCTTCCGGCTCAAGTGGGCAATCGCAACAATCCAAATCCGTTCGGTTTGCTCAAAATAAACCACGCGGAATGGAAACCGCTTCGTCTTCCAACTGCGCGTTTGAAATTTCCCCGGTTTGCCCAAATCAGGATGCCTTTGGATTTTTTCCAGCGTCTCTTCGATTGCGCCGAGAAAATTATCTCCGAGAAATTCCCGGCGCTGCTCATAAAAGCGCGCCGATTCTATCAACTCATTTTCTGCGAGCCGATGATAGGCGACGGGTTTCATGCAATGCGTGGCGGGCTTTGGTCATCACTTCGGCGGCAGGAATTCCGCTGGCTTTGCCAGATTTGATTTCCGTCACCCGTCGCCCGATTTCTTCCGTCCAAGCGGTTTCAATTTCCGGGGCGGTATAATCATCAATCGTTTCAATGATTTTTTCCGCGAAACGTGCGCGCGATTTTGGCGGCAGTTCCAAAACTTCTTTTTCCAAAGCCTGAATCGTCATGCCTCAAATTAAGCAGAAAACTCAAAAGTCGCAAATGAGTAAATTTACCCGGACGCGGCTTGGCTGGTTGCTAAACCTCGCGCACGACGCCCCAATAAACATCCAGCCGTTTGCCGAGATACAGTTTTACGGCTTTGACGAGAACTTTGGCTTCTTCTTTTTGGCCGGCGGCGATGATTTTCGGCAATTCCATTCCGGGTGTGATGGCGAAGGAACCTTGCGCGATAATCGGGCCTTCGTCCAAGCGCATGGAAACAAAATGCGCGGTGACACCGGCGATTTTCACGCCGCTCTCGTAAGCCTGACGATACGCCTGCGGGCCGGGGAAACTCGGCAGCAACGACGGATGGATGTTGATGATTTTATTTTTGTGACGCCAGACGAAATTCGGCGATAAAATTTTCATGAACCGCGCCAGCACGATGAAATCAATTTCGTGTTCCTCAAAAAGTTGTAATGCGGCGTTTTCGGATTGGGCGCGATCACGCCAGTCGAGATGCGCGAACGGCAGTTTATGCTTTTTCGCGCGCGAACCGAAGTCAGCGTAATTGCCGATGACGAGTGCGGGTTCCGCTGGCAATTTCGCCGCGAGCAGCGCGTCGAAGCAATGCGTTTCCTTCGTGACCATGATGGCGAAACGCTGGCGGCGATTTGGCTCGGTGAGGCGCAATTTAATTTCCATGCCGAGTTGCGCGGCGAGTTTTTCCAAGCCCGTGCGGAGCAAATCGGATTTCAACTCGCTACTTTTCCACGAGGCTTGCAGCGTCATGCTGAACTGGCCGCGCGCGACTTGTTCTTCTAGCGCCTCGATGTTGGCGTGCTGCTCAAAAAGAAAATTTGTGACGCGCGCAATGACGCCGGTCTTGTCGCGGCCAATGACGGTGATGGTGGCGAATTGTTTCATTTAGATTGACCAGTCAAATTTTCTAGTTTGCCGTCTTCGTCCAAAAGTTCCACCAGTGCGTCCAGCCGTTGGTTAATGCCAAAGGTGTAACTCAAAGCTGTAAAATTGAGAATCACCACGCCGAGCATGGCAAGCATCAGATTCGGCGGGGAGTGCTTCCTTATTTCTAGCACAAAATAAATGCCCGCAAAAGTCAGGATCATCGCTGAAGTCATGGCGAAAATAACCCGCCACGATTTATTCATGCCGCGCGCTTGTTTCAACAAAAGCTGGTGCTTTTGAAACTTGGCCAGTTCCAGCTTGGCGAGCATTTCTTGGTCTTCGACGGACAGCTTGGCAATCTGTTCTTTCGTAAGCATGAAGGCATTTTTTCCTAATCCCAAAGCGTGTCAATCTTGGAAAACCAGTGATTCGCCTTAAAACTTGGTTTGTAAAGCCGCCGATTTTCTGCAACTTTTCGCGGCTCGGATTGTTCAATTTGAACCTAAATGGCCTTTAGCCCAGTCAGAAATCTCGTTGCGACGGTCGCGGATGCGTCTCCGGCGCAGTTCGACGATTGGCGCAAGTCGTGGCGCGCGGCGGCGGACGCCGGTTCCGCCGAGCCGCTGCTCACGTTCGTCGCGCGCGAACGCGGCGTGGCCGAAGATGTTTTTATTCAGAAGCTCGCGACCGCGCTCGGTTGGCCGTATCTGGATTTGCCGAAACTCACGATTGAAGACGAAGTGCGCGGCAAAATTTCCACCAAGATTGCGTTTCAATATTTCGTTTTGCCCGTTGCCATCAACAATGGCGTTTTGCAGATTGCCGTCAGCGATCCGTTTGACGCGGCGATGATGAATGCCGTTCGCTTTGATGCGAAAATGCCGGTGAGTTTTGCGCTCGCGACGCGCAGCGAAATCGAGAAGGCACTGAAAAAATATTACGGCGTCGGCGCGGAAACGCTTGATGAAATGGGCGAAGGCGAATCTGCGGATCTTGATCTCGCTTACGACAAGGAAATCACCGAGGGCGATCAGGAGGCGAGCGTCATCAAATTCGTGAACCAAATTATTTGGGAAGCGTTCAAGGATCGCGCGACGGACATTCATTTCGAGCCGCAGGAAGATGAGTTGCGAATTCGTAACCGTATTGACGGCATTTTGCATCAGATTCCGCTGCCGCCACAGTTGAAACGTTTTCAAGCCGCGCTTATTTCGCGCATCAAGGTGATGAGCGGCATGAACATTTCCGAAAAACGTCTGCCGCAGGATGGACGCATCAATGTCAGAATCAAAGGCGAAGAAATTGACATCCGCGTTTCCACCGTGCCGACAGTTTATGGCGAATCGGTTTCGCTCCGCTTGCTCACGCGCGGAAAAATCTTTTTGAGTTTGGACAAACTCGGTTTTTCCAAATTGGAAGAAGATGCGATTCGCGACATCATCATCAAGCCGCACGGAATTTTTCTCGTGACCGGCCCGACCGGTTCCGGCAAATCCACTTCGCTTTACGCATTTCTTTCCGCAATCAATTCCGTCAGCAAGCGCATTATTACCATTGAAGAACCAGTCGAATATGAACTTAAGGGCGTTAATCAAATCGCCGTGCGTTCGGACATCGGACTGACATTCGCGATGGGTTTGCGCCATATTTTGCGGCAAGACCCGAACGTCGTGATGGTCGGTGAAATCCGCGACAGCGAAACGGCGGACATCGCGATTCGCGCATCGCTGACCGGACATTTGGTTTTTTCCACGCTGCACACGAACGATGCGCCCAGTGCGTTCACGCGTTTGACCGACATGGGCATTGAACCGTTTTTGATCGCGTCGTCGGTCGAAGCCGTGCAGGCGCAGCGACTCGTCCGCACGATTTGTCCGCATTGCAAAACGGAGCAGAAAGTGGATCACGATTATTTGCGCCGCATCGGCTTTCCCGAAGCGGACATCGGCACGGCAAAAATCTGGCACGGCGCGGGCTGCGAAAATTGCCGCCAGCAAGGTTATCAAGGCCGCAAAGGTATTTACGAACTGCTCATCGTCACCGAGGCGTTGCGCCCGCTCATCATGAATCGCGCGAACGCGACGACCATTGCGCAACGCGCCATCGAGGCGGGCATGAGAACGCTGCGCACGGACGGCTGGAAAAAAGTTAAAGAAGGCACGACGACCATCGAGGAAATTTTGCGCGTCACGCAAATGGAAGAACACATGGAGGCGTTGAGCGGCGGCGACGACAAAACGCAGTTTATTGCCCGCACCTAATTTCTCATGTCACGCTGGAATTCCTGCAACATCCTGCACGTCGCTCCCGACGCGAAACGCGTCTGGCAGTTCGATGCGAAGGGCGGCGGCTTCGCGCTCAACCGCGAGCTGCGCGTGGCGCACGCGGAAAAATTACCGGCCAAAGGCATCGCGAAACAATGGTCTTCGTTGTGGCAACCGAAGTTGAACATTGCTTGGCTCCCGGCGGAAAATGTTTTTCTGCGCGTCGTCGAACTGCCCGCGAGCAGCTTTGAAGAAACGCTGGCGATGGTGGAATTACAGTTGGAAAAAATTTCACCGCTGCCGGTCACGCAAATCGTTTGGACGATGCACGTCATGGGCACGCACACCGCGCCCGCAAAGGGCGATGCCGCGCCGGAAATTTTGCAGACGGTCATCGTCGTCGTCGTTGAACGCAAGGACGTGGAAGAATTTCTCGGACGATTGGAGAAGGAAGGTTTTCTCGCTGACCGGTTGGAGACGCCGATGCTTGATCAGCTTGCGGCGATTGCGCCGACGGACGATGGCGCGTGGTTTTTTCCATTGTCGTTGGGTGGCCAAAGCGCCGCGCTCGTGGCGTGGTGGTTCGGCGGCGTGCTGCGGAATTTAAGTTTTGTCACGCTGCCAGCGGCGGGCGACCGCGCTCAGGAATTAAAGGCGCAACTGTCACATCTGGCTTGGTCGGGCGAACTCGAAGGCTGGCTGACGGCGGCGCCGAAATGGCATCTCGTCGCCGACCCGGTGAACGCGACGGAATGGGAAAATGTTTTGCACGCGGCGTTGAATGAACCAGTGCAAGTTTCCGCGCCGCCCGCGCCGGCAGAACTTGCGGCGGGCACGGCGAAGCGCGCGGCGTCAGCGGAAAAATCCAATTTGCTCCCGGCGGAATTTACGGCGCAGTATCGCCAGCAATTTGTTGACCGCCTGTGGTTGCGCGGCCTCGCCTACACGGGCATCGCGTATGCGGTTTTTCTGGTGATTTATTTTTGCGCGACCGCCGTGCTGAATTTTCGCACAACCGGCGTGGAGGCGCAGGTCGCGGCCATCAGCAACGATTACACAAATGCGTTGCAATTAAAGGCGCAGTTCGGTGTTTTGCAGGAACGGCAGCAGTTGAAATATGCCGCGCTGGATTGCTGGCAACTGGTGGCGCAGCAACTGCCGCCGGGCATCGCGCTCGGACGATTCAGTTTTGCAAATGGCCAGTCGGTCACGTTGAGCGGCATGGTGAATGGGGATGACATCTCGAAGATCATTGATTTCAACGACGCGATTCGGAAAGTGAAAGTGAACGGCCAGCAGGTGTTCAATCCCGTGCCGGACAGCAGCGACCAGCTCACCTACCGCACGCAAGGCCCGGTGGACAGTTGGAATTTTGGACTGCAACTCATGCGCGTGGAGGCGGAAGCGGAATGAAAAAATATTTTGCCCATTTGCGCCCGACGGAACGCCGGCTGGTGGTCGGCGTGGCGGTGATTTTTGTGCTGGTGCTGAACGCGGCGTTCATCTGGCCGCACTTTTCGGACTGGGGCAAGCTGCGTCACCGGCTGGATGACGCGCACGGCAAATTGAAATTGTATCAGGCGGCGCAGGCGCAGATTCCGGCGCTGACGGCGGACGTGAAAAAATTTGAGAGCGCGGGCGAATTTGTCGCGCCGGAAGATCAGGGCATCAATTTCATGCGCGCGATCCAGTCGCAGTCCGCGCAGAGCCAGGTGGGCATTCAAAATATTTCGCGGCAGTTGACGCACACGAGCGATACATTTTTTGTCGAGCAGGTGGTGAACATCAACGTCCTCGCGACCGAAAGCCAGTTGGTAGATTTTCTCTACAAGCTTGGCTCCGGCTCCTCGATGATTCGCGTGCGCGACTTGGAATTGCAGCCCGACGCGCTGCATCAACGGCTCAACGCCAACATCCGGCTCGTGGCGAGTTACCAAAAAAATCCGACGCCGACCGCAAAAAATTCAACCGTAAAGGCAAAATGAAAACTATCCTTCTCGCTCTGGCTTTGACCTTCACCGGTCTCGAACTGTGGGCGCAACCGGCACCCGGCCCGCTGAATCCGGCGCAGCGCCGCCTGCAACGATTCGGCGGCACGAACGGTCAGGTCACGCTGCCGCGCTACCAGCCCAACGCGAAAGCGCCGATGGCCGTCGCGCCCGCCGCGCCCGCTGCGGCGGAACAAATTATTCCCGCCGGCACAATCAATTGGCAGGGTGTGGATTTGAATGTGGTGCTGGATATTTATTCGCAGTATGTGGGACGGACATTGATTCGCGGTGCCTTGCCGCCGGCGCAAATTACTTTGAAGACGCTGACGCCGTTGACGCAGACCGAAGTCATTCAGGCGATTCAAGCGGTGCTGGCGCTGAACGGTGTCGCGGTGGTGAACATCGGCGACAAATTTGTGAAAGTTGGACCGGTGGGCGAGGCAAATTCCTACGGCGCGGAGTTCAATGACGAGAACGCGACGAATCTGCCGGACATGGGTTCCTACGTGACGCACATCGTGCAGTTGAAATACGTCAAGCCGAGCGAGATGGTGCCCATCATCCAGCCGTTCGCGAAACTGCCGAACTCCATTTTGTCCATTGATAGCAATGGTATTCTCGTGTTGCGCGATAATGCGGAAAACGTAAAACGGATGTTGGAGATGATTGACCGGATTGATGTGAGCGTGCCGACGGAATTTATTTCGGAAGTGATTCCGATCCGTTACGCGGAAGCGGCGGACATCGCGAGCGCACTAAACAGCCTCGGCGGCAGTGGTGGCTCGACGGTGAGTTTTGGTAGCAGTGCCAGCGCCGGTTCCATCAGTGGAATCCGCGGCGGCTCGACTGGCAACGGCCTCGGCACATCAGGTGGCCTCGGCACTTCCGGTGGCTATTCATCGGGTGGCACGAGCAGCGCTTTCGGCAATCGCACCGGTTTGGGCGTGGGCGGCACGGCGGGCGCGAACGGCACGCCCACCGGCGGCACGACGTTCCAATCGCGTCTGCAATCCATCATCAACCGCGCGGGTGGCGGCGCAAGTGGCGGCGCGGGACAGGATGCGATTCAGGTTTTCGGCCAGACAAAAATCATCGCGGATCAGCGCAGCAATTCGCTCCTGGTTTTCGCCACGCGGCAGGACATGGAAAGCATCAAGCACGTCATCAGCCAGCTCGACGTGTTGCTGGCGCAGGTGTTGATCGAGTCCATCATCATGGATGTGGACATCGGCAACACTTTGAAAGCCGGTGTTTCGGCGCAGCAAAAGCCGCAACAATTTAATAATTCCAACATCACGGGCGGCGGCGCGATAGGCAACGGCCCTAGTTCGTTTTTGAATACCGTGCAAACGCTGGTTTCCAACCGTGTCAGCACGACGACGAGTTTTCCGTCGAACAGTTTGTCGAGCGGTTTGAGTTATTTTGGCAGCATCGGGCCGACGTGGGATGTCGCGGTGCAGGCGGCGGAATCGGACAGCACCGCCAACATCATCCAGCGCCCGCGCATCCAGACCTCGCAGGCCAAGCCCGCGCAATTTTTCGTCGGCCAGACCGTGCCTTACGTCAACAGCACTTACAACAACAGCATCAACGGCGGTTACGGCGGTTCGTCCTATTCGCAATTGTCCGTCGGTGTGGAACTGGACGTGACGCCGTTCATCAATCCCGACGGCCTCGTGGTCATGGACGTGTCGCAGGAAATTGATGAAATCAGCGGCTACACTTCGATTGATGGCAACAGCGTGCCGAACACGATCAAGCGCACATTGAACAGTGAAATTGCCGTGAAAAATCGCGACACAATTATTCTCGGCGGCTTTGTTCGCTCGCAAAAATCGCATTCCACTTCTGGCGTGCCGCTGTTGATGGACATTCCGCTGCTCGGCTGGTTGTTCCGCAGCACGGACAATCAAAAAGATCGCACCGAACTCATGGTGCTCATGCGTCCGACCGTGTTGAAAACGCCGGAAGTCGCCGCCGCCCAGACCATTCGTGAAGGCCAGCGTCTGCCGGGCGTCGCCGATGCCGCGTTTGATTATGCCACCGAGGAACGCAAACTCACCGAGAAGGAACGCAAAAAAGAATTGAGGAGCAAAACGAACGCCGTGCCGGTGGACGGCTTTCCCGGTTTCTTCAACATGAATCCGGACGCCATGGAAACCAATGCGCCCGCCGCTGATACCGATGCCGCGCCGCAAACGGATGCCAATGATGTTCCCGCCGCACCGGTCAGCGACCAAGGTCGCGCGCGCGCCGCGATGGAACAAAAAATGAAGGATCTGGACGCGCAGCCGGAACCGAATCAACTGCAGCCGCCGCAGTGAGCGGAAAGTAAATTATTCTTTTACCGCCGGCGCGTTGGTCGTTGGCACGGTGAATAATTCTTCCAGGCTGCGAAGCGGATGCAGCGGCACGAGCAGAATTTTGGGAATAAAAATTGGCGTCACCACCGGCGCGCTTAACTGGCCGGTGACGTGGCACTCAAAAATTTTACTCACCGGCGTCAGCACCGCGCTGACTAACGAACCAACTACGGGCAGGTTGCGAAGTAATTGCGCGGTCACGTTCGCATTCACGTTTTGATTCAAGTCCACCGCGCCGGAATATTGCAGCCGCATGATCGCCGAGCGGATGAGTAGCGAGTCAGTGAAAATCACGCCGTTGGTGATGATGAATTCCGCCGCCGCCTCCTTCGCACGGCT
>DATCFH010000115.1:0-4345 GCA_036509625.1 Verrucomicrobiia bacterium
AAGTTCAAAGATGAATTTGTCGCCAAAGGTGCTGCTGACGAAGCGCGTCGTGCGAAGGAAATTGCCGTGCCAACTGAAACGAAACATTTGGCGGAGGTGCATCATTAAAATGTCATGCCCAAGCTTTATGAATATCTTGGCATTACAGTTTTCTTTTTTGCGGGCGAACATTTGCCGGTGCATGTGCATGGTCGTTTCGGTGAACTTGAAACCGAGGCCGAAATCATAACGCGCGATGGGAAGATTGTTTCCATCCGGCTGTGTCGCGTGTCGAATCGCCGTCCGTTATCCGGCAAAGTCAGAAAGCATTTTATCGAGTTGGTAAATGCGAAGGCTGGAGATATTTTGAAGAAATGGTCGGATGTTTTCGTTTTGAACAAAGTCGTGAAACCTGAAATCATCACGCGGAAAATTAAATAAATTTAGAAATGTATTTGCGAGTGAAACAAGCCAGCTATGTCCCCCGTTACAAGGTGGACATTGAGTTCAACGACGGCAAGCACCGCGTCGTGGACTTTGGGCCGTTTCTCAAGAAAGCACAGAACCCGATGTTCGCGAAATACCGCCGCGTGAGTGAGTTCAAATCATTTCACATCGAACACGGCGATCTGATGTGGGGAGATTTTGAAATGATTTTCCCGATGGAAGATTTACGCAACGGAACAATTTGAAAAATGTCAGCAGCCGCCACAACTGAAACGAAGCCCGCGCCGACCGCGATTGAAAAAATCAAGGTGAAGGTGGACGGGCGCGAAATCGAAGTGCCGCGCCTCATCGCGGACTGGTCGGGCAAGCTCACGCCCACGACGATGATTCAGGCGTGCGAACTGGCCAAGACCGAAGTGCCGCATTACTGCTATCATCCGAAGCTGCCGGTCGTCGGCAACTGCCGTATGTGTCTCGTGGAATACGGCATGCCCGCGATGGGGCCGGATCGCAAACCGATTTTGAACGCGGACGGTTCGCCGAAAATTTCCAAGATGCCGCGTCCGGCGATTTCTTGCGCGACGCCGATTTCGCCGGGAATGGAAATTTACACGACGACGCCTGCGGTGAAACAAATGCGCGAAGGCGTTTTGGAATCGCTGCTGATCAATCATCCGCTCGATTGCCCGATCTGCGATCAAGCGGGCGAATGTAAGTTGCAGGAATACTCGGTGGACTATGGCCAAAGTGCGAGCCGCTTTATTGAGGCGAAAGTTCACAAGCCGAAAGCCGTTGATCTCGGACCGCGCATCATGCTCGACGCAGAACGCTGCATTCTTTGCACACGCTGCATCCGTTTCACGAAGGACATTGCGGGCGACGACGCGCTGGGCATCATCAATCGCGGCAGCTACAACACGATCGCGACCTTCCCCGGAATGCCGTTCGACAATAATTACACGCTGAACACGGTGGACATTTGTCCCGTCGGCGCGCTCACGTCGAAAGATTTTCGTTTCCAGATGCGCGCGTGGTTTCTCAAGGAGACCAAGAGTCTTTGCACCAACTGCGGCACCGGTTGCAGCGCGCTCATTGGTTCGCGCGAAGAAAAAATTTACCGCTTCACGCCGCGCGACAACGACGCCGTCAACGGCTCATGGATGTGCGACAGCGGACGTTTGAATTACAAATGGATTGGCCGTGCTGACCGCTTGAAAGATGTTTTGGTGCGGGGGCAAAAATCCACTTGGACGGCGGCGCTCAGTGAAATTTCCGACAAGCTGAAAAAAGCTCCGGCAGGTTCCGTCGCAATTGTGGCTTCGGCGCGGCAGACGAACGAGGAACTCTGGCTGATTTCAAAATTAAAAGCCAAGCTCGGCGCGATCAGCGATTCGATTCCGCGCGATGGCAAGGGCGACAAAATTCTCGTCAGTGCGGACAAAAATCCAAACACGAACGGCGCGCGGCTCACGGGAATTTGTTTCACCGAAATGGGAATTAATTTGGCGAAAATTGCCGACGGTATCGCGCAGGGAAAAATTAAAACGCTCATCGTTTTCGGCGAGAACATCGTCAAGCGCGCGGTGAGCAACGAAAAATTGCGTGAACGCGAAACCATCAGCGAAGTTGTGGACGAACACGGCCTCACGCCGGAATTGCTCGCGAAGTTGGACACGCTCATCGTCAGCGACATTTTGCCGAACGATACGACGAAGCTGGCGCATTACATTTTGCCCGGCTGCGCGCACGCGGAAAAACGCGGCTCGTTCACGAATGTCAAAGGTCGCGTTCAGAAATTTATGAAGGCGGTCGAAGCGCCCGGCGACGCGCGCGCCGAATGGGAATTTTTGCATGACCTCGTTCACAACGTCACCGGCCAGAACGGTTTCGTGACCATCGAAGGTCTGTTCAATCAAATGGCGAAGGAAGTGCCCGCGTTCAACGGCGTGACGTGGCAAGCCCTCGGCGACACCGGCGTGACGGTGCAAATCTAAAATGGACTCAATCTTACATCGTTTGCTTGGGCTTTATAACGGTTTGACTCCGATTGAACTGTTGTGCCTTTGGGGATTGGTCAAGATCGCGATTGTCGTGGGCGTCGTGCAGGGACTCGTCGCGTATTCAGTTTTGGCCGAACGCAAAATTTCCGCGTGGATTCAGGATCGCGTCGGCCCGAACCGTTGTGCGCCACCGTTCGCAAAATACATTCCGATTGTCGGGCCGATGCTCGTGCGCTGGGGAATTTTTCAGCCGCTCGCGGATGGTTTGAAGTTCATGTTCAAGGAAGATTTTACGCCCGCAGGCGTGAAGAAAATCTATTTCTTTCTCGCGCCGGCAGTATCCGTGATTCCAGCGATGCTCACGGTTGCGGTGATTCCGTTCGGCTCGGTCATCGGCAACCAAAAAATGGTCATCGCGGATTTGAACGTCGGCATTCTCTACACGTTCGGCATCGTCTCAATGGGTGTTTACGGCATCGTGCTGGCGGGCTACGCGGCGAACTCGAAGTATCCGATGTTCGGCGGCATCCGTTCGAGCGCGCAGATGATTTCGTATGAAATTTCGATGGGCATGTCTGTCATTCCGGTGCTGCTGATCGTTGGCGCATTGAATCTGAGCCAGATCATTTCTTGGCAAACGAACCACGGCTGGCTGGTGCTGTATGCGCCGTTGTCGTTCATCATTTTCATGGTCGCGTCATTTGCGGAAACGAACCGCACGCCATTTGATTTGCCGGAAGCGGAAACCGAACTCGTCGGCGGCTACCACACGGAATACGGCTCGATGAAGTTCGCGCTGTTTTTCCTCGCGGAATATTCGAACATGGTCGCGTCGTCGGCCATGATGGTGACGCTGTTTTTCGGCGGCTGGACGCTGCCATTCTGGGGACTGGATCATCCGGCGAATTCAATCGGCATGGGCATCGTGCAGATTTTGGTTTTTCTGGCGAAGATGATTTTCTTCATGGTCGTGTTCATCTGGGTGCGCTGGATGTTCCCGCGTTTCCGTTACGATCAATTGATGGACTTGGGCTGGCGGCGCTTTTTGCCGCTCGCGTTGGTAAACATTTTAATCACGGCCGTCTGGCTGTGGCTCAGGAGTTGATATGGCAGTCGTCGTTAATCGCAAACCATTGACGTTTTGGGAAAAACTTTATCTGCCGGCCATCATCGGCGGCATCAAAGTCACGACCAAGCACGCTTGGAACACGCTCGTCAGGGGCAAAGTGGTGACGATGCAGTATCCCGAACAGAAATGGACGCTGCCGGAAAATTATCGCGGCGCGCCGTATCTCGTGAAAGATCTGGAAGGCAATACGAAATGCGTTTCCTGCCAGCTCTGTGAATTTGTCTGTCCGCCAAAAGCCATCCGCATCACGCCGCCCGGCGAATTCGGCAAAACCGCCGACCGTCCGAACGCGGAAAAAATGCCGGCGGAATTCGAGATCAACATGCTTCGCTGCATTTATTGCGGCTTTTGCCAGGAAGTGTGTCCCGAAGAGGCGATCTTTTTGCAGAAAGATTATTCGTTGGTCGCCTTGACGCGCGGCGAAATGATTTACAACAAGGAAAAACTTCTGTCGCTCGGCGGCGAAGTCAGCGGCATCCAGAAATGGAAACACAAGCTGGAAGAAGCGAAGGAACAGGAAAGTTTTCCGGTGAAAGTTTAATCAGCAATGGAACAAATCAATAATTTGATCAGCGGCGGCGCAGTGGAAGACGTTTTGTTTTACGTCTTCGCGGCGTTGACGTTGCTTTGCGCCGTTCTCGTCGTCGCAAATCCGTTCAGCCGCAATCCGGTCACGAGCGCGATGTTTCTCGTGCTGACAATCATTTCGATGAGCGGATTGTTTCTGCTGTTGCACGCGTTCTTCCTCGCAGCGGTGCAAATTCTTGTTTACGCCGGTGCGGTCATCGTG
>DATCFH010000116.1:0-28832 GCA_036509625.1 Verrucomicrobiia bacterium
CACGCTATCAAAGTGCCACTGCGGAAATGCGGCGTCAAGGTGCAAGCCATTGTCCGGCAGGAGTGGATGTGCGGAAATTGTTGTGGACGTAATTTGAGGCGCACATTTTTCCCGCGCCACCGGCGCAACTGAAAATAGCCCGCAGTTTTAACTGCGGGATCGCCATCCAAAAATAAGTTCAAGCCCCAACGGGGCGGCAGGAAAATTACGGCGGATGGTTCGGCGAGAATGGAAGTGATGGATGTGCCAAAATTACTTGAGCAATTGAAAAGGCAAATTGGTTTGCGAATTGTTAGAGCGTGACGCTTTTGGCCAAATCACTTTATTGCTTTCGTCATTATACTCTGCTGTAAACTAAAAACTCCCATCTGCCATTCGCTCAACTTCCAGACTCGTATGTTCAAAGCCTCCGACCCAAACATAACTAACCCAGTTTGTATCTTTGTGTATGCCCAAAATTCCTAATTTTCTCAATTCAGGAGGAATGTCTTTTAGATAAACATCGTCCTCTCCTTTACCAAATTCATTGAGGTATTTTTGGGTTCGATCTGACCAAATTGGTATGTCCTTTTCAGTTAACGAATCCATGTATTTTTGCCCCTCCGTTATTCCAGTGTCGATAGAATGAAAAAGGCCGACCATGAGGAAACTCATATAGGTGAGATAACAAATTGGAATTAAAGCAATCGCCCCCAAAATCTTCAGAACTGTTTTGGTTGATTTAGTCATTCCTAATTTATTGCCCCAACTTCTTCGATTTCTCCGTCGCGGCGCGGACGGCGCTCATCACGGTGGCGCGCATTTTGCCTTTTTCCAAAGCGTGCAAACCTTCAATCGTCGTGCCGCCGGGACTCGTCACTTGATCCTTCAACGCGCCGGGATGCTGGCCGGTTTCCAAAACCATTTTTGCGCCGCCCAAAACGGTTTGCGCCGCGAGCTGCGTCGCGATGTCGCGCGGCAAACCGGCGGCGACTCCGCCGTCGCTCAACGCCTCAATAAATTGATAAACGTAAGCTGGGCCGCTGCCGCTCAAACCGGTCACGGCATCGAGCAAATTTTCTTTCACTTGCATCGCAATGCCGACGGCGGATAAAAGTTTTTCCGCCAGTTCGCCGTCCGCTGCGGTCGCATTTTTGCCGAGCGCAAACGCGGATGCGCCGGCGCCCACGAGCGCGGGCGTGTTGGGCATGACGCGGATGACGCGCGCGCCGGCGGGCAGATTGTTTTCCAATTTCGCCAGCGTCACGCCGGCGGCGATGGAGATGAGCAGATGTTTTTTGGTGAACGCGCCGGAAATTTCCGCAAGCGCGGCGGCGGCTTGATCCGGCTTGGTGGCAAGGATCAAAACCTTCGCGGCCTGTGCGACTTCAAGGTTGGCGATGGACGTTTTCGCGCCGGTTTCGCAGGTGAAATGTTTTCGCGCGGCGTCAAACGGATCGGCGGCGATGATTTCGCGCGGGAAGACAATTTCTGCGCGGACAAAACCTTTGGCGAGCGCGGTGGCCATTTTGCCCGCACCGAGAAAACCGATTTTTAATTGCGTTGCCATGCGCAGTTTGTAGCAGGCAATCCCGTGGCGCGGAAGTGAAAAGCGTTTTGCCTCGTAATTGTAATCCTACTCTTAATCTTAATCGGTTTGCTGGGCGAATTAAGATTGGGATTACGATTATGATTAGGAACGGAAGAATTCACGGCTTGTTTTCAACGGCAAGGAAGTTATGCTTTCTCGGCTGGAAAAATGTCCATTACCCGCAAATCTTGGGATACGTTTGAAGCGCTGCGCGCCGCCGCCCTCGAAGGCGACGCCCAGGCGCAATGTTATCTCGGCGTCTGTTTTCAAAATGGTCAGGGTGTGAAACAGGATTATGTCGAGGCGGTGAAATGGCTGCGGAAATCGGCGGATCAAAACGATCCCGTGGCGCAATGTTACCTCGGCGTCTGCTATTGGATGGGACAAGGCGTCCCGCAGGAACTTTCCGAGGCGGCAAAGTGGTTGCGCGAGGCGGCGGAACAAGGCGATCCGGCGGCGCAATTCAATCTCGGTATGCTTTACGAAACCGGCCAGGGCGTCCCGCAAAATTATGCCGAGGCCGTGAAATGGTATCGCGAATCGGCGGAACGCGGTTATCCGGCGGCGCAATTTAATCTCGGCGTTTTCTTTGAAGCCGGCCAGGTCGTGGAACAGGATTTTGCCGAGGCGGCGAAATGGTATTTGCTCGCCGCCGATCAGGAACTGGCCGACGCGCAATGCAATCTCGGCTTGTGCTATCAGACCGGTCGCGGCGTTGAACAGGATACGAAACAAGCGGTGAAGTGGTTCATCAAGGCCGCGCGTCAGGGCAACAAAACGGCGCAGCACAATCTGGGTCTGCACTACGCCGCCGTCGAAGCCGGACAGACGGTGCAATAATCAGGCGGCGAGTTCCGCCAGCTTTGCTTTCGCCGCGCCGGAATCAATTGTTTCGCCCGCAAGTTCCCAACCTTCCGTGAGCGACTTCACTTTTCCGGCCACGAATAAAGCCGCGCCAGCATTGAGCAAAACTGCGTCGCGCTTCGGCCCGCGATCTTCGCCGCGCAAAATTTTCCGGGTGATTTCGGCGTTCTGAAATTTGTCGCCGCCGAGCAAATCTGCGAGCGTCGCGGCTTGCAGCGGGAAATTTTCGAGCGGCAAAGTAGAAGCGGTAAAGCCGCGCTCGTGATAAAATTCTGCGACAAAATTTTCGCCGAGCGTCGAGAGTTCGTCCAGCTTGTGTTCGGCAACTGTGCCGCACACGACCATGCCGCGCCGGACACCGAGCGCTTGCAACACGTGCGCGAGCGGCTCGCAAAGTTCTGCGCGCGGGACGCCGACGAGCATGGCGGATGGACACGCGGGATTTAGCAGCGGGCCGAGGAAATTAAAAATCGTCCGCTGACCGCGCTCGGCGCAGATTTTTCGCGCGGCGGAAATATTTTTGAACGCGGGATGAAAATTCGGCGCGAAGAAAAAGGCGAAGTTTTTTTCCTGCAACTCGCGCGCGGCAGCTTCCGGCGACAAGTTAATTTTTATGCCGAGCGCTTCCAAAACGTCCGCGCTGCCGGATTGCGAGGTGACGGCACGATTACCGTGTTTGGCGACGGTCACGCCTGCCGCCGCGCACAAAATCGCGGCGGTCGTGGAGATGTTGAACGTGCCGAGGCGGTCGCCGCCGGTGCCGACAATGTCGAGAATCTCACGTTCGTCGCGCCAGTCTTTTTCAATCGGTGCCGGGACGGATTTCTCGCGCAACGCGGACGCGAAGGCAGCAATTTCCTCGTGCGTCTCGCCTTTTTGCGCCAGCGCGATGAGGAATTCCGCCTTGGTTGGCGCGGAAATTCTTTCATCCGTCAAAAATTCGACGGACTGGCGCACTTCTTCCGGCGACAAGGATTGCGCGGCGGCAAGTTGTTTTGAAAAGGTTTCCAGCACGCGAGGATTTTACGGCGCGGCGCGAAATGAATAAACTGAAATTACAACGACAATGAGATTTTTATTCGCGGTGCCGATGCTGAAGCGGACGGCAAAAACGATTGATTTTTTTCTGGTTTGACCGGCAGTGCGGATTTAGGCTGGCAAAAATCTATTCCCCCAAAAAATATGGACATTGTTTTCAACTGCCCAAATTGTGACCAGGAAATGGCGGTGGATCAATCCGGCGTCGGCACCGAGATTGAATGCCCGTCGTGCGGCGAACACATCACGATTCCGTCGAGTGGCAAGGTGACGACGGGTTCGCTGCCAGCAGTGACGCCGCCGCCCGCCGCGATGGTCAGCCCGATTGCCGCGTCCGCCGCCGCGAAAGTGCCGATGCACTTGAAAGTTCCGCTGCGCGACAAGCCGGGCGAATCATTGATCGACAAACCCAAGCCGCCGTTGGAAGTCGTCCAAAAGGGCGCGGGCAAAAAATTGCGCATCCACACCATCCGCCGCGCGTCTTGCATTGAATCCGGCCACGACAAGTTTGACGAGAAGGTCACGGCGTTTTTGCAGGAGGTCACGGAGACGAATCTCATCAGCATCCACACGATTAGTTACGAAATGTTTGACGTGGGCGTGCAAAAAATCATGACGGACTACGGTGTGCTGATTATCTATCGGGGTTGAATGGTTTTGACTTGGCGGAAATTGGCCGTTACCGTTCCCTGCAAATGAATCGCCGGTCTGGCTTCTGGTTTCTGATTGTCGCCGTGGTGGTATTGCTGCCGCTGCGGTCGCCTGCGCCTTTGATCTATGTGCCGGGCGAGGGCTGGTATTACGAACCCTACGGCGAAACCGCCAAATGGCAGCGCACCCGCGCGAAGGATCAGTTGCAGGCGGCGGAAGATGCTTTCACGGCCAAGGATTATTCCACCACGCTCCGCGCCGCGCGCCGCGTTTTGCGCGTGTGGCCGTTTTCGGATTACGCCCCGCGCGCGGAATATCTCATCGGTCGCTGCATGGAAATTGACGGCAAGGACGAGGCGGCCTTCAACGCCTACCAGCACATCATCGAAAAATACCCGAAGAGCGCACAATACAACGAAGTGTTGTGGCGGCAGTTTGATATCGCCGGACGTTTCCTCAATGGCGAATGGTTCAAGCTGTGGAACACAATTCCGATTTATCCCTCGATGGACGAAACGGCGAAACTTTACGATAAAATTGTCGCCAACGGACCTTACAGCGAAGTCGCTCCGCACGCACAGTTGAACATCGGCGCGGCGCATGAAAAGGAAAAAAATTACGCAGACGCGGTGGACGCCTACAACACCGCCGCCGACCGTTATAATGGCCAGCCGCTCGTCGCTGCTGATGCGATGTATCGCGCGGGCGTCGCGTGGCAGAAACAGGCGGACACCGCCGAATACGACCAGAGCGCAGCGGCACAGGCCATCGCGGCTTATACGGATTTCAAGGTGGTTTTTCCTGACGACCGCCGCGTGGCCGCCGCCGACACCGCCATCACCAAGCTCAAAGCCGAACAGGTGCGCGGCAGTTTTCAGATCGCCAAATTTTACGAGTTCGACCACAAGTGGGCGGGCGCAATTATCTATTACAACGACGTGCTGCAATTGGACGCCAATTCGCCGCTCGCCGCGCAGGCCCGCCAGCGCATTGAAATCTTAAAACCCCGGTTGCAAGTTGCGCCGCAGAAATAGCCCGCCATGCGCGCGTTGAAAAATTTTCTTCCCGTTCTCGCCGTGATTTTTCTGTCCGGTTGCGCGGGTTATCACCTCGGCTCCGTCAACGGCGATGTGGCCGGTGAAAAAACCGTGGAGGTGAAGCCCTTTAATAATCAAACGCCCCAACCGCGCCTCGGCGATGATGTCACGCAGGCTTTGCGCGAACGGTTGCAAACAGACGCCACTTACCGTTTGGTGACCGACGGCGAGCCGGGTGACCTCGTGGTGAGCGGCGTCATCCGCAGCTACACGCGCGTGGGTTTGGGCAGCTTGAATCAGGATTCTTCGACCATGCAAAACTATCGTGTTGCGGTCGCCGTCCACGTCACCGTGCGCGAACGTGTTTCCGGCAAATTACGGCTCGACCGCGAGGTGCAAGGCACCACGCTCGTCAATGTCGGCCCCGATTTCGCCAGTTCCGAACGACAGGCCGCGCCGTTGCTCGCGGCCAATCTCGCGCAAAACATCACTGCCTTGCTGACCGAAGGTGCCTGGTGATTTTTTGAAATTTTCCGGTTCGCCACAGCGGCAGGAAAAAGAAGACCGAATAAAACCAGCGGAAAATTCTCGACGAAGGCGGACGGCAACGTTCGCCTATTTTATATTTTACGCCACCAACTCGTCATGCGCTTGGGCTGCTGACCCGGTTCCGGCGCTTGCGATTGCTGACGCAACAACTGGCTGCGGGCGGCTTCGAGCGCCATGATGAATTCATCGTAACTCAAAAACCGGTCGCCGGGATTTTTGGCGAGCGAACGACCCAGCGCATCGCTGGTGTCCTGCGAAATTTCCGGGACGACCAGATTCGGCGGCGTCAACGGCGTCTGCACCTGCGCGATGACCACTTCTTCCACCGTCGGCGCATCGAACGGCACATGGCCGGTGATGGCGTGATACAGCGTCGCGCCCAAACTATACATATCCGACAAAAATGTTTCCGGCTCGCGCTTGATTTTTTCCGGCGCGACATAATACGGCGTGCCGCGCGTAAACTCCGCGCCTTCCGCTTCCGCATCCGTTTTGCGCGCGAGACCAAAATCCACCAACTTCGGTTCGTGGTCGGCGTTGAACAAAATATTTCCCGGCTTGATGTCGCAATGCAGCAAATCGTATTTCAACGCCATGTCCAGCGCCGAGGCGATCTTGATGCCGACATCGAGCACTTGCAGTTCCGGCAGCCGCTGAAGTTTTTCAATCCGCGCGTCCAAGCTGCCTTGATCCGCGATTTCCATCACGAGATAACGTTCGCCATCCCATTCATCAAATGTGTAAATATGAATGATGTTGGTATGATTTAATTTCGCGCAGGCGCGCGCTTCGAGGTAAAAACTTTCGAGCATCTTCGGCTCGTCGAGCAATTCCTTCTTCATCAGCTTCACAGCCACGAGCCGTTCGAGCGTCGTGTCCCACGCGCGATAAACGACGCCCATGCCGCCGGAAGCGATTTTGCTGCGCAGCTCGAATTGCCGCAACGTCATCGGCATCATAATCGCGTGACCGCACTTTTTGCACGGCTCGGAAGCCAGCGGCGGCAAATCGCCGGGGATGAACGTCTTCGCGTCGCAGCCCGGACAGGTCACCATTTTTAACGGTCGGTCACTCATGTAAGTGAAGTCAAACTACCACGCCCGTCAAATTCGACAAGCGGGGAAAATTTTATTCCCGATTTTAATTCGTTCCGGCAAAGCCATTAACATTATGCCAACCACGCTGGCCATCCGCGCCCGATTTGACAATTCTCCAAAACTTGCTACCTTGAGCGCGTATTAAATGAACACCACGTTCACCAAACTGATGAAAGCACACGCGCCGGTAAATGGCTATATGGCCATTTGGCAGCGCTGCTCCCGTCTTATTGGCGTCGTGGGAACGAATGATTGATTCACTGATTTAACAATTTTTCAAAACCCGCGATTGCCAAAAGCAGTCGCGGGTTTTGTCTTTTTAACCATCAACCGAAAGAAAAATATGAACAACAATAATAAAACAAAAGTGACCGCCCGGTTCGCGCCGGAAACGCGGTTCACGCTGCCGACGGCGACGAATGCGCCGTTCCGCACCAACCTCGAAACCGAGTTCGAGCGGCTCAAAAACCGTTTACTCGCCGAGATGCTCGACGAAGCCGAGCAGCCCGAACTGAACGCCCCGCTCCGCCGCGCCGCCAACGACGCCGCCGCGCTCGCGTGGGTGACATTCTACCCGCTGCTCGTGTTTCCCGCGCTGTTCGAGGAAAAGAGCGCCGCCGCCGTCCACCAGACCGCGCGGCAGGCGCGCATCTACGCCAACAGCCGCGAAATCATCGCCGCATGAAAGCGTGCAGAATTAAAGTGGGGATGCCGGCCGGTGAGAAGTCGTTTGTTCGGGCAAATTAATTTTGCGCCCGCACCAACGACTTCTCGCCGCGCCTTTTTGTTTCCAGAAAATAATCTTCGGAGCGCGGATAGTTTTTCGCCGTGGAGTTTCAAGCGTCCGCTTGATGCGACACTGTCCGCGTTCCTACAAGTTTTTGTAGGAGTCGAGGTGACGAGACTCAAATTAAAAAAAATAGAGACTTCTCGCGCCGTCTCCTACTTTTCCTCGACGCGCAACGCCTGCGGAAAATCCATCGCGCCATGCTTGATGCGAAGAATTTCCAATCGCATTCCGGCAAAGCGGTAGAAAATTAGATAATTTTCAAAATCATCCACGCGCCACGAACGGATGTTTTTCAAATCCTTGCCGCGAAATTTTCGCAGCCGACCTTTCAACGGTTGCAACGCCAGATTTTCAATCGTGCCATCAATCGCCTTGAGAAAGCGCAGCGCGGCTTCGGGATTGTTTTCACGGATGTATTGAAAGTAGCCGAACGCGTCCAGTTCGGCGTCGTGACGGACGAAGATTTCAATCTTGTTCAAGCGGCAAGGGCTGCGAAATGGCCGGGCTTGAATTTTTTCAACGGACTGCGGAGCGCGTGGCGCAACGCCGATTCCAATTGCGGGTCGTTGTCCTCCTGCTCGACGAGTTCATACACGCGCAACGCCTCGCGGATGACCTCGTCTTGCGACAGGTAGCCGCCGCCCTTCATTTTCTGGCCGACGAATTTTTCCTGATGCGGCGTGAGCAAAACCTTCATGCCGGAAAGCTAAAGGCTGCTCCCGATCGTGTCAAAAAGTTTTAAGAACAAGACTGACCCCTTCAGCTGCGACATTATTCAACCGCGATGTATTCGCACATGCAAAGTTTCCTGTCACAGCCGGGCAAAGGCAGAGGTTGTGCAAATTCGATTTCTATTTTCACACCATCTTCCTCGCGGGTATAAGCAATGGCCGCGCACGCTTCACAAAATTCACCGGAATTAGGACTGGCCAATACGCCCACCATTTTGATTCCTGCATTGTGCAGTTCTGCAAGCTTGGCCTTGGAAACTTTTTGCACGACTTCATGCGTCATCTGCGGCTTTACCCGCGCCAACCAATCATAAATGTTTTCTTCGCTCATGGTTCTAGCTCACTAAACGTGGTGCAAAGGAATCAGCACCAATTATTTTGCAGTCTGTAAAATTTATTTCTCCTCCACGCGCTGAATCCGCGCGCCGAGTTTCCGCAGCTTCGCGTCCATCTGCTCGTAGCCGCGATCCAGATGATAAATGCGATTCACTTGCGTCGAGCCTTTTGCCGCGAGTCCTGCAATGACCAGCGCCGCGCTCGCGCGCAGATCGCTCGCCATCACCGGCGCACCGCTCAACGGTTTGCCGCCTTTCACAATCGCGCTCGGCCCTTCAATCTCGATGTCCGCGCCGAGCCGCGCCAGCTCGCTGACGTGCATGAAGCGCGATTCAAAAATCCGCTCCGTGATGATGCTGATGCCCGGCGCCAGCACGAGCAGCGACATCATCTGCGCCTGCACGTCCGTCGGAAAACCGGAATACGGCAACGTCGTGATGTCCGTCGCCTTCAGTTTTCCATTCCGGCGCGCAATCAGATTCGCGCCGCTGCGGTCAACGGAAACACCCGCTTCGTTCAACTTATCAATCACCGCGCGCAAATGGTCGGCGCGCACGCCGCGCAAAGTCACTTCGCCATTCGTTGCGCCGGCGGCAATCAAAAACGTCGCCGCCTCAATGCGATCAGGAATCACCTCATGCTCCGCGCCGTGAAGTTTTTTTACACCCGTAATGGTAATCGTCGGACTGCCCGCGCCGGAAATCTGCGCACCCATCGCATTCAAGAAATTTGCGAGGTCAACCACCTCCGGTTCGCACGCTGCGCTTTCGATCACCGTCACGCCGTCCGCGAGCGTCGCGGCCATCATCACATTCGCCGTTCCCAAAACGGTCGGACCGGCGCGACCACCAAGAAACATTGTGTTACCAATGAGTTTCTTCACCGTCGCGTCAATGTAGCCACCTTCAATTTTGGTTTTCACGCCGAGCGAGCCAAAGCCTTTCAGGTGCAAATTAATTGGCCGCGCGCCGATGATGCAACCGCCGGGCAAAGAAATCCGCGCCTTCTGCAACCGCGCCAGCAGCGGGCCGGCGATGCAAATCGAGCCGCGCATTTTGCGGACAAGTTCGTAATCCGCGTAGCCGCGAATTTTTTTGGCGTGAACGGTGACCGTGCCGTTTTCAAACTTCACCGTCGCGCCGAGCGATTGCAAAATTTGCACCATGAAACGCGTGTCACTCAAATCCGGCACGCGACGGATGACACACGGCTCGTCCGTGAGCAGCGTCGCGGCAAGAATTGGTAGCGCGGCATTTTTGCTGCCGCTGATGGTGACTTCGCCGTGCAACGGCACGCCGCCTTTGATTAAAAAACTTTCCATAAGAATTAAAATTAACCACGGATAAACACCGATGGACACAGATGAAAGGCAGGGACAAAAAATCTTTTTGAACTGAATCCGTGTTTATCTGTGTTCATCCGTGGTCGAAAATGCTTGTTTAGATTTTTGCGGTTAAAATTCGGGCGCGCTGACTGTAGTCTTCCTGCACGGCTTCGACAATCCACTTTTCGCCTTCAAAGATTTTTTCCATGTCATCCGCCTGACCGTCGCCGAATTCCAACATGATTTTCCCGTCAGGTTTAAGGAATGTTTTGGCCTCCGCCGCGAGTATTCGATAAAAATCCAGTCCGTCCGCGCCGCCGTCCAATGCCAGGCGCGGATCAAAATCGCGGACTTCAGGATCGAGCGTTTCAATCTCGGCAGAGGCGATGTAAGGCGGATTGCTGATGAGCAAATCAAATTGCATTCCACCTGTCAGCGCGGCAAAACCGTCGCCGTGCAAAAACGCAATCTGCTCGGCGACCTGATTTTGCTCGGCGTTTTGCTTCGCCAAAGCCAGCGCCTCGGGGGAAACATCGAGCGCGGTGATTTTGGCGTTCGGACATTTCGCTGCGAGCGCAATGGCGATGCAACCCGTTCCCGTTCCGAAATCGAGAGCGGTTGAAGGTTGAAGGTTGAAGGTTGAAAGAAATTTCCAGCCGAGTTCGGCGAGCAATTCCGTTTCTGGGCGCGGAATTAAAGCAGCGCGGCTGACGGCGATTTCGTAACCGCAAAATGAAGTTGAACCGACAATGTGTTGGAGCGGTTCGCGTTGGCCGCGACGTTTGATAAGTTCGCGCAACGAATCAATTTCCGCTGGCAAAAGCACGCGGTCGAAATTCAGATAAAGTTTCATGCGCGGCATTTTGAGCAGATGTGCGAGGAGCAATTCCGTTTGCAGGCGTGGCGATTCGACGCTTTTCTTCGCGAGAAACTCGGTGCTTTTCTGAATCGCTTCGAGAACGGTCATGCAACTTTATTTTCCTTCAACGCCCTTGAGATATGCAAAAATCAGTTCCGGCAAGTCTTTGCTATAACCGCCTTCGAGCAAACTAAAAAATGGCGTTTTTAACGCACGCAATTCTTTGCCAAGCCAATGAAAATCTTCCGCGAGCAGCGTGCCGTCGGCGAGCGGGTCGCGCGCGTAAGCGTCGAAACCGGCGGAAACGGCGATGAGATTGGGCGCGAAATTTTTCAAATCGTCGAGCGCGCGGACGAGCGTGGCGCAGTAAGTTTCGCGCGGCGCAGACGGCGCGACGGGATAATTAAAACAGTTCTGGCCGACATTTTTTTCGCCGCTGCCGGGATACGCGGGGAATTGATGGACGGAAAAAAACGCGATGTTTTTGCGATTCAGCAAAATGTCTTCCGTGCCATTGCCGTGATGGACATCAAAATCAAAAACGGCGACGCGCTTTGTTCCTGTCGCGACCGCTTCAAGCGCGGCGATGGCGATGTTGTTCAAATAGCAAAAACCCATTGATTTTTCGCGGGTGGCGTGATGGCCGGGCGGGCGCATAAGGCTGAAAACATTTTCGCCTTGGCGCGCAATTTTCATCGCATTCAGCGCGGCAGTGGCGGACTTAAATGCGTAATCGGAAATGCCATCAAAGAACGGCGTGTCGGCGTCAAAGTCTTCGGGGATTTTCAAGCGCGCGAGCACTTCGGGCGCGTGGGCGCGCAGAATAATTTCAGTCGAAATATTTTCGCTCGGTGTAACCCAGTCAAAGGTCAGTTCCGTCTGGCTTTGCAGGCGCGCGATGGCGGCGGCGACGCGCCGGGGATTTTCCGGATGACCGGCGCGCGCATAACCGGTGCAGCGTTCGTCGGTGATGATTTTCACGGCGGAATTAAACCACGGATGGGCACGGATGGACACGGATTTTGTTGCGGCGCAAAACAGTTTTGAAACCGCCGCGTGTTCCGTTACGCTCAAATTTGATTTTATGAACCGGAAAATATTTGCCGCAGCCGTTCTGTTTGGCGCAGTCGTTTTCAACGCCGCCGCGTGGGATTATGAAGGTCATCACGCGGTCAACGAACTCGCCTTGGACTCGCTGCCGAAAAACTTTCCCGCATTTGCGCTGACGCCGGCGACGCGTGCCCGCATCGAGTTTCTCGCGGGCGAGGCGGACCGTTGGCGTAACGAAACGAGTTTGAAAAACGGCACGGGTCTCGCGCTCGGCCACGCGAGCGCGCCGGATCATTATTTTGATCTGGAGGACATCAAACTTTACGACCTGACGCCGGCAACGTTGCCGCCGCTGCGTTATGATTTTGTGGCGGACATCGTGCGCGCCCGCACGGCGCACCCGGAAAAATTTCCGGTGATTGACCCGGCGAAGGACGCCGACCACGCGCGCGAGTTAAGCGGTTTTCTGCCGTGGGCGATCACGGAGAATTATGAAAAATTGCAATCCGATTTTGCCACGCTGGCGGCGCTGGAAAAATTTGGCGGCACGCCGGTGGAAATTGAAAACGCCAAGCAGGACATCGTTTATGTGATGGGCGTGATGGGGCATTTCGTCGGCGACGCGAGCCAGCCGCTGCACACGACGATGCATCATCACGGCTGGATTGGCGCTAACCCAAACCATTACACCACGTCGTTTGGTTTTCACGCGTGGATTGACGGCGGTTTTTTTCGTAAGACTGGCGGCATTGACGCAAAAAAATTATCCGCGCAAATTCATCCGGCGGAAAAAATCGCGGCGGCGGACGATCCGAATGGAATTTTTCATACGTCGGTGGATTTTATCGTCGCGGCCAACCAACTGGTCGAGCCGCTTTACCAGCTCGACAAGACGGGCAAGTTATCCGTCAAGAACGGCGGCGGCGCGGAGGGTCGCGCGTTTCTGGACGCGCAACTGGTAAAGAGCGGACAACTGCTCGGCGACCTTTGGTTCACGGCTTGGCAAACCGCGCCGGAAGACACTTTTCTCGAACGGGAATTACAGCAGCGCGCGTCGGCTGCGGCACAAAAATAAACCGGCGCGCCAGCAATTTTAATAACTCCGCGTCAACGGCGCGGCCTTGACGAACGTGGTTTCGCGCAGATAAATCGGCTCCAGTTTTTCGCCCGTCACAAAATCCGTCCGCGCTGACGCCAATTGCGCCAACATGGCTGCGTTGGGAAATAAAATCCGTTCCATTTCTGGACCGACGCAAATTTCTCCCGCCAGTTTCAGGGCTTCAATTTCCGCTGCCGACACGATTTTCAACGGCGAAATTTCTTTGCGCGCGTCAGCCGAAATTTCCCATGTTGCCAGATAAAATTCCCCGCGCTGCGCGTCAACTATTACGCTCACGTGACCAAATAATTTCTCCGCCTGCGCCTGCGCCGCCAGCACTTCCGCGCTGCTAATGCCGAGCAATTTGATTTCACGCGCCAGTTGCCAGCCCTGTGCAATCGCAATCGCCGCGCGGATGCCCGTGTAACTGCCCGGCCCGATTCCGATTGCAATCACCTCCACTTCTTCCCGCGAAATTTTTGCGTCCACCAAAACTTTTTCCGTCAGACCAAACGCATTCGTCACGCGGTAGCCGCCCGTTTCCGCCGCCTCGGCCAAAACAATTCCGTCGCGCGCCAGCGCCACACTCCGCCGCGCCGAAGAAAATTCAAACGCCAGAATCGTCATAAATAATTTTTCGTTCCGTCTCGCTCACAATTTCAATCCTTATGTTTTTCAAATTCGCAATTCGCAATTCGCAATTCGCAATTCGCTCCGCCCATTCAATCACGCTCACGCCGTCCGGCTGAAGAAATTCTTCAATACCCGCCGACACAATCTGCGCGGGTGTTTCCAGCCGATACAAGTCGAGATGAAAAAGCTTCAGCCGTCCGCCAACGTATTCATTCACCAAAGTAAAAGTCGGTGAATGCACGCGCGCCGGGATTCCCAGCCCGCGCGCCAGCCCGCGCACGAACTGCGTTTTGCCCGCGCCCAAATCGCCGCTCAACGCGATAATTTGTCCACGCTTTGCCGCGCGGCCAAAGCGTTCGCCGAGCGCTTCCGTGTCCGGCGGACTATGCGAAATGAACGTAGCCATTGGCGTCAAATGTGTGCGAGCCGATTTTGTCACGGATCGAAATGCCTTCACCCGCGACGATTTTTCCGATGCAGCTCAATTTCAGTTTTTGAAATTTTTTCTGCCAGCCATCCAGCAATTTTACCGCGTCTTTGCTGGCGATGGTGAACAACAGTTCAAAATCCTCGCCGTCCGTCAGTGCCGCCACGAACGCCGGTTTCGCGGCGGAGCTTTCTTTTGCGCGCTGTTTTGCCGCACGCGAAATTGGCACGGATGATTTCAAAATCACCGCGCCAACTTTGCTGGCGTTCAAGATGTGGCGCAAATCGCCGCCGAGGCCGTCGCTCAAATCCATCAGCGCGTGCAGATGAAAATGTTCTGCCAGCCAACGCGCTTCGGCCAAGCGCGGCTCGAAGCTCAAATGTTTTTCCGCGAGCGAACCGCCGAGTTCGCCCGTCACAAAAATGGCGTCGCCCACTTTTGCGCCGCTCCGCAAAATCTGTTTTCCGCGCGGCACGATTCCAATCAGCGAAATAGAAA
This sequence comes from Verrucomicrobiia bacterium, assembly GCA_036509625.1. Taxonomy (GTDB): domain Bacteria; phylum Verrucomicrobiota; class Verrucomicrobiia; order Limisphaerales; family UBA11358; genus UBA11358. The sequence goes on from DATCFH010000116.1 coordinate 14,554, forward strand.
TTAAAATGCGTTCAGGATTTGTCGTCGTCTCGCCGCCGACAACGGCGACTCCGAATTGTTCCGCCAATGAATTCAGTCCGTCGTAAATTTTCGCCACAAATTCCGCGTCAAAATCTTTTGGCAGCGCAATCGTCACCAGCGCAGCGGTCGGCGTTCCGGCCATCGCCGCGATGTCGCTCAAGCAGCGTGCCAAAGCTTTGCGCCCGATTTTTTCCGGCGGCGTTTCGCGCGTGAAATGAATGCCTTCCACGACCGCGTCGGTCTTGAACAGAATCAATTTTTCCGGCGCGCCAAAATCCAGCACAGCGCAGTCGTCGCCCGCGCCAATAACCACGTTTTCATTGGTCGGAAGCGCTTTCGTCAAATGCGCAATGAGTTCAAATTCGTTCATCGTTGTTGCGTGTAGAGGATGACCAGATTTGCCGTGTTGAACAAACTGTGCGCCGCGATGGGCGCGAGCAGGCAATCGGTTTTTTGGTAAAGCCACGTCAGCACCACCGCGAAGACAAACAGCGGCACGAGCGTCGGCGCGTTGACGTGGATGAGTGCAAATAAAAAGCTCACGCCAAACCACGCAAGTTTTGGAAAACCGAGTTGTTTCACAAACGGAAACAGCACGCCGCGAAACATGAATTCTTCCGCGACCGGCGCGAGCACAATTGCAAAAAAGGCGAGGTAAATTTGCAGCCACGCGGACTTCGCATTGACGATGAGCGCGACGGCGCGTTCGTCTTCGAGCGGCCAGCCGATTTTTTGCAACACCTGCACGGAGTATTGTTCCAGTTGCAAAACTATCGGCAATACCAATGCCAGCACGACGACGGCCAGCAGCACAGACTTGTCCAAATTCGTATTGCGAAGGCCAAACGCGTCGCGCCAATTGACTTTGTGCTGCTTGAGAAAATTGAAAATCAGCAGCCACGTCACGCCCTGAAAACTCAACGTCGCCAGCAAAATGTTCGCCGGGCTGTCCGGCGATTTGAACGCTGGCACACCCGCCGACCGCAATAATCCCGCCGTTACCACACCGGCGCCAAGGCAGACGAACACGCCCGCGATCAGTTGGATCACGGCTTCGGCCCGCCACGGCTTTTGCGACAACATGATTTCAGATTATCGCAACGATCCGCAGGTGACGACGCAAAATTGTTCGCGGCGGCGAATGTTTTGCGGCAAATTCTTGACGATGTCTGTCCAACACACGAACCGTCTCGCACTCGAAAAATCGCCGTATCTTTTGCAGCACGCGCACAATCCCGTGGACTGGTTCGCGTGGAATGACGCGGCGTTTGCGAAGGCGCGCACGGAGAACAAACCGATTTTTTTGAGCATCGGCTACTCGACCTGCCATTGGTGTCATGTGATGGAACGCGAATCGTTCGAGCAGGAAAGTGTCGGAAAATTTCTCAACGAACATTTCGTCAGCATCAAAGTGGACCGCGAGGAACGACCGGACGTGGACAAAATTTACATGACTTTCGTGCAATCCACGACCGGCAGCGGCGGCTGGCCGACGAGTGTATTTCTGACGCCGGACTTGAAACCATTTTTTGGCGGCACTTATTTTCCGCCGGACGCGCGCCATGGCCGACCGAGTTTTTTGCAACTGCTGGAACAGATTGCTGGTCTCTGGCGCGAACGAAAACTGGAAGTTGTCGCGTCCGCCGATGAATTGCACGCGCGCCTCGAACTCATCACGGCGCGCGACGCAAAAACTGATTTTCCGCTCACGCCGGAATTACTCAAACGTGCGGCAGAAATGTTCAAGGAATCGTTCGACGCGACGAATGGCGGCTTCGGCGGCGCACCGAAATTTCCGCAGCCGAGCATCCCATCTTTAATTTTTCGCGCAGCCAAAAGGTTTGGTGACGATGAAGCTGTGGGAATGGTCTTGCACACTTGCGACCGCATGAATGCTGGCGGGATTCATGATCAACTTGGCGGCGGTTTTGCGCGCTACGCCGTGGATGCGGAATGGCTCGTGCCGCATTTTGAAAAAATGCTCTACGACAACGCGCAGCTCGCGCAGCTTTATCTCGATGCGTTTTTGGTCAGCGGCGACGCGCGCCACGCGGACACGGCGCGCGACATTTTGGATTATGTTTTGCGTGACATGACGCATTCCGGCGGCGGTTTTTTTTCCGCCGAGGACGCCGACAGCGAAGGTCACGAAGGAAAATTCTATTGCTGGACGAAGGATGAACTTTCCAAACTTTTAACGGTAGAAGAATTCAATGTTGCGGCAAAATATTTTGGCATCACGGCGCAAGGAAACTTCGTTGACCACAGCCATCCGACGCCGCTGGCCGGACAAAATGTTTTGAGCATTGTTGAACCGCGCGTCCGGGCTGACCCGCAGGTCAGCCCTACCGATTTGGAACTGCTCGCATCCGCAAAAAACAAAATGTCCGCCGTGCGCGCAAAACGCATCCGTCCGCATCTGGACGACAAAATTCTCGCGTCATGGAACGGCCTGATGCTTGGCGCGTTCGCGCGCGCGTCTGCCGTTTTGGGCGCTGAAAAATACCGCGCGGCGGCGGAGAAAAATTTGCAGTTTATCCGCGAGAATCTGTGGGATGAAAAATCCAAAACTCTTTTTCACCGTTGGCGCGATGGCGAGCGCGACAACGTGCAACTGCTCGAAGGTTACGCGTTCCAACTTTCCGGCGTCATTGAACTTTACGAAGCAACGCTCAAACCGAAGTATTTGGATTTTTCCATCGAACTTGCCGAAGCAATGATCGCAAACTTTTACGACGCGGCGAACGGCGGTTTCTGGCAAAGTCCCGCCGGCACAAGCGATTTGATTTTGCGCGTGAAGGATGATTACGACGGCGCGGAGCCGAGCGGCAATTCCGTCGCCACGCTCGCGCTGCTAAAACTTGCGGCGATTACTGGCCGCGAAAATTTCAAGCAGGCGGCGGAAGCCACTTTGCAATTGTTCGCTCATCGTCTGCAAACGCAGCCCGCCGCGCTCGCCTTCATGTTGCACGCGGTGGATTTCTGGCTGGATGAACCACGCCGCATCGTCATCGCGGGGAAAAATAATTCCACCGAGTTTCAAAAACTGCTCCGCGCCGCGCATTCGGTTTATCAGCCAAATAAAATTGTTCTCGGCAACACCGGCGCGGTTGAACCGTTCGCCAAAACTTTGGCCGCAAAAAATGAAGCAATGGCGTTTATCTGCGCCGGCAATGCGTGTCAGCCGCCGACGAATGAAGTTGAAACTTTGCGGCAGCAATTAAATTAAATTCGCATGAGTGATTTTGAAACACGGTTCGGCGGTATTGCGCGGCTTTACGGCCAAAGCGGATTGGAAAAATTGCGCGCGGCGCACGTTTGTGTCGTCGGCATTGGCGGCGTTGGCACTTGGGCGGCGGAAGCACTCGCCCGCTCCGGCGTCGGCGCAATCACGCTGGTGGACTTGGATGAAGTTTGCGTGACCAACATCAACCGCCAGTCGCACGCGCTCACGGAAACGGTCGGGCGATCCAAAGTGGAAGTCATGGCCGAACGCATTCGCGCCATCAATCCTGACTGCCGCGTGACGGCGGAACAGAAATTTTTTAACGAACAAACGGCAGAAGAATTACTCGCGCCGAAATATGATTTCATGCTCGACGCAATTGACGACATGACGAACAAAGTTTTGTTGATTGTCCTTTGCTGTAAAAACAAACTGCCGGTCATCGCTTGCGGCGGCGCGGGCGGACGACGCGAGTTGACTTCGGTGCGCCTCGGTGATTTGTCGCAAGCAAGCCACGACAAACTGCTGGCGGAAGTGCGGCGCAAACTGCGGCAAGCACATGATTTTCCTGCCGGACATTCGGTGATGAATGTGCCGTGCGTCTATTCCGTGGAGCGCACCGTTTATCCTCAAGCGGACGGTTCAGTTTGCGAAATGCGTTCAGCCGCCGAGGACGGCACGCGCCTGAACTGCAACGGCGGCCTCGGCTCGGCGACTTTTGTCACGGGCGCGTTTGGTTTCGCGGCGGCGGGATTTATCGTGCGAAAAATCGCCGAAGCCTGATGGTTAAAATTTATTTCCGGGCGGGAACACTCACTGCTTTTCCAGTGTAGCGGATGATTTGATCCGGTTTTTCTTCCGTCGCCACGCCCGCGCCGTGATCGGGTGAAACAAACACAATGCGGAAGGTGTGTTCCTTCAGCATACCGGGAAATCCCCCTTCGCGCTGGCCGATGGTCAGCATTTGTTGCGCTTCGTTCCAGGTGAAAGAAATCGTGGTGTAAGCGCCTTTTTCGTAGTTGTAATTATCGCCTTCGTCCTCGTAGAGCGTGAAGCTGCCGTTCGCACCGCGATAGACGCGCAGTTCGAGCGGGTCCGATTTTTCCATGGCGTATTCAATCTGCGGACCGTAAGGGATGATGGATCCGGCGCGAACAAATAGCGGCAGCGTTTGAATCGGCGACGCCGCGCTGACGGTTTGTCCGCCAGAAAGTTTTAGGCCAGTCCAAAAATCAAACCAATCCGCACCAGCCGGCAGGTAAACATTTCGATTCGTTGCGCCTGCACTGGTCACTGGACACGCCATTAGCGCCGGGCCAAACGTATATTGATCCGCGATGTCGAAGACCTTTGCGTCGTGACGAAAATCCATCACCAGCGGACGCATCATCGTGTAGCCGTCGTGCGTCACCATCCAGGAAACCGAATAAATATAAGGCAACAAATGGTAACGTAGCTGGTCGTATTGGATGAGAATTTTCTGCGTGGCATCATCAAACCGCCACATTTCCTTCGGTTTATCCGTGCCATGCACGCGGAACATCGGACAGAAGGTGCTGAACTGAAACCAGCGCGTGAACAGCTCGCAGTATTTCGGGTCGTCGGGATTGCTGCCAAAGAAACCGCCGGTGTCCGTGTTCCAATAAGGAATGCCGGAGGCGACAAAATTGAGGCCTGCGGGAATTTGTTTTTTGAATACGGGCCAACTTCCGCGAATGTCGCCGCTCCAGGTCACAGCGGCATTGCGTTGTTGTCCGGTATAAGCCGAACGCGTCAGGGTGAAGACACGCTTGTCTGAATTTTCGGCCCGCTGGCCTTCGTAAATGGCCGCCGTGTGCATCAGCGGATAGGCATTGAAGACTTTTGCGCCCGGCCCGGCGGCAGTTGTGAAATTGCGAAACTCGCCCCATTTGCCGCTCAATTCCGGTTCACTGGCGTCCAGCCACCAACCGTCCAGTCCGGCGGCGAAAAGTTCGCGGGAAATTTGTTGCCAGTAAATTTTGCGTGCAACCGGGTTAAACGCATCATACCACTGACCTTTGCCGGCCGGAAAGGCATACGGAATAACTTGCGGATAGAAGCCGCCGGCCTTTCGCAATTCGTCCGCGTTTGGGCTGTCCACGTCAAATTTTGCCCAGACGGAAATGAGCGCGTGAACGTGGTTGGTGTGCAGGTCATGCATCATGCCCGCCGGATCAGGATAACGATTGGTATCGAACTGGTGGGAGCCCCAAGGATTTGGCGACCAGTATTGCCAGTCCTGAATAATGCCATCGAACGGAATGTGCAATTGACGGTAGTGGGCCGCCACATCCAGCAGTTCTTGTTGCGATTTATAACGCTCTTTGCATTGCCAGAATCCCCACGCCCATTTACCAAACATCGGCGCGGCTCCGGTCAAATTACGATAACCGGCGATAACCTGATCCAGTTCCGGACCGTAAATAAAATAATAATCAATCGCGTCCGCACTCTCAGAATTCCAAATCATCGTTTGATTGGTTTTTACAAAATTGACATCCGTCACTGCCGGATTGTCCCAAAGGACACCATAACCGCGCGACGAGACCAACATCGGCACCGCCACCTCCGTGTTCCTCTGCTGCAAGTGGACATGCCCGCCGCGATAGTTCATTTGTCCTTGTTGATGCTGGCCCAAGCCATAAACCGCTTCGTCCGGCGTCAACTCAAACGCCTGTTCGCTGCGCAACGTGTCAATGTTCCCGACGCGCGTCGGCGCAAACGACCGGCCGCCGACCTTTTCCGCGAGCATGGTCTTGCCTGCCGCGTCGGCAAACGTCACCGCGCCGTCCGCCCGATTGACATGAACGGTGAGTTCCGCCGTGCGAAGGAAAATGTCATTGCCCGTCTCGGCCAGTTTCCATTTGGTGCGTTGCGGGGGATTGATGACGGCAAGACTTTTGTTCGTCGGCGAAATGTCGCCCGGCGCAAAAACCACCTCGATGACGCGCGGCGAAAACACCCGCAATTTCAACGTGCCGCCCGCCACCGCCAGCGAGACGCCAGCGGCATCTTTGTGAACGGCGGTCTTCGCGGCGGACGCAGCGTTCAGCGTGGTGAACAATCCGCCGACGAACAACGGCAACAGCAGGCGCTGGATAGTTTGCATGACGTAAAACCTATTTTCTAAATGAAGTTAAGGAAATACGCAACTCACAAACGTCAGGTCGGCGTTAAAATCGTCCAAAGACGCGCAGAAAATTCTCCCCGACGCGCGCGGTCAGCGATTTCGGCTTCTCACCCAAAAACTCGGCCAGACCAAAATATACCGTCGGCAAATTCGCCGGATGGTTCAACGGCTTGCCAATTTTATCGACCAGCGAAAATAGATTTTTTCCTTCCGGCAAAAGCTGGTCCGGCGCATCGGTTTCGACCAGCAAACGGTCGCTGGGAACTTGTTTGAAAATTTTGCATTGCTTCAGTTTGCGTTCGTGCAAAAAATAACCGGGAAAACTGAAATACGCGCCGAGCTTTGCGAACGCCGGAATCATTTCCGCTGCGCCGCCAAAACTGTGTAGCACAAAACCACGTTGCGGACGTGGATTACCTTGGAGCAGTTCCAGCAACCGTCCCCAAGCCTGCAAACAGTGAATGCTGACGGGCAAATTGCGTGCGGCGGCGATTCGGAATTGCGCCAAAAAAACTTCTTCCTGTCCATCGTAACTCAAATCCGGCTTCCATCGGTCGAGGCCGATTTCGCCGACGACGCCGGGGGTTTCGTCGAGAAACTTCTCCAGATTTTTCTGCCAGTCTGGCGTGCGTTCAGACAAATACCACGGATGATAGCCAAAGCTCGGCAGCACGATTTTATTTTCCCGCGCGAGCGCGAGAACTTGCGGCCAGTCGGATTCGCAAGTGCCGTTGACAACCATACGCACAACCCCAAATTTTTCACACGCGGCGAGCAATTCTTTTTGCCGTCCGCCAAAACGATTGTCCTGCAAATGATTGTGTGCGTCGTAAAATTTCACGGTGAAAAATCAGCGCGGCTCGCGGGGACGCTCGCCCCACCAGCAGCATGAACTTCAGCGAACTGGCTGATGCGCTCCCAGATTTTTGAAAGTGCGTTGCGGCGGTTGGGCGTGAGGTGCTGCGTGATGCCGAGCGGCGCGAGAAATTTTGGGTCGTGCGCGAGAATTTCCGCCGGCGCGTGGCCGCTATAAAAATCACAAAGCAAACCGGCGACGGCTTTGACGACGAGTGAGTCCGAATCGCAATTAAAGAAACATTTTTTATTGCGGAATTGCGGAACGAACCACAATTTTGCGAGACAGCCGGGAATCAAATTTTCTTCCACGCGAAATTCCGGCGCGAGTGGCGGACGCACCTTGGCTTTTTCAACGAGAAAGGCCAGCCGGTCTTGGCCGTTTTTTAACGCGGCCAGCTCCGCAGTCAGTTGCCGTTGTTTTTCCGCGAGGGTCATGGCGCGGAAAAAAAATCAATCCGTGTGCGGCTGTTCGCCGCCCTCGCTGGCTGCTGGCGGTTCGGCAGTTTCGGCGGCAGGCTCGCGCGGTTCAGGCGGCGGACGTTGCGGTTCATCGCGCCGCTGATTTTGATCGCGATAATCACGGCGCGGTTCATTGCGACGCGGCTCGTCTCGACGTGGTTCGCGTGACGGCAAAGATGGCTGTTGCTCGCGGCGCGGCGGCTGGATGCGCCGGAGCGCGCGGCGAAGTTCGTCAATCTCGCGCTCATCGGCGAGTTTCTGGCGTTCGGCAACTTCGACGAGTTCTAAAACCTCGTCGAGCTGATCAATCATCTGTTTCAGTGATTCGGCAATTTCCGTGGCGTGCGCGACGGCCTGACTGACGGCGGACGTTTCAGCCGAACGAAAATCGGCGGGCTTGACCCACGGCTTCGGACGCGGCGGTTCCGGACGGCGTTCAGGGCGACGATCACGTTGCGGTTCACGCTGAAATTCACGTTGCGGTCTGGCTTCCGGTGCGCGCGGAATTTCTGCGACCGGTTCCGTCTCCGGCGCTTCCGGCGAATCAGTTTCGTGGGAGGCAAAGTCGGCGGGCGCTTCCGCGTGCGGCTCGCGAAAATCACCGGAAGTGTCGCCCTCGTGGTGTTCGGCGTGTTCAGCAGCTTCACTCGCCGGCATTTTGGGTTCAAGCGTTTCCGGCGCAGGTGAAATTTCTTCGGAGCCGGGCGCACCCGCCTTGGCAATCACGGGACGCGGAGTGCGACCACGGCCACCGCGACGACCACGACGGCGATTGCCGCCGGGACCGCGCGCAGGCGCGGGCGATTTCAAATTGGAATTTTCGTCAGGCACAAATTTTAGGGTTGAGGATGGCCGTTGGCCGCGTAAATGCAATGGCGAATTGCGCTTACTTTTTCACAAACAGCGCGATGGAGGCCGTAAAACCGTGCAGAAAATTCTTCTCGCCGACGGGGCCGATTTCGCCGTTACAGAAAAACCCGGCGATTCCCGTCGGACCAAAATGCGCCTGCAACAATTTGGCGTCGTGGCTCGTGCGACCAAAAAGATTTTTCCCGCGACCGTTGCAACAAAACAAACAGCCGCCGTAAATTTCCACGCCCGCCAGATTTTTCCGCGCGCGCGTGAGCAGTTCGTTCAAATCTTCGGACGCGGCGGCGGCATCGCGGCGCTGAAACTGAATCGTCTGCCCCATGCGCGGCAGCGCGCCGACTTGCAGCACGCCGGAATTCGGATCGCCGCCGATTAAGTTTCGCACGAGAAAATCGCCGCGCTGAAAATTTTCCAGGTATTCATTTACGACGAGGCCGATGTGCAGATTGCCCTGCACCTTGCGCTGATCCTCCGCCGAAAGTTGCTGCACCGTTTCGGCGAGCACCGCGTAAGCCGGGCGATTGCCGATGTGCTGGATAAAATTTTGTTGCACGCGCGTCAGCGTCCACGCCTCGCCAATGGGTGTGCAACCCTGCGAAATCACGCCGGTCAACGCCACGTCGCCGCCGATTGCGAGCGCCACGCCGCCGTCCTCAAAAACTTCGCCGTCGAGATAAAGCTGCGTGAGCGGTTCAGGAAAATTTCCACTGGCCATGCCGCCATAAACCGGAATGGTGGAATAATTTTCATTCCACGAACGCAGCCATTTTTCCCCGTCGAGATGAAATGGATCAATGAATGCAAGCCATCCGTTGACATCGTCTTTCGCAACACCGGTTTCCGCCGCCCAAAATTTTTCGTCATCCGCCGACATCACTTGATCCTGCGTGAAACGAACGGCTTTAAGTTTCGCGCCCGGTAGTGAGTAAAGTGCGAGCACCAGTCCGCCCGCGCTTTCGAGTTCCTCGGCATTCGCGACGAGGCCGCCGCCGGAACAGCCGGCCAGCAACGGAATCTGCGCATGCAGCCGGAGAATTTCCAAAACCTGCACCGCGTGCGGGAAAAATTTCGGCGACATGAACACGAGGCCAAGCGAAATTTCTTTTGCCGGCAACCGCGCGCGCAGCCGCCGCGCCCAGTCGGCCAGACCAGTTTCGTCCATGCCGTCCGACCAGTAGGCCGCTATGGAATTTTCCTCGCTCACAAATTCATTTTAACCATGCCACAACTTTTTCGCCCGCCCAAATTTCTTTTACCGGCTGGCGTTCGCGCGCGGCGGCGGATTTTTTGCCGCTCACCAAAACTTCCACCGCCAGCGGACGCGTGTTGTAATTGCTCGCCATCACAAAACCATACGCACCCGCGCTCAACAGCGCGAGAAAATCGCCCTCGCCAACTTTTGCGAGCGGACGATCCTTGCAAAAATAATCGCCCGATTCACAGATACCGCCGACGACATCGGATGAAACCGTTGTGCCGCCTTTTTTCGTGAGCGGCACAATTTCGTGAAACGAATCGTAAAAAGCCGGGCGGATCAAATCGTTCATCGCCGCGTCCACGATGACAAAATTCTTTTTGCCCGTGCGTTTTACATATTCCACCTTCGTCACGAGCGCGCCCGCGTTGCCAACGATAAAACGGCCCGGCTCAATCAAGATTTTTAAGCCCAACGGTTTCAACAACGGCAATAACTTTTCCGCGTAGCTCGCCGGTGTCAAAATGCCTTTCGCAGCCGGAGATTTCCACCAGCTTGCCGCGCCGCTCGCGAGCGCGGGATTGTAAATAATTCCCAAGCCGCCGCCCGGACTGAAAAATTCCAGGTTGTATTTCGCCGCGAGTTTTCTCACGAGCGGCAAAACTTTTTTCACCGCGAGTTCGTAAGGCGTGACCGAAGTCAGTTGCGAGCCGATGTGCATCTGCACGCCGCGCAGCCAGATGTTTTTGAGTTTGCTTGCGCGCGCGTAAATCGCCTCGACGTGTTCAAATTGGATGCCGAACTTATTCTCGTAAGTGCCGGTCGTAATTTTGGAATGCGTCTTGGCCGAGACGTTTGGATTGATGCGAACGGCAATGGGCGCGCGTTTTTTCAGACGCGCGGCGACTTTGTTGATGCGTAAAATTTCCGGTTCGCTTTCGCAATTGAAAGAATAAATCCCTTTCCGCAGCGCGAATTCAATTTCACTTTCCGACTTTGCCACGCCGGCGAAAACGCATTTCTGCGGGTCGCCGCCCGCCGCGATGACGCGCTGCAATTCGCCCGCGCTCACCACGTCAAAACCGCTGCCGCGATTCGCGAGGACGCGCATGACGGAAAGATTTGAGTTCGCCTTCATCGCGAAACAAACCAAATGGTCGAGCGGCGCAAGCGCGGCATCGAGCTTCTGAAAATGGTCTTCGAGTGTGTGCTGCGAATAGACGTAAAGCGGCGTGCCAAATTTTTTGGCGAGCGATTCCACGCTCACGTTTTCGCAAAACAATTTGTCCCCGGCAAAATGAAAATCATGCATCGCGCGAGAGTTTAATGGCCGCGCGGCAAAGTTCAAGATTTGGAAATCAGGATTTGAAAACAAAAAACCCGCCGGAAAAAATTCCCGGCGGGTTGGTGAAATAATTTAATTTGTTTATGGCTCGGCGATGATTGCGGCGCGTTGCGTATGGTATTCCTCCGGCGTAATCTGGTCAACTTTATAGCGCACCAGCAGCAATTGCAGCCGCTCTTCTTTTGACAACGCGGGCGCCACGACCGGGACAGGCGTTGCAACCGGCGGCACAACCGGCGCGCTTTTCACCTTGGCGGGCGCGGGCGGCGGCGTCACCACCACGGGTGCGACAACCACCGGCGCGGCGACAACTGGTGCTACTTCAGCCGGCGCAGCGGGCGCAGGCGTCACTTCTGCCGGAGTTGTCGCGGGTGCGGTTTCAACCGGCGCAGATTGGGTTGGCGCAGGCGCAGGTGTGGCTACCACCGGCGCACCAGCAGCGGAGGTCGCGTCGGTCGGCGTCGGCGCGGGTGCTGGCACAGATGTTTCCGCAGGCGTCGGAGCCGCAGTCGGTGCGGGAGCCGCACCCACGGGCGCGGCACCAGCCGGAGTTACTTCGATTGCCGCTGCACTCGCTGCGGCTGCGGGCGCAACCATCGCCGGAGCCGTTTCCGGCGCAGCAGCGGATGCCGCCGCCGGTGCGGCCGGAACTGCGGCCGGAGCGGGCGCAGTGGCCGCCGGATTTTCATCCAGTTCTTTCATCTTTTGATCCAACGCGACGCGCGCGGCGGCTTGGGCGGGATTGTCCTGCGCGCGGAGAATCATGCCGCCGCCTAGAGCGAGCGCGCAAATCCAGAGGGGAAATTTGGAAATCTGCATGCCGCTTTCTTACGCCAATTCGCCGCCAGAATCAACTGCTTTTGCAGACGGCAAATACAATTTCCGCCACGCCGACGGCAACGGACTGCACACCAGTGAACGAAAAATAATCTGCCGCACCTCGCCGCGCGACACTTTCACGCGCTGCTGAAGTTCGATCACATTCGCCACGCGCAATTTTTCAATCGTCTTAACGCCCAATAGAATCGGCCACGCGCAGGCGAGCCGCACGCGGAATTGCCCGAACGGCAGCGTGTTCGTGTAACGCCAGCCCGCCGCCAGATGCGACTCCGCCTGGTCCAAGTAATCGTGATAGAGCGGCAGAAATTTTTGCGCGTTCGCCGGCGAGAGCAACATCTCTGGAAATAATTTTGCCTCGTCCAACCGCTGCGTCGGCAGATAACAACGACCCGTTTTCAAATCCGCCGGCAAGTCGCGCAAAATATTTACCAACTGCAAACCTTTGCCGAAACAGATGCCGTCCGTGACGAACTGTTTCTCGTCCAGCCGCGCGTTCGGAAACAAATGCGCGCGGCAAATCTTCGTCCAAAACTCGCCCACGCAACCGGCGACGCGATAGGTGTAATCATCTAGTTCCGCCGCCGTTTCCAGCGCCACCACATTTTGGGCGGACGCGTTCGCGAACCGCCGCAAGTCCAGTTCCTGTCCGCTCGTGATGGTTGTGAGAACTTCACAAACCAGTTTCAAATCCGCCGCCGAAAGTGTTTGCAACAAGGCCAGCGCGTCCTCAACTTTTTCCAGCAACAATTTTTCGGCGGACAAATTTTGTTTTTGCGCCAGCTCGCCGAAATTCAGCGGCGCGGAAGTTTGGCCGAGAATCCGTTCGCGCAGTTTTTGCAACGCTTCCAGCCGTTGCGCCACCGGCAAAATTTCCGTGTCCGCAATCGTGTCCGTCGTGCGCGCGAGCAGGTAGGCGAGGCCGATTTGCGGGCGCACGGCGGCGGGCAGCACGCGCAACGTCAGATAAAACGAACGCGACGTCGCCTTGAGCAATTGATTCAGAGCGTCCGTCACAAAATATCCCATTCGTCCAAAGTCAGCTTGCGTCCGAGAATGGATTCCACCTGCCGGAGTAGCATTCGGATTTGCGGCACGGAGAATTCGGAATTGGTGGGAACGGTCTGGCGATGCTGACCCAGAATCATGAACTGATGGCGCGTGCCGGAGAACGGGCCGTCGAAGCCAAGCGCGCGCAGCTTGCGGACAAACTCGCGCCGTTTAAGCGGTCGCCATGCGGCCATTTTGAACCTTGTTCAAATCAATGCCGACGAGCACCGGCAGCTTGTGTCCCATCTTCAACCCGACCAAAATCCAATCCTCCAGCGTCGAGCGCAACTCGCCTTCGCACTCGCGCAACGTCCGGCCAAATGCGGCCACGCCCTTGAGCTTGGGAATTTCGCCCGCGAACGAGCCGTCGTCGAGCTTGTCGTAACGCGCCAATTCCAACGCGGCTTCAATGTAAGCGGTGATCGGAAACAACATGGTTGAAAATTAAACGCTTTCGGCAAGAAAACAAGCGGGGAAAAGATTTTGGTGTAGGAGTCGAGGTGACGAGACTCATTTCAAATTTTGAACGCGAACACTGGATTAAAGAATGAGACTCCTTACGTCGTCTCCTACAAATTATAAAGCCGATCTGCGGTCAACCCGCGCGCCGGCAGCACGCGCAACGTCAGATAAAACGAACGCGACGTCGCCTTGAGCAGATCCACCAATAATTCTTTGCGCGCTTCCGACATCACCAGAATGAAACACGGAATATCTCCGAAAGTCAGCACCGGATTGCGTGAAGCCGGTTCGGGCGACGAAAATTCGCCTCGTGCGACCATTGGCCGGCCTGTGCGGCGATAATTCCATCCGTGCGGACAATGGATGACTCCGTGCGCGCCAACTTTCCTTCGTGCGCGCAAAAATCGCTTCCCGCACCCTCGAAATTGACCTGTGCGGGCAATTTCCCTCTCCGTGCGGGCAAAATTCGTTCCGTGCGGCGATTTTCCCGTCCGTGCGACGATAATTCGACCTGTGCGGACACTTTGGCGTTCCGTGCGAGCGAACTTTCCGTCCGTGCGGGCAAAAACCCATCTGTGCGGCCATTTTTCGATCTGTGCGAAGAAAATCGCAGTTTATTAAGGAATTTGCCGCCTGCAAGTGTTCAAAAAGCGACAGTTAAAGCCAATCCTGCCGCCGCCTGGAGCAGATCATTTAACGCCGTTGGCATTTTTAGACAGACCAATTTTCAGAATTCAATTTCCGCCGCCAGTTCACGCTTCAGAAAATAAGCCAAGCCCAGAAAGAAAAAAATTCGCTTTGAAGA
>DATCFH010000117.1:0-2242 GCA_036509625.1 Verrucomicrobiia bacterium
AAATTAAAAGTGTCGCGGAAAAATTGATTCACCACTTTGCGCCGCGCCACGAGAAAATGGCCGCGACACTGGCGATAACGACATTCACCGTCACCGCTGCCCACAGATTAGCTTGCGCCACGCTGACCGAAAATAAAACGATTGCGCCCAGCCACAATGCGAGTGGCGTGAAGTCTGGCGCGCTCGGATTGCCCGGCTGTTTGCGGATGAGATACGGCATGATGACGGCGAGAATCAGCAACGACACAACCGTCCAGCCGATAAAACTTAACGGCGACGCGCCAAACCACGTCACGGGAATTTTTGTCGGCTGCCAGAGCCAGAGATGTTTCACCCGCGCGAACGGTTCCAGCGCGACATCAAACGCCAGTGCCAGAAGTGTCGTCAGAGCTATGAGCAGGAAGCCGTAATTTTTTACCCGCCGCCATGGCCGCAACATCAGCCGCGCAACGCCACGCGAATTGAAGATGACGACGATCCACAGCAGCAGCACGGTCATTGGCACGGTGTTGAAAAGTTGCGGGCCGCTGGTTGCGCCAAATGATAGCGGGCCGAAGGGCAAACCGGTGCGCGCGCTCAAACCGTGCGCCGCGCCGCCGATGAGCGCGGTGATGAAGGCGGCGAACAAAACACTTTGCAGCGGCAACTGGCGCGCGAGTGAACTAATGGAGCCAGCGGTGGCGAGTAAAAGCAGCAGCGCGTCGAGATTGCTGGTTGTTCCGGGCGGCGTGAACAAAGTTGCTGCCGCCGCCGCCAGCGTGAGGGTCAAAATCAGATAATGCGGCCAGTCCTTTTTTTTCAAGGTGGTTCTGCTGGCCGGAGTTTGCGCTGTTTCCGTGGTTGGCTGCATGGTTGCTGGCAAAAGATATAATTTCTTTTCCGTTCGGACAGCTTAAATTTTTCCGCCGCCGTTTCGACTTGTTTGCATGACAGTTTGCAGCCTAATTTTTCCGATGCCGAGTTGCTCCCATCCCGCTGACGCCACGGAAATAATTTTTCCGGCGTTTGATTACATCAGCGGCGAGACCTTTCAAGTTGCGCGCTGCGGTGAGTGCGCGCAGGCCGTTACGCTGCCTGTGCCGGCGGACATCGGGCGCTACTATCCCGCCGGTTATTACGGCGACAAAAAAGGCCGGCGTTTTCCGGCGGTGATGGAATGGTTGCAGGAAAAACTTTATGTCTGGCGTTCGCGGCAGGTGCTGCGCCGGTTGAAACGAAAAAACGCGAAGGTGTTGGACATCGGCTGCGGGCGCGGCCAATTGCTGCGGGCGTTCCGGCAAAGTGGCTGCGATGTGATGGGCACGGAATTTTCCGATGACGCGTGCCGTTTCGCGCGCGAAGTTTTGAGACTGCCGGTGCGCGTAGGCTTGTTGGCGGAATTAAATTTCCCTGACCACAGTTTTGATGTCGTCGTGATGTGGCACGTTCTCGAACACGTTTCTGATCCGCGTCCGACCATTGCCGAAGTCGCGCGCATCCTGCGTCCCGGCGGAATTTTTCTGGTTGCCGTGCCGAATTTTGGCAGCCCGGAGGCGCAGCTCACCAAGGCTGGCTGGTTTCATCTCGATGTGCCGCGCCATCTGTCGCATCACGCGCGCGCATCACTTTCGCAATCTTTGAGCGCCGCCGGTTTGTCGCCAACGTGGGTCAGTTCGCTCGCGCCGGAATACGATACATTCAGCTTTGTGCAATCGCTGTTGAACTGGCTCGGCGCGCGGCCCAATCTGCTTTACAACCTGCTGCGCGGCCAAAGTGCCAAGGTCATCGGCGAAAAAAAATCTTACGGTTCCGTCGTCGCCACCGTGCTGCTCGCGCCCGTGCTGGGCTTGATCAGTTTACCGGCGACCGTGCTGCTGGCATTTTGCGGACGTGGCGCGACGCTCACCATTTCCGCCGTAAAAAAATCTTCGCCGCCGGAATTGCCTTGAGCGCGGGCGCGGGATTTGTTCTGCTCGACACATGACGCTGGAAGAGATTCGCGAAAAAATCAAAGGCTGCGCGGCGCAGATGAATGTCCGTTATAGCGGCGTGGTCTTCGACGAATGGGTCGTGGTCTCGCTCGAACGCAATCGCGCGCGCATCCTGCATTACACCGGCCCGCGCAACGACGAGTTCCTGAAAAATTTTGTGACCGATCTCGGTGCGCTCCGCACCGCGCTGCTCGATGAAAAATATGGCGCGGGCGATTTTGAATTTTCGCGCGATGGTGTCGGCACAGGCATTGAGGCGTTTTTAGTTTTGG
>DATCFH010000118.1:0-3168 GCA_036509625.1 Verrucomicrobiia bacterium
TGAGCGGATACAGCCGCGAGCCAGCGCCGCCAGCGAGGATGATGCCTTTCATGTGTGCGACAGCGTAAAATTTACGGAGCGATTTCGCCAACAAAAAAGCCGCGTTTTTCAACGCGGCTTGAAAACTGATTTTGCCTCAACTCGCCACTGCACCTTCAGTTGCGGCGGGCTTTTGGTTGAACAATAATTTGTCCTTGTCGGCGGTGACTTTGATCAAATCGCCTTCCACCAGCGCGCCTTTGAGAATTTCCTCGGCGAGCGGATCTTCGAAGAAACGCTCGACGGCGCGACGCATCGGACGCGCGCCGTATTGCGGGTCGTAGCCTTTTTCCACGAGCAAATCTTTCGCTTTGTCGTCGAGTTCCAGCTTAAGATTTTTCTTCCGCAAGCGTTCCAAAACTTTTTCCACTTCCAAACTTAAAATCTGGATGAGGTCGGGCTTCGTGAATGAGCGGAACACAATCAAGTCGTCCAGCCGGTTCAAAAATTCCGGGCGGAACGTTTTCTTGGCCTCTTCCAAAACGCGTTCGCGCGCTTTTTCGTAAGTCGCCTCGTCGGTAATCGGCGCGAAGCCGAGCGTGGACGATTTGCGGATCGTGTCCGAGCCGACGTTCGAGGTCATCAAGATGATCGTGTTGCGGAAATTGATGATGCGGCCCATGCTGTCGGTCAATTTGCCTTCTTCCAAAATCTGCAACAGCATGTTCCACACGTCGGGATGCGCCTTCTCGATTTCGTCGAACAGCACGACGGAATACGGATTACGCCGCACTTTTTCGGTGAGCTGTCCGCCTTCTTCGTAACCGACATAGCCGGGCGGCGAACCGACGAGACGCGACACGTTGAACTTCTCCATGTATTCGCTCATGTCGAGCTGGATCAGCGATTTTGTGTCGCCGAACATTTGCTCTGCGAGCGTCTTGGCCAAAAGCGTTTTGCCCACACCGGTCGGACCGAGCAAAAGGAATGTGCCAATCGGACGACGCGGATCTTTCAAGTCCGCGCGCGAACGTTTCAACGCCTTACACAATGCGGAAACCGCTTCGCGCTGGCCGACGACGACTTTTTCCATCTCGACTTCGACCGTGAGCAGGCGCGACATTTCGTCCTGACCCATGCGCTTGAGCGGAATGCCCGTCCACTTCGCAACGACGTGCATAATTTCATCCTCGCCGACGACGACGCGCTTTTCATCGCCCTTCGCGCGCCATTCCTTGAGCAACGTTTCGAGTTTGTCTTTCGCCTGTTTTTCCTGATCGCGCATTTTCGCCGCACCTTCGAAATCCTGATTCTTAATCGCGCTTTCTTTTTTGCCCTTGATGACTTCGATCTCGGCTTCCTGCGCCTTGATTTCCGGCGGACGCGTCATCGTGCTGATGCGCGCGCGCGAACCAGCTTCGTCCAAAACATCAATCGCCTTGTCCGGCAAAAACCGGTCGGTGATGTAACGGTCAGAAAGTTTCACGGCCTGTTCGACAGCCATATCCGTGAACTCCGCCTTGTGATGTTCTTCGTATTTGTGGCGCAAGCCTTTCAAAATCGCAATCGCATCTTCAATCGAAGGCGCCTCGACTTTGACCGATTGAAAACGGCGTTCGAGCGCGGCATCTTTCTCGATATATTTGCGATACTCGTTCAATGTCGTCGCGCCGACACATTGCATTTCGCCGCGTGACAGCGCGGGTTTGATGATGTTGCTCGCATCCATCGTGCCTTCGGCAGAACCAGCGCCGACGATGGTGTGCAATTCGTCAATGAAGAGAATAATATTTTTCGCGCGACGAATTTCGTCCATTACCGCTTTAATCCGCTCTTCAAATTGTCCGCGATATTTTGTGCCGGCAACCATCAACGCCAAATCCAAAGTGATGACGCGCTTGGTCAATAAAATTTCCGGCACATTGCCCTTCACGATTTCCTGCGCGAGACCTTCAACGATGGCCGTTTTGCCCACGCCCGCTTCGCCGAGCAACACGGGATTATTTTTCGTGCGGCGGCAAAGAATCTGGATGACGCGCTCGATTTCACTCGCCCGGCCGATGACCGGATCCATGTCGCCCTTCCGCGCAATTTCCGTCAAGTCACGGCCAAATGCTTTTAGCGCAGGCGTTTTAACTTCGCCTTTTTTATCGCTCGTCGTTCCAGTCGCGGCTTTTTCCGCAGTCGGTTCGCCCGGTTGCGCTTCTTCGCCGCCAGCTTGCGCGGCAAAATTCGGATCCAATTCCTTCAACACACGTTGCCGCGCTTCTTCGATGTCCACATCCAACGCGCGCAAAACTTTCGCCGCCACGCCGTCGCCTTCGCGCAGCAAACCAAGCAGCAAATGTTCCGTGCCGACGTAAGTGTGGTTGAGATTTTTCGCTTCCTTCTGCGCGAGCGCGATGACTTTTTTCACGCGCGGCGTGTAAGGAATGTTGCCGATCATTTTTTGGTCCGGCCCGCTGCCAACTTGTTTTTCGACTTCGATGCGAACGCTGTCGAGGTCAATGCCCATGCTTTGCAAAACATTGACGGCGACGCCCTGCCCCAGCTTGATCAGGCCGAGCAAAAGATGTTCGGTGCCGAGAAAGTTGTGGTTCAGGCGGTCGGCTTCCTTGCGCGCGAGCGCGAGCACCTGCTGTGCGCGCGGCGTAAAATTACTCATGGCTTCATCGCTCATATTGTTATTATTTTGCTACGAGTCGGCTGATTTGTCCAATGACAACCTGAAAAAATCTGCACCAATGATTTTTAATCCAGACAGCCAGATTAAAATCCTGTTCACACGCGCGGACAAATTTGCGAAACTTGCTACACATAATTATGAACATTGATTCCCTGCTCCAACAACGGCTCGTTTGCGTCGCGGTCATTGAAAAACCTGACGCTGCCGTGCCGCTCACCGAGGCGCTGCTCGCGGGCGGATTGAACTGCATCGAAGTCACTTTTCGCACAGCGGGCGCGGCGGAATCCATCGCGCGCATCCGCAAAAATTTGCCCAACGCCATCGTCGGCGCGGGCACATTGCTGACCGCCGATCAGGTGAAACAAGCCGTGGACGCGGGTGCGCAATTCGGCGTTTCGCCCGGCTTGAGCGAGACGGTTTCCAAAGCCGCGCATGAAAATAAATTTCCGCTTTTTCCCGGCGTCATCACCCCCGGCGAAATTATGCGCGCACTGGAACTCGGC
>DATCFH010000119.1:0-3519 GCA_036509625.1 Verrucomicrobiia bacterium
CTTTCCGACGCCGAACTTTTGCAATGGCTCGCGCGCTGGGGCAATACCGACCGCCTCGAATCTGCCGCGAATGGCAAACCGATTTTTTTCCACGGCCACATCGTCGCGCTCACGCCGCATTTGGAAAACGGCACGCAGGAACTTTCCTTCACGCACCGCATCGCTTTGCCCGGCGGCGAAAATCATTCCGTCGCGGACGCAAAATTTTTCAACCGCCAGTCGCCCGTCGCGCTCGTCGGCAATGAATTTTTTCTTTTACGCAACGCGCCGCCGACCGGCGTGCTGAAATTTCTCGCGCAAAAACCGTCCGTGCCGGTTCGTAAATTGAGCCACCGTTTGCTTTTGCATTTACGCAAAACGCAGACGAATCACGGCGTGGATTGGGAACAGCTTTGCGTCGCGCACGCCGCCGCGCCACAATTTGTTTTTGAACTGCTCGACGACACTGTTCGCCTGCGCCTGCTCGCGACGAGCGCGCGCGACAAGAGCACCTGGGTCTGGAGCGGACACGAATGGACACCGCATAATCGCCTTATAAAATCAGGCGAAAAACCAGAAATCCTCGACGACCCGCGGCTTGATCCCGCAATCCAATGGCTGCGCAAACTGGACTGGTTCATGCAGGAACCGGGTTTGTGGATTGGCGACGCCAATGAAAATTTTCTCGGTTCGCTCGCCGATGCGTGGGCGTCCAAACCGGTCGAAGCGGAATTTCTCGGCAACGGCGCGTTTCATCGTTTGTTCCTCACGCCGCGCGCGCTCAAGCCGCGTCTCGTCGTCAAAGGCAGCGGCATTGACTGGCTTTCCGTTTCTGCCGAATGGGAAGCGGAAGGCTTAAAACTTTCCAAAGCGGATTTGGAACGGCTCGCGGCTGCGACGAGTCGCTTCGTCAAATTGCCGAACTCCGGTTGGGTGGAACTCGACACGAACGCCGTGCAAGGCGCGCACGAAGCGATGGCCGACATGGGCGTGGAAGGTCTCATCGCCGTGCCGCAAAAAGTCGGGCTCGAACACGTCGCGCATCTCGACGAAAACGGATTGCAACGCTTCGTGGATTCGCCGGAAGCGCTGGCTTTGCGCGAACGCGTCCGCGATTTCAAAGGCGTTCCCAGCGCGGAATTGCCCAAGACGCTGCAAGCGGAATTACGCCCCTATCAAAAGGACGGATTTGATTTTCTCGCGCATCTTGTGCAAGTCCGTCTCGGTGGAATTTTGGCCGACGATATGGGGCTTGGAAAAACCTTACAGACGTTGACGTGGCTCGCTTGGCTGAAAGAACAGAACAAAAAAAATCCCAAGCCATCGCTCGTGATTTGTCCCGCGTCTGTCTTGCACAATTGGCGGCGCGAAGCGGAAAAATTTACGCCCGACATGAAAGTGCTCGTCCTCGAAAGCGGCGCGGCGCGTCACAACTTGCGGAAACAAATTCCGCAGCACGACATCATCGTGACGAATTACGCCCTGCTCCGCCGTGATTTGGAGGAGTTCCATAAATTCTCTTTTCGTGCCGTCATTCTTGACGAAGCGCAATTTATTAAAAATCCCGGCGCGCAGGTCACGCAGTCGGTGAAACAATTAAAATGCGAAAATAAAATCGCGCTCACCGGCACGCCACTCGAAAATCGGCTGCTCGATTTGTGGAGCATCGTGGATTTCATCCAGCCCGGCTACCTCGGCAATCAGGAACATTTTCTCGAAACTTACGAACCGAAAGGCGGCGAAAATGCCGAGTCCGAACAACGCATCGCGCGCCGGCGTTTGTCCGCGAAATTGCGTCCGCTGCTGTTGCGCCGCTTGAAAAAGCACGTCGCGAAAGATTTGCCCGATCGCATCGAGGAACGTCGCGATTGCCCACTTGGCGAAGATCAACGGATGCTTTATCTCGCCGAACTCCGTCGCAGCCGCGATCAAGTGATGAAAGCCGTCGAGACGCAGGGTTTGAACAAATCCAAGATGCACGTCCTCGCCGCGCTCACGCGGCTGCGCCAGGTTTGCTGCCATCCTGCGCTCGTCGGCAACGACACGGCATCCGGAAAAACGGAAACGCTGTTTGAATTGCTCGACCCGCTCATCGCCGATGGCCAGAAAGTTTTGGTGTTCTCACAATTTGTGCAGATGTTGCAACTGCTCGAAAAGGAATGTCACGCGCGCAACATTCACACGCACATCCTCACCGGCCAGACGAAAGACCGGCAGGCGGTCGTCAACGATTTCCAGAAGGAAACCGGCGCGTGCGTGTTCCTCTTGAGTTTGCGCGCAGCGGGAACCGGTTTGAATTTGACGAACGCCAGCTACGTTGTGCTTTACGATCCGTGGTGGAATCCGGCAGTCGAGGCGCAAGCCATTGACCGGTCGCATCGCATTGGCCAAACGCAAACCGTCAATGCTTATCGCCTCATCGCGCCCGGCACGGTCGAGGAAAAAATTTGGGAACTGCAACAGAGCAAAGCGAAAACCATCGCCGACGTGTTGGGTGAAGAAGGTTTCGCCCGCAGCCTCACGGCAGTGGATTTGGAATACTTGTTCGCGGAAGATTAGTCCACCGACGGGTCGAGCCGTTTGTCCGGCACGAGATATTTGCGGACGTAATCGTGGACGGCATTTTCGAGCGACGTGACGGGCGCGGCATAACCCGCACCGCGCAACCGCAGCAGATTCGCCTGCGTGAAATACTGATATTTTTCGCGAATCACTTCCGGCATCTCGATGAACTTGATGACCGGTTTCTTTTTTGTTGCGGTGAAAACGGCATTCGCCAGATCAATCCACGAACGCGCGCCGCCACTGCCGATGTTGAAAAGTCCGTTCGCTTTTGGCGTCGCGGCGAGGTGCAACGTCATCGCCACGCAATCTTTGACATAGAGAAAATCACGCTTCGACTCGCCGTTCTTGTAATCCTTGCGATAGCTCTTGAACAATTTGATGACGCCTTCTTTCTGCACTTGCGCAAAACTTTTATGGACGAGCGAGCGCATGTCGCCCTTGTGATCTTCGTTCGGACCAAAAACGTTGAAAAATTTCAGGCCGCAAATCTTGTTCAAAATGCCGGCGCGCTTGGCGTGCAAATCAAAAAGATGTTTCGAGTAGCCATACATATTCAGCGGGCGCAACGTATCGAGTTTCGACTCATCATCTTCCATGCCCTGCGCGCCGTCGCCGTAAGTCGCGGCGGACGACGCATAAACAAAACGCGCTTTGTTTTCCAACGACCAATGCGCGAGGTCTTTCGTAAACTGGTAATTATTTTTGGCGAGAAACGTCGCGTCTTTTTCCGTCGTGGCCGAGCACGCGCCCATGTGCAAAACCAAATCAAATTTTCCCAGCGCGCCGCTTTGTAAACGCGATTGTAAATCAGCGGCCTCAACGTAATCGGCAAAACGCAACGACGTGAGGTTGCGCCATTTTTCATCCGTGCCGAGGATGTCGCAAACGACGATATTGTCGCAGCCGCGCCGGTTCAGCGCCCAAACGAGCGCGCTGCCAATGAAGCCCGCGCCGCCGGTGACCAACACGCGCGCA
>DATCFH010000120.1:0-16946 GCA_036509625.1 Verrucomicrobiia bacterium
TGATAGCGTTGGTTTCAAACCACTCGCGGATTCGGTTCACGCATTGGGTTTGAAATTTGGCATCCACATCATGCGGGGAATTCCGCGCAATTCCGTCAACGCCAATTTGCCCATTGAAGGTTCAAGTTTCACCGCCGCAGACGCCGCCAACACCAACGACAAATGCGGCTGGTGTCCCGATATGTTTGGCGTGAGCAGCAACGCCGCCGGTCAGGCTTGGTATGATTCCTGTGCGCGGCTGTGGGCGTCGTGGGGCGTGGATTACATCAAGGTTGACGACCTTTCCAGCCCGTATCACACCGCCGAAGTGGAGATGGTGCGCCACGCGATTGACCAAAGCGGACGTTCGATTGTCTTCAGCACGTCGCCGGGTGAAACGCCCATTGCCGACGCCGCGCACATTTTGGCGCACGCCAATCTCTGGCGTGTCTCCGGCGATTTTTGGGATAACTGGAAATCGCTTGACCACGAGTTCACGCTCGCCGCGCGCTGGCACAATTTTGCCGCGCCGGGACATTGGCCGGATGCCGACATGTTGCCCGTCGGCCATCTTTCCGTCAGCCACCGTTCCGTGGGCAACGACCGTTTCACGGGCTTCACCCGCGACGAACAGCTCACGCTGCTGTCCTTCTGGTGTCTGCTGCCGTCGCCGCTGATGGTCGGTGCAAATTTACCGGACAACGACGCGTGGACGCTCGCGCTGCTGACAAGTCCCGAAGTCATCGCCGTGAATCAAGACGCGCTTGGCGCGCCCGCGCAACGAATGACCAATGCTCCCGCTGGCGTGGAAATCTGGACGAAAAAACTCGCGGACAAATCTCTAGCCGTCGGCATTTTCAATCGCGGCAAAACTGTTGTGTCTGTGAATTTGGTTTGGAAAGACCTCGGTTTGCGCGCCCGTCCGGTCGTGCGTGATTTGTGGGTGCGGAAAGATTTGCCGAAAGCCAAAACTTTCGCTGCCGAAATCCCGGCGCACGGCTGCGTGTTGCTGAAAGTGGATTAACGCAACGGCAAAACGCCGAACGCCACCAGTGCCGCCCGCGTCTTTTCCGGAGACTCGTGTAAAATCGCCCGCCAGCCACGCGCCGCGCCCGCTTCAATGTTTTCAAGGCGATCATCAATGTAAATCAAATCTGCGCCGCGTCGTCCGCACATATTTTCCATCGCCGCATAAATTTCCGGCAGCGGTTTCATCGCACCGACTTCACAGGAAAAAATGTAGCCGTCAAAATTGGCGAAGAACGGAAAATTCCGCCGGACGTGTTCGATGGCGAGATCGTTCGTGTTCGAGAAAATAAAAGTTTTGAAACCGCACCCGCGCAGTTTGGCGTGGAGCTTGGTCATCGCCAACATCTCCGTAAAAATGTCGGCAAAAAAGCCGCCGAACTCGTCCAGATCGCCGCCAAATTTGATGGCGTTGGCAACCGCTTCGTAAAATTTCTGGCGTGTGAGTCGGCCAGACTCATATTCGACGAGCAATGGTGAACTGCCGAGAAATGCGTGCAAATCTTTGGGTGCGTTGGAACTGCGCGCCGCAATTTTTTGCGCGGCGATGGTGTAATCAAAGTCCACCAGCACCTTGCCGAGATCAAAAATGATGACGGGCGTCATGGAAATTATGAAGTATGAATGATGAATGATGAAAGCCCATCAGCACACGCACAAACCTGTTTCACTTCATCATTCATAATTCTTCCTTCTGACTTCAAAGCATTTCCCGGCGGCCTTCGAGCGCGCGGTTGAGCGTGAGTTCGTCGGCAAATTCCAATCCGCTACCGGCGGGCAAACCGAAGCCGATGCGGGAAATTTTCAGTCCGCCGCGCGCGAGCCGTTTCGCCAGATAATTGCTCGTGGCGTCGCCTTCCACATCCGTGCCGAGCGCGATGATGATTTCTTTTATCGGTTCATGCGCGAGGCGTTTTTCCAAATCGCCGATGCGTAAATCGTCAGGTTCCACGCCGTCGAGCGGCGAAATTTTTCCGCCGAGCACATGAAATTTACCGCGATACGTTCCCGACCGTTCGATGCTCAAAATGTCCACGGGTTTTTCCACGACGCAAACGAGCGCGCTGTCGCGCCGCGAATCCGTGCAGGTTGAGCAGGGGGATTTTTCCGTGAGCGCGCCGCACGTTTCGCAGAAGCGGATGCGCGCGCGCGCCGTCAAAATGGTTTCCGCGAGATGTTTTACAGTGGCCGAATCCCCTTGGACAATATGCAAGGCGACGCGTTCTGCCGAGCGCGGCCCGATGCCGGGCAGCTTGCTCAAAGCGGCGGTCAGCGCGGTGATGGGTTCGGGGAGCATGGTCGAAAATTATGAAGTTTGAATTATGAATTATGAAACTTATTTGCGCGGACGCGGGGGTTTCATTCATCATTCACAATTTTTCCTTCATCATTTTCCGTCACATTCCCGGCAGGCTGAAACCCGCCGTGGCCTTGCCCATTTCCGTGTTGGAAATTTCCTTGGCCATCGCGAGTGCCTGATTGGCGGCGGTGAGAATCATGTCTTCAACGATTTGCGCGTCGGACGGATTCAACGCTTGCGGGTCAATCTTGATGGACGCGAGCGAGCCGTCACAGCGAGCAACGGCCTTCACCGCGCCGCCGCCGCTGGTCGCCTCGACCGTGCGGGTGGCGAGATCCGCTTGGATTTGTTCCATCTGCTGCTGCATTTTCGCAGCCTGTTTCATAAGTTTTCCAAGTGACATGATTTGAGAATTTTATGTTTTGAGTTTTTAATTTTAAGTTTGAAATTAGGCGCGCACTTCGACGATTGTGCCTTTGAAAATCTCCAGTGCTTTTTGGATGAGCGGATCGTTCTTAAAATCTTCTTTGCTGAACGCGACGGGCGCGGTCTTTTTTTCGGCGGCGGGCGCAACTTCAACGGACTTTGCCGTGGCCGTCGCATTTTTAGGAACAACGGGAATTGCTGGCGGCGCGGCGGCAACAGTTTTGCGTTCCCAACCGGCGGGTGCTTCGGCCTTGATGAATTTTATCATCGCGTTGTGATGGCCGAGTTCGGCGAGCTTCGTCGCGATCAACGTGTGGTTGCGCGTATTGTCCACGAGGCCGAGGTGGTCGGAAAATTCCGGGTCAAAGCCGATGATAAAAATATTTTTTTCAAACGAGACCGGATGCGCGTCAATCAAGTAGCCGCGCGTGAACGGGCTGGCGCGGCCAACGGCGGCAATGAGATTCGCCCACAAGCCGGTCAAATCGCCGGGAGCCGCTGCGATGATTGGAACAGCTTCGGCAACTGGCGCAACTGGTTTTGGCGTGGGCGCGGGCGGCGCAGAAATCGGCGCGGAAAATATCGTAGGACGCGCGGCGGCTTGAACTGGCGCGTTGGCTGCTGCTGGCGCAATCGCAGCAGCACTTTGCCCGCGCAACTGGTTGAGCTGTTTCAGCACGACGTCGAGCGAGATTGCACTGCGCGCTTCGATGGTGCGAAGCAGGGTGACTTCGAGCAGAATTTTTTTGGACGCGGCATCGCGCAGGCGCAGTTCGGCGTCGGCGAGAACTTCCAGCACGCGGGTGAACGCATCGGTGGTTGCGAGCGAAGCTTGCTCTTTCAGCGCAGAAACTTCGGCTTCGGAAACCTCAAGCAGATTCAAATCGCCTTTAGATACTTGGTAAATGAGCAGGTTGCGAAAGTGGTTCAGCAAATCGCCGAGCAGACGGCCGAGGTCTTTGCCGCCGCGCGCGAGTTCGTCCAGTTGCGTGAGCGCGGTGGAAATTTCACCAGCAAGAACGGCGTGACTCAATTTCAAAATCTGATTTTGCGCCGCCAAACCGAACATGGAAAGCACGTCGGCTTCTTCGATTTTGTCGCCGCAAAAGCTGATGAGCTGGTCGAGCGTGGATTCGGCGTCGCGCATTCCGCCGTCGGCGCCGCGCGCGATGGCATGCAGCGCGGCGGCATCAATCGTCACTTTTTCTTTGCCCGCAATTTCCGCGAGATGTTTCGTGATGAGCGCAGACGGAATCCGGCGCAAATCAAAACGCTGGCAGCGTGACAAAATTGTCGGCAAAACTTTTTCCGGATCCGTCGTCGCGAACATGAATTTCACATGGGCGGGCGGCTCTTCCAGCGTTTTCAGCAGCGCGTTGAACGCCGCTGTCGAAAGCATATGAACTTCGTCAATGATGTAGATTTTGAACTGCGAATTGGCGGGGGAATATTTGCACGTCTCGCGCAGTTCGCGCACCTGTTCGACGCCGTTGTTGCTCGCGCCGTCAATTTCCAAAACGTCGAGCGCGCGGCCATCGGTGATTTCCTGGACGCGCGTATCGCTGTCGTCAAAATCCACTTTCGGTCCGCCGGTGCAGTTCAGTGCCTTGGCAAAAATGCGCGCGATGGTGGTCTTTCCAGTTCCGCGCGGCCCGCAAAAAAGATACGCGTGCGCGATGCGCTTTTGCGCGATGGCGTTGGCGAGCGTTTGCGTGACGTGTTCCTGCCCGACGACGTCGGCGAAACGTTGCGGGCGGTATTTGCGGGCGATGACCTGGTATGACACAGAGTTTTTAGTTTTTAATTCTTAATTTTTAGTTGTGACGGTTTGAAACTTAAAACTAAAAATTCACAATTAAAAATTGAAGAAGTGTCAGGGTGACTGCGGCAATTGCAAAGCAAACTGCCGTTGCTGCCTTCCGGCTCTGGCGGGATTCGTAAGTCCACACTCCACAGGCCCTGACGCGGAAATTTTGCGTTACACTCACGATTGCGGCAAGCAGAAACGCCGGACATTGCAATGTCCGGCGTCGCTGGTTTAATGATTTTTTATAGGTTGGTGCTGATGTTCAGCGACCCGCCGGTGGTCGGTGCGGTCACGTCAATCGGCGCGCCGGCGTTGAGCTGGGCGAGGACGGACGCGGTGATGTCGTTGTCAGTGTTGGCGAAGACGACGACTTCAACGGACGCCGAGTTTAGCACCATGGAGTAGCCGCCAGCCTTGGCTTTGTCGGCGACGGCTTTTTGAATTTCACCGACGAGACTGACGCTCATGCGCTGGCTTTGATCGCCCAACTGGGCTTCGGCCTGACGTTGAAATTGTTCAATGGCGGCACGGGAATTACTAATCTCCTTGGCCTTGTCATCACTGGCGAGCCGGTTCTTGGTGCGTTCATCGCTGGAAAGCGTCTGGTCGTTGGCCTTGTCGAGCAATTGCTTGTAGTCGGCTTGCGATTTGTCGAGGCCGTCGGCCATATCCTTGATTTCCTTACGCAACTCGGCCTTGCGATTTTCGAGGGAAGTCTGGGACAACTTGGTTTTGTAATAGCCGTTAAAAAGCTTCTTCATATCTACCGTAGCCATCTTGGTCTGGGCGCTGGCGGAGACAATCGTGGCGACAAGCAGAACAACGGTTAAAACTAGGTAACGTAAATTTTTCATGGGCGAAAATAAAAGCAGAAATCCAGCAGGCTGTCAGTAAAAAATGATGTTCAACGCTTGTGCAAGCGGAAAAACTGGCTGCCGTTGGTGGTGGGCAGGGTGGCGTGATACCAGCCGTTGCTGTAAACCGGAGTTGTGTTTGCCGGAAACCAAGTGGTCATGTCGGTGGAACTTTCCACGGTATAATTGGCTGGGAACATCTGCCATTTCAAAGTGAGGCTGGATTTTGCCGGGGTCGGCACACCGGCGATTTTGCTTTGGACGGACGGTTGGGAATTTTTGGGGGCGACGACCAGCACCGGTTGCGGCGGGGCGGTCTGCGAAATTTTGGCGAGAAACATATCGTTGGTTCCATTGCGATAGGATTGGAACGCATTGACGGTCGGGAAATTGGTGGAAGTAGTCTGGCCGGTGAGGTAGGCGTTGCCGAGCGGATCCACGGCGATGGCGTTGCCATTATCATTGTCCATGCCGCCAAGGTAGCACGAGTAGAGCAGGGCGGAAGCGTCGGGGTTGAAGGCGATGACCACGACGTCGCTTTTGAAACGCTTCTTGATGTAATGATTGGTGGCCGAAAGGTCGCCGCCGGTGTTATAGGTCGGAAAATTGGTGCTGCTGGCAGAGCCGATGACGTAGGCATTGCCGTCCGGGTCGAGCGCGACACCGTTGGCGACATCCACGCCGCGTCCGCCGAACATGGATGAATAACCGACGCTGCTGTTGGTTCCGTCCCATTTGATTTGCGTCAGGAAACCGTTGGTGGCATTGGCATATCTAAACCCGTTGGTGTGGACATACGAGTTGGCGAGGCCGGGAACCGTGTCGGGAAAATTAGTGGAAGTTGTGTAGCCCGCCACATAGGCATTGCCGTCGGCATCGGCGGCGATGCTGTTAGCGCGATCATTGTTCGTGCCGCCCAAAAAGGTAGAGTAGAGCAGTGTAAAACTGGTCGGTGAATCAACACTGAAAGCGGTGACAAAAGCGTCAGAGGCCAAATTATTTTTGTTAGTTGAACCGTTGAGATGTTCGCCGCTGAAATAATTGGTGAAGACGCTGGCGTTGGTCACGAGGATGCCATGATCCGTCTTCGTGTAATAATTGGTGTCAATCAACACCATCGCGGGCAGATAGTTGGTGGTTGGGAAATTGGTCGAGGCCGTGTAGCCGGTCACAAAAAGTTTTCCGTTGTTGTAGGCGAGGGCGCGACCTTCGTCAAAATTCGTTCCGCCCAGGTAGGTGGAATAATTCAAGGTCGTGCCGCCCGCAGAGATTTCAGAAACGAAGGCGTTGGCGTTGATGTAAACGGTGTTGGTGCATCCGAGCTTTGGTTGAAACGCACCGGGCGTCACGGGGAAATTTGTGGAGTAAGTAAAGCCGGTGATGTAGGCGTTATCATCCGAATCCAACGCGATGCCATAAGCCGCCTCGGAACTATTGCCGCCAATATAGGTGGAGTAAATCAGGGTTGATCCGCTAGGATCCAGTTCGGTGACAAAAGCATCGGTGGGATATGCCTTCAGGTGCGAATCAACTTTGCCATTGATTTTATTTCCGCTCGCAATGGGGTTTTTGACCGGGAAATTAGTCGAGATGGTCGCCCCGGTAATAAAGGCATCGCCCGCCTCGTCCACCGCAATAGCATAGGCAGCATCATCAGAACTTCCGCCGAGATAGGTGGCGTAAATCAGGTTCGTGCCCGTCTCGTCAAAGCGCGCGACAAACGCATCGCCCGCTTGCTTGCCGCCACGGTAGTTCGTCTGATAAGCACCGGCGGTCGAAAAAGAAATGTTGTTGGTGACCTTGCTGGAAAAAGTCTGACCCGCCACATAAATAGAGCCATCAATGGGATTCACGGCGATGGCCCAGCCGATCTCGCCCAGATTGCCGCCGTAATAAGTGGAAAAACTCAACACCGGATCAATCACCAGCGGTTCGTTGTGATTGTAATCGCCGAGGACGAAAGCTGCCGTGTGCGCATCCAAAATTTTATAGTTGGCGGCGATTTCCTGCCGTGCGCCATGAATGGTCTGGTAGGCCACGGGCGGATGTTGAATGACTTCGCCGGAATTAAAACTGATGACGAGCGCGCCCTGCGCGTCCACGGAAATTTTTTCCGCGCCGGCGAAGTGCAGCGCGATGACCGATGGATTGACGCCAGCGGCGAGATTAAAATCGTATTCCAATTTCTGGCGGTTGCCGTAATACACGACGTTGACGCCGGGATAAATATTTTCCACGCGCACCCGCGCGAAGGTCGGGACAGCCGTCCGCCACTGGTTAGGATTGCTGCCGAAAAAATAATTAATCGTGCCGGTCAGCGGTGCGTCGCCGGAAATGTGGGCGGACGGATTCGCGCCGACGAATTGAAAGTCGCAGCCAGCATTCTCGCCGGTGTTTTTGGTGAGGCTGAATTTCGCACCGGCGGGTGTGATGGTGAATTCCGAGTCGCTGGCGTGGGCGGTGAATTGCGCCGGTGAACCAGCTTCAAACCACAGCGGCAGATTGCCGAATTGGGCTGCGCTTTGCGCGCCCAAGCTCCCGACCGCGAGACCAAGCGCAACGCCGGTTCCAAGAATTTTTTTGACGGAAAGTTTCATATTAAAATTCGCGGGTGTAGCCGACGCCAAACTGGAACTGGCCGCTGCTGTTATTATATTGGTCGTGCTTCATGGGGATGCCGTAATCCAGCCGCAACGGGCCGAGGTGCGGAATGTTCAATCTCATGCCAAGACCCCAGTCGTCGCTGTAATTCAGGGAGTAGGAATACGACTTCGCATCCACGCAGCCGATGTCGTAGAACAGCGCAAAGCGCAGGCTCACGCCGCCGTCTTTTTCAAAAATCGGCACGCTGTATTCATACGAACTGAACCAGTAGGTGTCGCCGCCGATGGGTTCGGTGGAAACATTGGGCGTCTGCGGGTTGTATGCCTGACGCGGCGCGATGTTGCGGAATTTGAAACCGCGCAGTGAATAAAGTCCGCCTAAATAATAGCGGTCATAGAACGGCACGTCGCCACCTTCCAGACTGTCGGCAATGCCGGTGCGACCGACGGCTTCAATGACGTGACCTTTGAGCAGGCCGGGAAAATACCAGGCGGTGTGCGCTTCCACTTTGTAAAAATCTGTGCTGCCCTGACTGACTTCGGTGGACAATTCAGTGCGCTGGCCGTGGTTGGGCAGTTGCGTGCTGTTGCGCGTGTCGTAGGCAATCGAGGTGCCGACGCGCTGGTAAACATTGTCACCAACTTGATCCAGAATCGCATTGGGGACGTTGGGCGTTGAACCGGGAGCCGGGAAATCGGATTTGTAACCATGCCAGCCGTTGTTCAAAGAAATGCCGATGTCTTCAACCGTGTAGCTGACGCTGCCGATGAGGAAGTCGCTGCCGAGCGCGCGCGTGAGGCTGACTTTGCCGCCGGTGCGGGTTTCGTCGTAAATATTATTCGGGCTTTCAAAATTTAACTGGTGGCGGTAGAGGTCAACGCCGAGGGCAAGTTTGCGATTCAAGAACCATGGCTCGGTGAACGAGAGTTCATAGTCCTGCCGCTGGGTGCCGAGCTGGACGCGCAAGCGAAGTTTTTCGCCGCCGCCGGTGAAGTAGGGCGGGTGGAACAAATCAAAATTGCCCTGCGAAATTTCCGCGTAGCCGACGAGCGCATCCACGGAACTGAAACCGGCGCCGATGCTGAAATTGCCGGTGTTCTGTTCCTCGACACTGATGATTAAATTTTTTCGTCCAGGAATCGCCGGGTCGGTCGGTTCCGGGCGCGTGTCCACCTTGTCGAAATATTGCAACCCTTCGAGGCGCTGTTTGCTGATCTTGACCTGCACCATATTGAAGACGTCGCCGGGACTGATGGCGAGCTCGCGGCGGATAACCTTGTCCTTGGTTTTAAGATTGCCGTGAATTTCAATTTTTTGGACGTAGGAAATTTGATCTTCGCCGACTTGAAAATCCAAATCCATCGTGCCCTTCTCAATGTTCGGCACGGTCTGGACGTGCAACGCCTGCCCCTGCGCGATTTCAATGTAGCCTTTGCTCCCGTAAAAATCCTGCATCGCTTCAGTGTCCTTGGTCAGACCTTCCGGCGTGAAAATGTTGGTGACATCCATCACCAATCCGTTCGCGCCGAGCTTGACCTTGGAGTTTTGAAGTTTTTGGATGGCGCGCACGCCCTTGATGATTTCTGCGTCGGCGAAGACTTTATTGCCGCTGAACTTCACCGCGCCAACTTTATATTGATGGCCTTCATAAATATAAAATTTCACAATCATCGAATTGGTGGTCGGATGGTCGAACTTCACATCCTTCACCTCGAAGTCGAGATAGCCGTGGCTGTGGTAAAAATCCGTGAGCTTGTCCGTGTCGCCGTCAAACTCGTCCTGTTGAAAATAGCCGCTGCCCGTCAGCCACGACCACATCCAGTGCGCACGCGTCTTGATTTCCTTCCGCAGTTCTTTTTGGGTGAAAGCTTCCGCGCCTAAAAAAGTCACCAGAATGATTTTGACCTTCGGACTTTCTTGAATTTGGTAAGTCACCGTGCCGTGTCCAGTCGCCTCGTCAATATTCAGGACGTATTTAACCTTCGTGTCCGAGTAGCCGGATTTCTCATACAGCTTTTTCATCTCCTGCACGTCCGTGAAAATTTTCTGTTCGTCCAGCGGGTCGCCAACCTTGACCGTGACTTTTTTCTTGAGCTTGGAATTGCTCAATTTGTCGTTGCCCTCAATTTTGATTTCCGTGATGCGCGGACGCACTTGCACGATGTAAGTCAAAATCACGCCGCCGTCATCCGCCGAATCTACCGAGATGCGGATATTGTAAAATTGTCCCGTCGCGTAGAGCGAATGCACATCGTCCTGCGTGCCGCCGGGAATATAATTGTCGCCCGCCTTGAGTTTGATGTTGTCGCGGATGAGCGCCTCGCTGACCGACGCCGGCCCGATGAACTTGATGTCCACACGGGTGATTTTTGTCCCGATGCTCTGCGCCCACGCCGCCGTGCCGCAACCGATTAAAATGAATATGGCGACGAGCCGAAAAATTGCTTTCATGGTTTATCGGCCACCGGGCACGTCTTCGTCACTAAATTTTGTTGCGGTTTCAAATCGTGTATATGGTTTTATGAACGTCAAATGAACATCACCCGTCGGCCCGTTACGCTGCTTCGCGATTAAAAAATTTACCGGAATCCCGTCATTCTCTTCCGTCGCCGCGCCGTCTTCGTCGTCGCCCGCGTTCGGCTTGTAAAGCAGACCAACCAAGTCCGCATCCTGTTCAATCGAACCCGACTCGCGCAAATCCGACAGGCGCGGTTTCCGGCTCTTATCCTTCTCCAATTCGCGGTTCAACTGCGAAAGCACAATGATCGGCACATTCAACTCTTTTGCCAGCGCCTTGATGCCGCTGGAAATGTCGGCAATTTCCTGCTGCCGGTTCTCTTGCGCTCGCCGCGCAGTAGAGTTGCAAAGCTGCAAATAGTCAATGACAAACAGCTTGATTCCGTGCTGCTGCGCCATGCGCCGCGCGCGCGCGCGCAACTGCAAAATGCTTAATCCCGCCGTGTCATCAATGAATAATTTCGACGCCGACAAACGCCCCGCCGCATTCGTCAATTTCGGAAAATCCGACTCGCTCATGAAACCTTCGCGGATGCTCCGCAAATTCACACGCGCGAGCGAACACATCATGCGCAAAATCAAACTTGCCGCGCTCATTTCCAGACTGAACACGCCCACCGGCAATTTCAATTCCATCGCGACGTGCTCCGCGATATTCATCGCCAACGACGTTTTGCCCATCGAAGGCCGCGCCGCCACGATGATCATTTCGCCGCCATGCAAACCGTCCGTCATCTTGTCCAAATCCACAAAGCCCGTCGAAATGCCGCCGAGCTGACCTTGCCGGCCAAAATAATTTTCAATCGTCGCAATCGCGCCATTCACCAGCGCGTTAATCGGCTGCATCCCGACCTGCTCGCGCGATTCGTTGACGTGCAAAATTTCTTTTTCAACCTCGTCCAACAATTCTTCCACGTTACCTTCGTAGTCGTAAACTTTACCCACCACGCCGGAGCAAGTCGCGATAAGTTTCCGCAAAAGATATTTTTCGCGGACGATGTCGAGATAGTAACTCAAGTTCGCCGCGCTCGGCACCGCGTCCTGCAACTGGCTCAAATACGCAATCCCGCCGACCTGATCCAACAACTGCCGGTCCTTCAAATTTTGCTGCACCGTAATCAGGTCAATCGCGTGCCGCGTGTTGAACATTTCCGCCAGCGTTTCGTAAATCGTCTGATGCCGCAAATCGTAGAAAGCCGACTTGCCGTCGTCCTTTAATTTCTCGATGCACTCGCCGATGCACTGGTTCGGGTCGAGCAACGCGCAACCGAGCACGCCCATTTCGGCTTCGTTTGAGTGTGGCGGCAGACGGTCAAGCGTGGGCATGGCGGAAGATGAGCGGCGTTCGCCTTTTTGGCGGCGCGATTTTTTGAAATCAGCACCCGCGCTGGCATCAGTGCTGCCGGACAACGGGTCGGAAACGGAGTCAATCATGGCGCATAGCATCACCGCTGGAAAACAGTCACTGCAAGCGAAACTTGTTCTACTTCTTCACAAAGTTATTCGCCGCCGGAGTTTTAAGTTTTTGATTTTTAATTTTGAGTTAAGCCCCAAAACAACTTAAAACTTAACATTCAAAATTAAAAACTGGAACTTAATGAATCGCAAACCATCCATGCTCGTGGTTTTTCTCACGGTCTTCATTGACCTCATCGGCTTCGGCATCGTCGTGCCGCTCGTGCCGATGTTCAGCCGCCATTACGGCGCGAGCGGTTGGATGATCGGCGTCATCATCGCGTCGTTCTCCGCGATGCAATTCATCTTCTCGCCCATCTGGGGCAAACTTTCTGACCGCCACGGTCGCCGCCCGATTCTGCTTATCAGCACCGCTGGCGCCGCGCTGTCGTATGTTATTTTCGCGCTCGCGTCAGGATTGCAAGACCACACGGCGGCACTTGGACTCATGCTCGTCTCGCGAATGTTCGCGGGCGCGTGCGGCGGCAATATCACCGTCGCGCAAGCCTACATCGCCGACATCACGCCGCCGGAAAATCGTTCAAAACGGATGGGACTCATCGGCATGGCGTTCGGCCTCGGATTCATTTTCGGTCCCGCTATCAGCGGCGTCGCGCTGAAATTCGGCGGCGCCACCGCGCCCGGCTGGACGGCAGCCGCATTGTGCGCAGCAAATTTTCTCCTCGCCTATTTTATTCTCGTCGAAAGCTGGAAGCCCGATTCCACGCCCGTCGCCAACCGCCCGCGTTTCGCGCAATGGAGTCACACGCTAGCGCAGCCAAAAATCGGCCTGCTCATTTTAATTTTCTTTCTCGCCACTTTTGCCTTCAGTTGTTTTGAAAGCACCTTGCCGCTGCTCATCAATGACAATTTCAACCTCGGCCTCGCCGTGGATGTCGCCTCACCCGCCACCACCGTCATCTGGTTGTTTGTTTTTTGCGGCCTGATTTCCGCTTTCGTTCAAGGCGGCCTGATTGGTCGTCTCGTAAAAATATTTGGCGAACCAAAACTGATTTGCATCAGCCTCGTCATGACCGGCACGAGCCTCGTGTTGCTGCCGTTAATCCACGGCGAAGGGGCGTTGAAATGGTCGGCAGTTTTTCATCTTACCAATTGGCCGTGGATAAAAATGCTCGCCGCCCTCGTCCTGCTTTCACTTGGTTCCAGCCTGTCGCGTGCGCCGCTGTTTGGTTTGCTCTCGAATCTTACGCCCGCCACCGAGCAAGGCGCGACCATCGGCGTCGCGCAAAGCGCGGGCGCACTCGCGCGCATCGTCGGCCCGATCTTCGCCGCCACACTTTACGGATTAAATGATTCCACTCACGCGCTGCCGTATTTAATTTGCGGTGGCATCGCCATCCTCGCCGGACTGCTAACCGTGCATCGTCTGCTGGCAAAATAAAATTGGCCGCGAAATTTCTTTCGCAGCCGATTTGGTTTTCAAAAAAAAGAGCGGCGGACTGGTATTCACACCCGGATTTTTTGCCAGCGCGCCGCCTTGCCGTTCACACGAACGGAAGTTCTTCAGTTACCACCATCTTCGCCGGGCGGAGGGCCGGGCGGACGATTATTATCGCCGCCACCCGAACCTTGTTCCTGACCGCGACCGCCGCCCATTTGTCCGCCCTGACCACCTTGACGCATCGGCGGGTGCATATTTTTCAACTGCCTCATTTGCTCGGGTGTCAGAATTTTTTCCAACTTCGTCTTCGTGTCAGCTTCCAGCGCCGCGATCTGCGTCTTCTGGTCGTCCGTCAGTTTAAGCGTTTCCGCTGCGCGCGGCGGCAGCAGGTGAAATCCACCCCGGCCACCGGGACCGCCAGTATGCTGCGTGGCCGATTGCGAGTCGGACGGCGGCGGTCCGCCGGGCGATTGATTGTTGTCCTGTGCATTGACCGCCAGCGCCAAAGCGCCGATGGCCGCCATCACTGCGACTGTCATTTTAGTTTTCATAGTTCGTTTTGTTTTGTTGTTTTTGTTCAGGTGCAAATTATTCAGGTGTGTGCGAGTAAATCCATTTCCACTCCTGCTTCGGCCAACGTCGCGCGCAGCTTTTTAATTGGAAACGGCTTGTTCAACTGGCCGCTGAAACCGGCACGCCGCGCGGCCGCCTCCGTAAAAAAACCGCTGCCCGTCACCAAAATAATTTTTTGCGCCGGTGCGAGCGCCAGCATCCGGCGGCAAAGCTCCACGCCGTCCATGCCCGGCATTTCAAAGTCAGTGATGACCACTTCGTATTTCTCCGGCGCGTCGGCAAACGCCGCCAGCGCGGCGCGCGGCGAATTGTAGCGTTCAATTTCTGCGCCCGTCAGATTTTCCACCAGCGCCGACATCATTTCCAAAATGTCCGTGTTGTCGTCCACCAGCATCCAGCGTTTGTTTTCAGTTGTGTCAAAAATGTTTTTCATAACGATTCGGTTTTATTTTTTACAAACCAAGCGCACCGCGAACGCCACCAAATCCCAACTGGTAATTTTGATTGGTTTCGGTGTGCGGCTGGCTCCACTTTTCATGCCGCCACTTTACGCGAGCCAACCTTAAGCGAACATGAAGCCGTGAAATTTTTGCGCAGCCTGCAAGTTTTTTTCTTCATCTCCGCTTAAGGTTGCTTCTGCGAACGTGACGGCAATGCGCGGGCGTGTTATCAATTTCCGCGCACACGAACATGAGGATTTTAATTGTCGAAGACGAACCCGATTTGCTCGCGAGCCTCGCGCAGGCGTTGCGCGAGGAAGGTTACGCCGTGGACACGGCTGACAACGGCGACGACGGACTCTTCAACGCCGAAGGCACGGATTACGACGCGATTATTTTGGACGTGATGTTGCCGGGCATGGACGGCTGGGAAATTCTCAAGCGCCTCCGCAAAACCAGAAAAACTCCCGTCCTCATGCTTACTGCGCGCGACCAGACGCGCGACCGCGTGAAAGGTCTCGACATCGGCGCGGACGATTATCTCGTCAAACCGTTTGATCTCGACGAATTATTTGCGCGCCTGCGAGTCATCATTCGCCGCAGTGCGAACAAGACGACGAACGTCATTGAAATTGGCGACGTGAAAATTGACACCGCCGCGCGCAATGTTTTCTTCAAAGATAAGGCGGTGGAAATTACTGCGCGCGAATATGCACTGGTGGAATTTCTCGCGCTACATCGCGGCGAGGTCGTTACGCGCACGCAGCTTTACGAACATTTGTTTGACGAAAACGAAAGTTCACTTTCCAATCTTTTGGACGTTCATGTTTCCAACGTCCGCAAAAAACTCGGCGCGGAATTCATCGCCACGCGGCGCGGCCACGGCTATTGCATCGAATGAAAATTTTCAAATCCATCAAATGGCGTTTGCAAATCTGGTATGGCCTGATTCTCGTCATCGTGCTCGCAGGCTTCGGTATCACCGCGTATCAACTCGAACGCAACCGCCAGTTCCGCCAGATTGACGATGAGTTGCATCGGCGAGTTGGTGTATTGGGAAATGCGCTGCACCGTCCGCCGCCAAGGAGATCAAATGAAGGCGAACGGCCTTTTGACGGTCCGCCGCCGGGTCGAGATTCTGGATCTGAAACACAGCCGGAATCATCTGATTCCGCCCCAAATAATCCCCGTGCGCCTTTTCCGACTAAAGCAGTTCAGGATGCGCTTGAGCGGCAGTTTCGTCGTGCGCCGGTTCAATTTCATTTGCCTCTAGAAGCTGCTGGCTTGTTTGATACCGGAGCAACGAACGGCTTTTATTACGTCGTCATGGGACGCGATGAAAATGAAATCGCTCGTTCGAGCAATGCTCCGTTTGACGAGATTTACCGTGCTGAATCTGTGTCGGTGGCGGGCAGACTCAATCATTTCGACCCGTTTCCACAGTGGAAGGATGAGCGGCAAAAATACAATGGCGAACAGTTTGTTTATGAGAATTTTCCAACCAATGGCATTCCATCAGGCCAGCCATTTCCGCCGTATATGCGCGGGACTTTTCGCGAAATCGAAATTGATACGCCGCCGGGCGAGCGGATTTTAGTGGGGCAAAACATAATTATGGAACTGGCCGAATT
This sequence comes from Verrucomicrobiia bacterium, assembly GCA_036509625.1. Taxonomy (GTDB): domain Bacteria; phylum Verrucomicrobiota; class Verrucomicrobiia; order Limisphaerales; family UBA11358; genus UBA11358. Next base: position 16,015 of record DATCFH010000120.1, read on the forward strand.
GCGGCTGATTGGAGTCAAGTTGGCCGGGGTCGGCGGAATTATTTTGTTCATCGGCCTTGCTGGTGGCTGGTGGCTGGTTTCGCACGCCATCAAACCAATCAATGAAATCAGCGCGACGGCGGTGAAAATTTCCGCCGGTGATTTGTCGCAGCGCATCAACGTGGCCGAGGCAGAAAGCGAGCTCGGCCAGCTCGCTGCCGTTTTGAATTCCACTTTCGCGCGATTGGAAACCGCCTTCGCGCAGCAGAAACAATTCGCGTCCGACGCGGCGCACGAATTACGCACACCAGTTTCAGTAATCCTCACGCAAACGCAAACGTCGCTGAACCGCGAGCGCGACGCTGCGAGCTACAAACAAACCGTCGAGGCCTGCCAGCGCGCGGCGCAGCGGATGCGGAAATTGATCGAGTCGCTGCTCGCGCTCGCGCGGTTCGATGCGGGTCAGGAAGTGTTGAAACGGCTGTCGTTTGATTTTTCCAAAACGATTTCCGATGGCGCGGAACTCGTGTCGCCGCTCGCGGACGAACGCGGCGTGAAAATTTCCGTTGAAGCTGAACCTATTGAAATAATTGGCGATTCCGAGCGGCTCGCGCAAGTCGTCACGAATCTTTTGACCAACGCGATTCAATACAACAAGGCCGATGGCGAAGTGCGCGTGAAGTTGGAATCGCAAAACGGCTTGGCCGTTTTGACGGTCGCAGACACAGGGCAGGGAATCGCCGCCAAAAATCTGCCGCAAGTTTTCGGTAGGTTTTTCCGCGCCGATTCGTCGCGCACCGGCGCGGAAAATGCGGGGCTTGGACTGGCAATCACCAAAGCCATCGTCGAGGCGCACGGCGGCACGATTGAAGTTGCCAGCGAAGAAAATGCGGGGACAATTTTTACCGTGCGATTGCCAATCTAAACTTGTAGGAGACGACGTGAGGAGTCTC
>DATCFH010000121.1:0-5980 GCA_036509625.1 Verrucomicrobiia bacterium
CACACTATAAGCGGCCGTTGCGTCGGCCAGTTTATTTTGCGCTTCGAGACACGCCGCCACGCCGAGTTGCGCCGCCGCCGCGAGCGAGCTGTTTTTGTTCGCGGCGAGAAAATTTTGGAATTGCGCCTGTGCCTCCGCGTAACGCGCCGCGCTGAACAACACCGCCGCCGCCTGCAACTGCGCGCGTTCCGCCGCGACCGTGCCGGAATAATTTTTCGCGAGCTGCAAGAACGCATCCGCCACCTGCTGCACCGTCGGGTTCGGCGGCATATTCAATTGCAACTGCGTGTAAGCCTGGCCGGCGTCAACGGCCTTCTGCACGCGCTGCGTCGTGATGAAATACCAGACGAACAAAACCACGACCACCGCCACGACGGCGATGACGAGGCGTTTGCGGTTCGCTTCAAACCACGGCCAAAACTTGATGATGAAATCTGCGGGTGCGTCTTGAGTTTGCATAAATATGAAAGCGAAGTTTTTCCCCGCCGCCGCCGAAAGGCAAGCCGAAACCAATCTTTCTTCTTCATGCTTGCCAAATTTTTCCAGCCCAACTTTACATCGCGTCAGCTTCGCGACCAGCGCGCGACTCCCATTAAAATTTCCCCTTTAGCTTTGCGCCGTCGCCCTTTAACTTGCACGACCATGAAAGTATTGTTCGCGTTCCTGTTCGCCGTCGCGTGGTTCGCGCCGACGGGACACGCGGCGTTCGTCAACGGTCATAGCTACGTCTCGCTCGCGGATTGGGCGGACGCGAACGGTTTCCGCGCCGTCGCGCATCGCAGCGCTGAAATCGTCCTGACCAACCGCACGGCGCGACTGGTGTTCGACAAGGATTCGCACACGGCGGAAATTAACGGCGTGAACGTGGCGCTGTCGTTTCCGATTGCGGCGGACAAGGGACAATTTTCCATCGCGCAACTCGACTTGGCCAACACGGTCACGCCACTCATTTTCGCGCCGAAGTTCGCGGGCAAAAAAATTTCCACCATCGTTCTTGACCCTGGTCACGGCGGCAAAGACCCCGGCAATCGCGTCGCCGGTCGCAACGAAAAAACAGCGACGCTCGCGCTGGCGCAGGAATTGAGCAGTCAGCTAAAAGCCTCTGGATTCAAGGTGATTCTCACGCGCACGTCAGACAAGTTCGTGGAATTGCCGGTGCGGCCGGACATCGCCAATCGCGCGCACGCGGATTTGTTTGTGAGTCTGCATTTCAATGCGACGACATCGGGCAAAGCGAATGTGAGCGGGCCGGAGACGTATTGCATCACGCCGGTCGGCGCGGCGTCGTCCAACTCGCAAGGCGAGGGCGCGAACTACGGCGCGACGCCCGCGAACGTGTCCGAAAAGAAAAGTCTGCTGCTCGCATTTTCGGTGCAGAAGTCGCTCGTGAAAAATCTGGACGTGGAAGATCGCAGCGTGCGGCGCGCGCGCTTCGCGGTCTTGCGCGACGCGGAGATGCCCGCCATTTTAATCGAGAGCGGTTACATGACGCATCCGGTGGAAGGCAAAAAAATTTTTGACGCAGGCTACCGCAAGCAACTGGCGGCGGCGATTGTGAAGGGAATTTTGAATTATCAGAAATTGACCGCGCCGGACACCACCAACGCCATCGGGGCAACGACAAATAAAATTCCCAAAATCAAACGCAAAAAGGCAATTTAATCTCACGCAAAGACGCGAAGAACACAAAGGTTTTTTACTTTGCGCCTTTGCGCCTTTGCGTGAGACTTGACCGGATTTTCAAATGAGCATTGCGACTAAAACCGGCGACGGCGGCACGACGGGATTGATCTATGGTCATCGCGTGCCGAAAAATCATCCGCGCGTCGAGGCGTGCGGTTCGCTGGATGAATTGAACGCCGCGCTCGGTCTCGCGCGCGCAACCGCGACGGAAAAATTCGTCAGCGAAAATATTTTCTGGATTCAAAAAAGTCTCGTGGACGTGATGGGCGAAGTCGGTGTGTTGACGGCAGATTTGCCGCGTTATGCGAAAGGCGGATTCACGCTCGTGACGCCGGAATTGACGGCGAAGCTGGACGCACTGGTGAAAGAAATCGAGTCGCAAAATGTGAGCTTCAAAGATTGGGCGACGCCGGGTGCGACGCATCATTCCGCCGCGCTGGACGTGGCGCGCACGACCTGTCGCCGCGCGGAACGGCGCGTATTTGATTTACAGGCGGCGGGTGAATTGTCAAACGCAGAGATTTTGATTTTCCTGAACCGGCTGTCGGATTTGCTCTGGCTCTTCGCACGCTGGGTGGAAACACAGTTGGACAAAAAACCTCCGTCCGTTTAAGCGCGCGCAAATGTCCCCAATTATTTCCGTCAAGTCCTGTTGAATTAAAACTGCCAGTGGCTTAAAACGATGGCGTGTTTCCCCGTTCGCCCATGATTTCGCGCGCTAAAATCATCAGGGTTTTTTCGCTGCTCGCGGGGCTGGTGCTGCTCCTGCCGGAGCCGCGCGCGATCGCCGCTGACGATTATTTGGTGGACGTGTGGACTTCGGAAAACGGTCTGCCGGACAGTTCGGTGACGGCGGTGGCGCAGACGCCGGACGGTTATTTGTGGGTCGGCACTTACAACGGCGTGGCGCGTTTCGACGGCGTGCGCTTCGTGACTTTCGATCCGGCGAACACGCCGGAACTCGGCCACGCGCGCGTGCGAAAACTTTTCGTGGACGCGAACGGCACGCTTTGGATCAACACATACGACGGTTCGCTGACGACGTATCGCGCCGGAAAATTTTCTGTGGAGCAGCACAACATCCGTTTGTCCGAGGGCGAATTAAATCTGGTTTCTTCATCGTCCAACCAAGTTGTGTTTCTCGCCGGTCGGGGTGATTTATTTCGCAAATCATTGACCGCGCCACCGGGTGAAGGCTGGGACGATGTCGCGCCGCCGGGTCACGGACTCGGTCTCGGCGCGCTGTGTTGCGAGGACAATAAAGGAACCATTTGGTATCGCGATGCGGACAAAAAACTCTGGCGGCTGGCGGGCACAAATTATGAGTGCGTGCCGGACGACGACGGCTTGGGCGGACAGAATGTCAGTTGCCTCACAACGGATGCGCGTGGCCGGTTGTGGGTCGGCACGGATGCGGGCATCTGGGTGTGGCGGCAAAATAAATTCCATCTCGCGCTGCCGGTCACTACGGGAAAATCCACGGGCGTAACTTTTATTTCCGTCAATGATGACGGGCGTATTTGGGCGGTGGTGAATGGCGAGGTCGTCGCCGCGCAGGATGAACAATGGGTGTTGAAGACGGACGACGCGCACGACTTTTTTTCAAAAAATCCCAGCCGCATCAGCGCGCAGGACGACCATCACGGCGGCGCGTGGTTTTACAGTTACGGGCGCGGACTGCTGCACGTCGGCAGCGACGGCCAAGCCCGGCAGTTGACGACGGACGACGGATTTCCCGGCGAGCGCGTCTATTGTTTTTTTGAAGATCACGAAGGCAATTGGTGGGCGGGTTTGGACGCGGGCGGACTGGTGCGCGTGCGCGAACGGCAATTTCATTCGGTCGGCACGGGCGAAAAAAAAGCGGCGAAATCCGTGGCTGAAGACAGTTCCGGCGCGCTGTGGATCGGGATGTTGAGCGGCGGTTTGGGACGCTGGCAGGCAGGCGCATACATGAATTTAAGCGTGACGGAAAACGGCGGCGGCGGTTCGGTTTTTTGCGTGTGCCCGGATGCGGATGGACGGTTGTGGTTAAGCGCCGGCGACGAAGATTTATTCATTCGTGAAGCTGGTGAAACGTCACGCCGTGAGCCGGTGGTGCATGGCGTAAAAGCCATTTTGCGGGATCACGCCGGACGTATCTGGGTCGGCACGACCAGCGGTTTGTTGTGTTCGGAAACCGGCGAGCCGGACGATCTGGAAAATTTCAGCGGCGTGCCGCGACGCTCCATTCGCGCGCTGGCCGAGGACAAATCCGGCGCGTTGTGGATTGGCACCGGCAATGGCGAAATTTATCAGGTCGCCAGCAACACGGCGAAAATGTTTCAGCCCGACAAGCCTGAAGCCAGCGCGATTTGGTCGGTGCTGGCGGACGATGACGGCACGGTTTGGGCGGGAACTTTTCGCGGCGGATTGCTGTGCCTGCGCGATGGACGATTCACGCGCTACGGCAAATCGGACGGATTGCCGGACAATGTCATTTGCCAAATTCTCGACGACGGTCAGGGCAATCTCTGGCTCGGTTCGCATCAGGGAATTTTTCGCGCGGCGAAATCCGCACTGGACGATTTTGCGAGCGGCAAAATTAAATTTGTCCCGTGCATTGACTACGCGCGGGCGGACGGATTGCCGTCACTGGAATGTTCCGGCGGTTATCAGCCCGCCGCGTGGCGCACACGCAACGGCCAGCTTTGGTTCACCACGGTCAAGGGCGCAACATGGATTCAGCCCAATGAAATCAAGCCGAATCCGACGCCGCCGCCGGTGGTCATCGAGGAAATTCTGGTGGACGGACGGATGCGAAAATTTTCCAGCGATGCGCGTGACGCGACACTTGAAATTCCGCCGGGAAAACATCAGATTGAATTTCGTTACACGGGTTTGAGTCTCGCGTCGCCGGAGCGCGTGCAATTTCGTTACCGGCTTTCCGGCGTGGATGCCGGCTGGGTGCTGGCGGGCACGCAACGCTCGGTGCAATACAATTTGCTGCCGCCGGGCGATTATCAATTTCGCGTCCTTGCGGGTAACAGCGATGGCGTGTGGAACGAAACTGGCGCGCGCGTGAAAATTAAAATCCGGCCGCACTTTTATGAGACGTGGTGGTTCCAGACGTTCGCGGTGATTTTGATTTTGGGCAGCGTCGCTGGCATTGTCCGTTCCACGGCCACGCGCCGGTTGCGCCAAAAAATGGAGGTGTTGGAACGCAAGCAAATGGTCGAACGCGAACGCACGCGCATCGCGAAAGACATCCACGACGATCTCGGCGCGAGTCTGACATTGATCGCCGTGCTGGGCGACTTGGCGAAAAAAGAACGCGCCGAGGAGCGCGTCGAGAAAATGTCCACCACTGCGCGCGAGGCCGTGAAATCATTGGACGAAATCGTCTGGGCGGTCAATCCGCGCAACGACACGCTGGCGCATCTGATTGATTACACCGGCCAGTTCGCGGCGAATTATTTGCGCGACGCAGGCATTCGCTGTTTGCTCGACGGGCCCGACCACACGCCCGCGCGCGAAGTGCCGACGAACGTGCGCCATAATGTTTTTTTGGTTGTGAAAGAAGCGTTGCAAAATATCGTCAAGCACGCGCACGCGACCGAAGTCTGGTTGCGGATCAGCATCCACGAACAACGCTTGCAAATTGAAATCGAAGACAACGGCTGCGGTTTCGACCGCGCGCCGGAAGATGCATGGGCGGACGGTTTGCGAAATATGCGCCAGCGCCTCGCGGAAGTCGGCGGCGAATGCGACATTCAAAGCCGCGTCGGCAAAGGCACGCTGATTTCCGTCAGTCTCATTTTGCCGAACGCGTGAAAAAATTTTGTCTCATACCTTTATCCGATTACTAATAATTTTTTCTGCCGTAGAATAATAATTGAAGCCGAGCCAAAATGAGCATTGCCATCTCCATCGTTGAAGACCAGCACGACATGCGCGAAAGCCTCGTGGAATGGCTCGGCGGCGCGCCCGGCCTGCGCTGCGTCGGCGCGCACGCGAGCGCCGAAGAAGCGTTGCGCGACATTCCCGGCGAAAATCCTGACGTGGTGTTGATGGACATTAATTTGCCGAACATGAACGGCATTCAATGTGTGTCGCGGCTCAAAGAGCGTTTGCCGAAAACGCAGGTATTGATGCTGACGACTTACGACGAGGGCGACATGATTTTCGATTCATTGCGCGCGGGCGCGAATGGTTATTTGCTCAAGAATATGCCGCGCAAGGAACTGGTTGAAGCGGTGCAACAGGTTCATGCGGGCGGCGCCCCGATGTCGCTGCACATTGCGCGCAAAGTTATCAATCA
>DATCFH010000122.1:0-10875 GCA_036509625.1 Verrucomicrobiia bacterium
GTGGACGGCTTGACTCCAAACCATATTCGGGCAGATTGATTATATGACGCTTACCGCTGTTTTAATTCCAGCCGAGGAAGGCGGGTTCATCGCCTTCAATCCCGAAACCGGCTCGACCACGCAGGGCGAGTCGGTGCCGGAAGCCATCAGCAATCTGCGCGAAGCCACGGAACTTTATCTGGAAGAATTCCCGCTCCAATCATCGGGGCAAGCCTTGCTGACCACTTTCGAAGTTGCGGCTCATGCCTAAATTGCCGCGCATTTCCGGTGCGGAAATCGTGCGCGCCTTGCAGCGTCTGGGTTTTGAAATCACGCGGCAGCGCGGCAGCCATATCATCATGCGGCGAGGTGCTTCGGGTTGTGTTGTTCCCAATCACCGTGAAGTGAAAGTTGGCACTCTCGCCGGTGTTCTGCGGCAGGCCGGAGTTTCCGCAGAAGAATTTATCGCGGTTCTCTAATTTTTTCCATGCCCGCAAAAATTTCAGCCGCTCTCCGAAAACGCGCCGCGCGCGTAAAATTATTTTTGTGCGATGTGGACGGCGTGCTGACGGACGGCTCGATTTTTATCGGCGGCGAGCGCGAGTTCAAACGGTTTAACATCCGCGACGGTTTGGGTTTGGTTTTGGCGCGACGCGCGGGTCTGAAAGTTGGCTGGGTTTCGGCACGGCCATCGCTCGCAACGAAATTGCGGGCGGATGAATTGAAGATTGATTTTCTGGTGCAGCAAGGCGACGCCACGAGCAAGACGGCGGCGATTGAAATTTTGCTCGCGCAGGAAAAATTGAGTTGGAATGACGTTTGTTTTGTCGGTGATGACATTATTGATTTAGGGCCGCTGACGCGCGCGGGCGTGGCAATCGCGGTCGGCGACGCGGTGGCCGAAGCAAAAGCGAAAGCGCATTTCGTCACGAAAGCCAATGGCGGTCGCGGCGCGGTGCGCGAGGCGGTGGAATTGATTTTGCAGTCGCAGGGCAAATGGACGCCGTTCGTCAAAAAGTATTCGGAATGAAATTTAATGCGGCAATTTTTTATCCGGCGATTGGCGCGGCGATTTTTTTATTCGCCAGCATGAATGACCGCGCGCAGCAATTGCCGGTGGGTCACGCGACGGATTTCACGTCGAACCAGTATTTTGAACCGCCGAACGGGCAGTTGGTCAAAATGAAATTGTCGGGCGCAGAGGCGTTGCCGTTGCCGGGCGGACTGCTGGATGTGCGGCAGTTGCGCGTGGAGACGTTCGGGTTGGACGGCAAAACGGAAGTGATTGTGCGCGCGCCGCAATGTAACTACTCGCCGTTTGACGGCACGGCGAATTCGGCGGGACACATGGAATTGCAGTCGGGCGACGGCAAAATCCATGTCGAGGGCGACGGTTTTTTGTGGCGGCAGACGAGTTCGTCGCTCACGATTTCGAACCATGTGCACACACTGATTGATATGCCGGGAGCAACGATGTTGGGATCATGAAAAAAATTATTTTTATTTTAACGCTGGGTGTTTGTGGCGCAGCAATGGCGCAGACGAATATGCAATTAAGTTTGCCGATGACTTTGCACACGAACGCGCCGGTGGTTAAAGTCAAAGCACCGGCCAAGGCGAAGCCGCCGACGGAGATTGATTCGGACACGGCGGATTTTGATTTGAACATTCATCAGGCGATTTATCGCAATCATGTGGTGGTGGTGGATCCGCAGGTGCGGCTGACGTGCGAATGGATGCTGGTGGATTTGCCGACGGGCGGCGAACATTTGAGTCACGTCGTGGCGACGACAAATGTGGTGGTGGATTTCACGAACGAGCAGGGCGAAAAATATCATGTCACGTCGAAGAAGGCGGTCTATGATTACAAAGTCGTGAACACGGTGACGAATGAGACGGTGACGTTCACCGGCAACCCGATTGTGGAGACGACGAACAGCACGATTTACAGCGAGCCGATGGTCTGGGATCGCGCGGCGAACCGGTTTCATTTCAACGAGCCGAGAATGATTTCCAAAGACACGGGAACGAACGGTGCGGCGCAAAAACTTTTTTAATGGAAACTGAAAACTCCAACATCGCGTTGCTCGCCACGGATAAACTGGCGAAGGAATATCGCGGTCGGCGCGTCGTCAACGGCGTTTCGGTGGACGTGCGCGCGGGTGAAATTGTCGGGCTGCTCGGTCCGAATGGCGCGGGCAAAACGACGACGTTCAACATGGTCGTCGGTGTGGTGAAGCCGGACGAGGGCTGGGTGAAATTTGAGGGCGGCGAAATTACTGATTTGCCGATGCACCAACGCGCGCGGCTCGGCATTGGTTATCTGACGCAGGAACCGTCGGTGTTCCGCAAGCTGACGGTGGAAGAAAATATTCTGGCGATTTTGGAGACGTGCAAATTATCGCGCGCGGAACGCGAGGTGCGGCTGAAATATTTATTGGAGGAACTGGATTTGACGCCGATCCGCAAGAGCAAGGCGTATCAGTTGAGCGGCGGCGAAAAACGGCGTTTGGAAATCACGCGCGCTTTGGTGACGAGTCCGAAATTGCTGTTGCTCGACGAACCGTTCAGCGGCATTGACCCGATTGCGGTTTACGAGGTGCAGAAAATTGTGCGTCGCTTGAAGGAACGCGGTTTGGGAATTTTGATCACCGACCATAATGTGCGCGAGACGTTGAAGTTGATTGATCGCGGTTACATCATTCACAAAGGTCAGGTGTTGGTGGCGGGCAGCGCGGAATTTTTGGCGAACGACCCGAAGGCGCGCGAGATTTATCTCGGCCCGGAATTCAATCTGTAATTTTAAGTTTTGAGTTTTTAATTTTTAGTTACTCTGCGAATGGAAACTCAACTTAAAATTCAAAACTAAAACTAATCCCATGGAACGCCCGCAAGTCACTGTTGGACAATTTCACGCGGAACATGGCGCGGCGCTGGAGATGAAACTGATCGCTGGCGCGGATGGTCTTGAACGCATCATCCGCGAGCCGACGGTGAATCGTCCCGGTCTGGCGTTGAGCGGTTTCACGCGTTACTTCGCCTACAAACGGATGCAGGTGATGGGTCATGCGGAAGTTTTTTATCTGCGCTCGCTGCGCGCGGAGGAACGCGTGGCGCGTTATGCCTATTTGTTCGCCTACAAAATTCCGTGCTTCGTTTTCAGCCGTTCGCTCAAGCCGGACAAGGAGTTTCTCGCCGCCGCCGCCGAGTCGGGCGTGCCGATTTATCAGACGCCGCTGGTGACGATGAAGTTCATCAACAAGGCGACGTTGGAATTGGAAATGATGTTTGCCCCGCGCAGCTCGGAACTGGGTTGCATGGTGGACATCCTCGGCGTCGGCGTAATTATCAAAGGCGAAAGCGGCATCGGCAAAAGTGAAGCCGTCCTTGCGCTGGTCGAACGCGGTTACAGTCTCGTGGCCGATGATGTGGTGAAAGCTGTGCTCGTGGACGGGCGCGAAGTGCTTTGCACCAGCGCCGAACTCACGCGCGACCACATGGAAGTGCGCGGCATCGGCATCATCAACGTCGCGCAGATGTTCGGTGTAAAAGCCATTCGCAAAGAAAAAAGTCTCGACCTCATCATCACGCTCAAGTTTTGGAATGAGGTCGCTGACGTGGACCGGCTCGGTCTGGAACAGGAATTTACCAAGGTGCTCGACGTGGACATTCCGCACGTCACGATTCCCGTGCGCCCCGGTCGCGATATCGCGCGGCTCATCGAGGTTGCCGCGTTTCAAATTAAACTGCGCAAGTCCGGTTACAACGCCGCCGCCGATTTGAATGAACGGCTGTTGACGCAGATGGCGTCCGCCGCGCCGCCGCCGTCACCATGAATTGTAACCATAATTTGTGTTGGCGAAAATTTTTGGGCGCATTAACTTCCCCATGAATCATCGCATGAGCGCCAAAAAAGCTACGGACGCGGAGTTCCTGACCAAAGAACTTGTCGTGTTGAACAAGTCAGGCATCCACGCCCGGCCGGCCGCGATGTTTGTCAAGACCGCCAGCCGTTTCGGCAGCGACATCTTCGTGGAAAAAGACGGCGAAAAAATCAACGGCAAAAGCATCATGGGATTGATGATGCTCGCCGCCGGCCCCGGCAGCAAAGTCACTTTGCACGTCAAAGGTGTGGATGCAGATGCCGCCATCAACGAGCTTGAAGCTCTCGTCAAACGCAAGTTTGACGAGGAATAATTTTTTTTCTTCAGTCTTCGGTTTGCAATTCCCATTTCAGTCCCGCTTGGTTTCAACTTGAAACTTGCCACCTGAAACTTGAAACTTCCCCATGGCATCGGCTGAAATTGATGTGAAATATGTCGCGCACCTCGCGCGGCTCGCGCTCACGCCCGACGAGGAAAAACAACTCGGCGCGCAACTTGGCAGCATCCTTGGCTACATCGAAAAATTGCGCGAACTCGACGTCTCCGGCGTCGAGCCGACCGCGCACGCCGTGCCGCTGGTCAACGTCACGCGCGCCGATGAAATCCGCGAATCGCTTTCGCACGAAGACGCGCTCCGCAATGCACCGCGCCAGGCCAACGGACTTTTCATCGTCCCCAAAGTTGTGGAATGAAACTGATTTCTCACGCAAAGCCGCCAAGCTCGCAAAGGAAGAAAAATTCTCCGCGCCTTTGCGTCTTCGCGTGAAATTTTTTCCCATGCTGAACCAACTCACCATTTCCGAACTCGCGGCCAAGCTCGCCAAGCGCGAAGTTTCCGCGCGCGAAGCCACGCAGGCGTGCCTTGACCAGATTGCGCGCGTGGATGGAAAAATCCATGCGTTCTTGAGTTTCAATGCCGCTGATGCGCTCGCGCAGGCGGACGCAGCGGACAAAGAAATTTCCAGCGGCGTGATAAAACCCTTATTAGGCGTGCCGATTGCGATTAAAGACGTTCTCGCCGTAAAAAATCAGCCGTTGAATTGCGCGTCAAAAATTCTTGGCAATTACATTTCGCCTTACGACGCGACGGCGATTGAAAAATTAAAAGCGGCGGGCGCAATTATTTTTGGCCGTTTGAACATGGACGAATTTGCGATGGGCAGCTCGACGGAAAATTCCGCGTTCGGCCTCACGCGCAATCCGTGGGACACGACCAGAATTCCCGGCGGTTCGTCCGGCGGCTCGGCGGCGGCGGTCGCGGCGGACGAGTGCATCGCAAGTTTGGGCACGGACACCGGCGGCTCGATTCGTCAACCGGCGGCGCTGTGCGGTTGCGTGGGTTTGAAACCGACTTACGGACGCATTTCGCGTTATGGACTGGTGGCGTTTGCAAGTTCGCTGGATCAAATCGGGCCGTTCACGAAAGACGTTCGCGACGCGGCCATTTTGCTCGGCGCAATGAGCGGCGTTGATCCGCGCGATTCCACGAGTGTGCCGGAGCCGGTGCCAAATTACGTCGCCGCTTTGGATGGAAACATCAAAGGGATGAAATTGGGTTTGCCAAAAGAATACCTGATTGGCGGTCTCGACGCGGAAGTGAAAGCCACCGTGGATGCCGCTGTGAAACAGTATGAAAAGCTCGGCGCGGAAATCGTGGAAATTTCTTTGCCGCACACGGATTACGCGGTGGCGACTTATTATATTATTGCGACGGCGGAAGCATCCGCAAATCTCGCGCGGTTCGACGGCATTCGCTATGGTGCTCGCGTGGAAGGCAATGATCCGATTGAACTGTATTCCAAAACACGCGGCGCGGGTTTTGGCGCAGAAGTGAAACGCAGAATTATTCTAGGCACTTACGTTTTGAGCAGCGGCTATCACGATGCTTATTATTTGCACGCGCAAAAAGTTCGCACACTCATCCGCAACGATTTTTTGAAAGCGTTTGAAAAAGTGGACGCGATTGTGACGCCGACGACGCCGACGGCGGCGTTCAAAGCGGGCGAAAAATCCGGCGATCCGCTGCAAATGTATTTGTCCGACATCTTCACAATCTCCTGCAATCTCGCGGGGATTTGCGGAGTCAGTATTCCGTGCGGCTTCACGAAAAACCCGAAGTTGCCCATTGGTTTGCAATTGCTCGGCAAGCCGTTCGGCGAAGCAACACTTTTGAAAATCGCGCACGCTTACGAGCAGGCGACGGTGTGGCATAAAGAAAGACCTGCAATTTGACCGGACTTGGTTTAGATTTTCCGCCGGATGATACCGGCGCAAAAGACCAAAAAAATTCTCTTCTGGTTCGGCTTGTCGTTGCCCATGGTGGCGCTGCTGGCGATGACGTGGCTGGTGCATCAGACCGGCGGTCAGTTCAACAATTCCTTCAACTTCGTGATGCAGACCTACAAGGTGCTGGATTTGTTCGAGGAGACGGAATCGCACATCGTGGACGCGGAGGCGAATCAGCGCGGCTTTTTTTTGACGGGACGGCAGGAATATATCGAACCTTATCAGCACGCGATGCAGGCGATTCGCGACGACACGGCGGAATTAAAAAAATTGACCGGCAAGGATCCCGCGCAACAGGCAAATCTGGTGTTGCTGGAAAAAATGGTGAATGAAGATTTGGTGTTCGACCCGACCACGGTTTTTGCGCCCGGCGCGGTGCCGACGAATGCGTCGGTGGTGACGCTGACGGAACGCGGCAAGGAAAAGCTGGAGCATATGCGGCACGTTTTATTTCAGGCGCACGAGGAGCAGCAGCAGGCCTTGAGCAAGCACCAGCAGGCGGCGGAGCAGGACGTAGTTTCCAGTCAGGCGATGTCACTGGTGTTGATTGTGGCGGTGGCGATGGCGTTAATCATGGTGGTGGTGATTTTGATGCGGCTGGAAAAACTGCAGGAATTTGTCACGGTCTGCGCGTGGACGGGGCAGGTGAAATTTCAGGGTCAATGGCTGCGGCTGGATGAATACTTGAAAAAACAGTTCGGCATTTCCGTATCGCACAGTTTGTCGCAGGAAGCGGCGGAAAAGATGATGCGCGAAATTGAAGAGCTAAACCGTCCCAACGAACGCCCGCCGACTTCCGTCTGATTTTTCCCGCTTGCCTGCAAGTAACCAATTGGTTACTTATCCGTATGCGTCCGAAAGCAAAGCCAGCCGGCATCACCGCTGTGCGCGATCCTGACCGCACCCGTCGCCGTATTTTGGACGCGGCGCTGTCGGAGTTTTCCACGCGTGGTTTCGCGGGCGCGCGCGTGGGCGGCATTGCCCGTTGCGCGCAGGTCAACAAGCGGATGATCTATCATTATTTTGACGACAAGGAAGGATTGTTCCGCGCCGTATTGCGCCACAAAATCAGCGACCGTTTGAGCCGGGTGGTGGCGCAGGCGCCGGAAAGCGACATGGCTTCGAGCTTGCCGCTGTGGTTCAGGCAAAATTGCCAGGATGCCGACTGGGTGCGTCTGCTCGCGTGGGAATCGCTCCAGACCACGGGCGATTCGGTGTTGGACGAAAAGGAACGGCGGCGACTGGCGCGGTCGGCGGTTGCCCGCATCAAACAAAAACAGGCGGAGGGAGAATTGCGACAGGACGTGTCTGCCGTCTGTTTGCAACTGGCCAAAACGTCGTTGACGATGTTTCCGCTGGCGCTGCCGCAGATTGCGCGGCTCATCATCGGGCATTCGCCGCGCGACCCAAAATTTCAGCGGGAATACGCGCAGTTTTTGGAAACCATTTCGACGGTGTTCCGTCCAGAACAACGGCGGACAAAAATAAATACGGTGCAGACCAAATGACGTGAAAAATATATTTTTCCTTGCGGCTATTCTGTTCGCGCTGGCCCTGGTCGGCGGGTGTTCGCGCGCGGCGACGACCAAAACTATCGCGCCCGTGCCGGTGCTGGCGGCGAAGGCGGTCGCAACCAATGTGCCGGTGCTGATTGATCCGCCGCCGGTCGGTCATGTCATGCCGGTTTCCAGCGTCACCATCCGTCCGCAAATTGGGGGAGCCATCGCGACGGTGAATTTTCAGGAAGGGCAGGAAGTCAAAAAGGGCGACTTACTTTTCACGATTGACCCGCGCCCGTCGCAGGCGGCGCTGGCGCACGACCAGGCACAATTGGAAAATGTGCAAATCCAGTTTGACCGCGAGCAAAAATTGTTCGCCCAAAAATTAGTTTCGCAGGATGAATTTGATACCAGCCGGTCGGCCAGAGACGTGCTGGCAGCCACGGTGCAGTCGGATGAACTGAATTTGCAATACTGCAAAATCCGTTCGCCGATTGACGGGCGCACGGGCGGTTTGCAATTTCACGAGGGCAACGTGGTGAAGTCGCCGGACGATGTGCTGCTGACCATCAACCAGATTCATCCGATCTACGCGGCGTTCGCGGTGCCGGAACGTTATTTGCCGGAAATCCAAAAACAGATGCGCGACCGCACGCTGCCGGTGACGGCCGGTTTTGAAAACCTCGTGGGCGAACCGCCAACGGGCGAATTGTCGTTCGTGGATAATTCCGTGGACGAGGCGACGGGAACGATTTTGCTCAAGGCCATATTTCCAAATGCCGACGGAAAATTGTGGCCCGGCCAATTTGTGACCGTTTCCATCCAGCTTGATGAACTGACCAATGCCGTCGTGGTGCCTTCGCAAGCGGTGCAGGTTGGGCAAAACGGCCAGTTCGTTTATGTCGTGAAAGCGGATCATACCGTCGAGCAGCGCCCGGTGCAGCCCGGATTGACTTATCACGACGAGACGGTGATTACTTCCGGCGTGCGCGCGGGTGAAACCGTGGTGACGGACGGCCAGTTGCGGCTCGCGCCGGGCACGCTGGTGAATGACAAGAACCAGTCCGCGACGAACGCGCCATGAACATTCCGGAGCTGTTCATCCGTCGTCCCGTAATGACCACGCTGGTCATGTCCGGCATCCTGCTGTTTGGCCTCGTCGGATTTCATCAACTGCCGGTGAGCGATTTGCCGAGCGTGGATTATCCGACGATCCAAATTTCCGCGAATCTTCCCGGTGCCAGCCCGGAAGTGATGGCCTCGGCGGTGGCGACGCCGTTGGAAAAACAATTTTCCACGATTGCGGGTGTGGATTCGATGACGTCAGTCAGCGCGCAGGGCAGCGCGCAAATCACCATTCAGTTTTCGCTCGACCGCAGCATTGATGCCGCCGCCGCCGACGTGCAAGCGTCCATCGCCAAGGCGACCCGGCAATTGCCGCCGAATATGCCGGCGCCGCCGACTTACAGCAAAGTGAATCCGGCGGATTCGCCCGTGCTGTATATCGCCATGTCTTCGCCCACGCTGCCGTTGTCGGCGGTGGACGACTACGCGGAGAATTTGTTGTCCGAGCAGATTTCGCAAATCAACGGCGTGGCGCAGGTCAGCGTTTTTGGTTCGCAACAGTATGCCGTCCGCGTGCAGGTGGATCCCAACAAGCTGGCAGCTTTCGGTCTGGGCATTGACCAGGTGGAGCAGGCGATTGAAGCGGGCAATGTGAACCAGCCGCTCGGCACGCTTTACGGCAAACATCAATTATTCACCGTGCAGGCCAACGGACAGTTGGCGACGGCGGCGGATTTTCGGCCCATGGTGGTGGCATATCGCAATGGTCATCCCGTGCGTTTGCAGGAGCTGGGTCATGTGCTCGACAGTGTGCAAAATGACAAGGCGGCGGCGTGGTTCAACAACACTCGCGCCGTGATTCTGGCCGTGCAACGGCAGCCGGGCGCGAACACCGTCGAGGTCGTGGACAACATCCGCAAATTGCTGCCGCGCTTCCGGGAACAAGTGCCGGCGGCGGTGAAATTGGACGTGCTGTTTGACCGTTCGCAATCCATCCGCCAGTCAGTGAACGATGTTGAACACACTTTGCTGCTGACCGTCGCGCTCGTCGTCATGGTCATTTTTATTTTTCTGCGGAATATTTCCGCGACGATTATTCCAAGTCTGGCATTGCCCATGTCCATCATCGGCACGTTCGCCGCCATGTCATTGCTCGGTTACAGCCTCGATAACCTTTCGCTCATGTCGCTGACTTTGTGCGTCGGCTTCGTGGTGGACGACGCCATCGTGATGCTCGAAAACATTGTGCGGCACATGGAAAATGGGGAACCGCCGATGGAAGCCGCCTTGAAAGGCTCGAAGGAAATTGGTTTCACAATTATCTCAATGACACTGTCGTTGTCGGCAGTTTTCATTCCCGTGCTGTTCATGAGCGGATTGTTGGGTCGGCTGTTGCATGAATTCGCCGTGACGATTGTCGTGGCGGTGCTGGTGTCGGGCTTCGTTTCGCTGACGTTGACGCCGATGATGTGCAGCCGGTTCGTTCACGCCCAGCACGGACAAAAACACGGACGACTTTACAACTTCTTCGAGCGATTTTTCGACGCGGTGCTGGCGCGTTACGACCGCACACTGCAAATTGTCATGCGCCACCAATTCACGACGCTGATGGTGTCGCTGGCAATTTTGGTGGTGACGCTATTTTTATTCAAAGTGATTCCCAAAGGATTTTTTCCCGACGAAGATACCGGCCAGATTTTTGCCATCACCGAAGCGGCGCAGGACATTTCGTTCGATGCCATGAAAGCGCACCAGCAGGCGGCGGCCAAAATCGTCGGCGCCGATCCGAACGTGGCGGGCTTTGGCTCCTTCCTCGGTTCCGGCGGTTCCTCGTCCACGGCAAATCAAGGCCGGATGTTCATGCGCTTGAAGGATCGTTCCGACCGCAAATTGAGCGCGAACGAAATCATCCAGGAACTCCGCGTTAAACTCGCGCAACTGCCGGGCTTGAATGTGTTCATGCAGAACCCGCCGCTCATCCGCGTGGGCGGCAAATTGACGAAGGCTTTGTATCAATACAGCTTGCAGGATACGGACACCAAGGAGCTTTTTCATTGGACGCCAATCTTGACGGATAAGATTGCCGAGCAACCCGGTTTTCAGGACGTGACCAGCGACCTGCAAATTGCCAGCCCGCAGGTCAACGTCGAGATTGACCGCGA
>DATCFH010000123.1:0-7638 GCA_036509625.1 Verrucomicrobiia bacterium
TTTCGCGGATAATGCCGTTGCGCGCAGGAAACCCATCAATGACGGGACGTTCGTCACGTGGCAGAAATTTTTCCGCCGCCGCAAGCGCGGGCGCGATGAGATTTTTTGTCAACGTCGCGCCGTGGGCGAAACCGTAAAATCCATCGCTGGTGTCGTCGGTGTGCAGCGAAATAATTCCCTGGAACGAACGCGAAACGAGTTCGGCTTGAAGCAAGCGCACTTCCGGTTCCGGCGAGTTGCGCCAGAATTCACGGTTCAAATCTTTGCCACCGCGCGAGTGGCGCGTGTTGTCTTCGAAGCCGGTCGGATTGCAGACGGGATAAAACGAAAGATAATAGCCGGTCGCCAGTTCCGGTTTCGCTTCGAGCAATTTGATGAATTGAATCAGTGCGTGAACGCCTTCGGGTTCGTCACCGTGGATGCCGGCGAAAATACCGATGCGGATCGGCACATCGCCGCCGCGCGGCCCGACAAAAAGATAACGCGGCAAAACATATTCCTCGCCGTCCACGTCAAACCGTGCGTCGTGATTCGCCACGAGATTCGGCGACGTCGCGGCGATTTGTTCGAGCGGCGCGAGCAGTTCGGCAATGGAGCGACGTTGCTTTTGAGTTGATTTAACAACGGTTTTGTAAGGAGCAGCGATAGTCATATATTTATTTTTTGTTGGGCGGCGACTGGTCAGCAAACCAGCCGCCGCGTGTGACCGGAGGAATTTTTATTGCGACTGATATATCTGATCAAAAACGC
Organism: Verrucomicrobiia bacterium; assembly: GCA_036509625.1. Taxonomy (GTDB): domain Bacteria; phylum Verrucomicrobiota; class Verrucomicrobiia; order Limisphaerales; family UBA11358; genus UBA11358. The sequence continues at coordinate 751 of DATCFH010000123.1, forward strand.
CGCCGTCGGCGAAATGCGTTTTCTGCGCGTTCGCCCAACTGCCAAATTCAGCGTCAAGCGTGACGAGTTTTAACTGCGTAAAGTTGCCCGCATATTTTGCGGCGACCGCTTCATTGCGCGGACGGTAGAAGTTTTTCGCCGCGATTTCCTGCGCCGCGTCGGAGTAAAGATATTTCAAATACTCGGTCGCGACTTCGGTTGTGTGATGGCGCTTGGCATTTTTGTCCACGAGCGCAACCGGCGGTTCGGCGAGGATACTCAACGACGGCGTGACGATTTCAAAATTGTCCGCGCCGAATTCTTTGAGCGCGAGGTGCGCCTCGTTTTCCCACGCGAGCAGCACATCGCCAATGCCATTCTTCGCGAAGGTCACGGTCGCGCCGCGCGCGCCGGAGTCGAGCACGGGAACATTTTTGTAGAGCTTGGTGATGAAGCTGCGCGCGGCGGCATCATCGTGATTATTTTTTTCCAAAGCGTAAGCGTAAGCCGCGAGATACGCCCAGCGCGCGCCGCCGGAAGTTTTCGGATTCGGCACGACAACGCTCACGCCTTTTTTCACGACGTCGTTCCAATCCTTGATGCCTTTTGGATTTCCTTTGCGGACGAGGAAAACAATTGTCGAGGTGTAAGGCGTGCTATTATGGGGCAAACGCTTCTGCCAATCGGCGGGCAGCAAATGCGACTGCGACGCAATCGCATCAATGTCGTAGGCAAGCGCGAGCGTTACGACATCCGCATCCAGCCCGTTGATGACGCCCTGTGCCTGCTTACCGGAGCCGCCGTGCGACTGCGAGACAGTCACAGTGTCGCCCGTTTTTGCCTGCCAATATTTCGCGAACGCGGCGTTGTATTCCGTGTAAAGTTCACGCGTCGGATCGTAGGAAACATTGAGCAATTTCACTTCTGCGGCACTCGCCGAAACGGCGAGCGCGGCGAGCAGAACGAGGTTCAAAAAAGTTTTCATGTGATTAAATTATTTTTTGGAATTGGATTAAAATGCCAGTTGAATGCGCGTGAACAAAACATTTTCCGCTTCCGACGGCACGCTGCCGGCCGCGAATTTGCTTCCGGCATAACCCGAGAATGTCGTGTGCGAAAAACTCAAGTTGGCGCGGACATTTTTGTTGAGATACCAGTTGAGACCGAAGGCAAACGCCTGCGCGTTGTCGGCAGAAGTCGTCGGATTGGCGAGACTGGTGGTGGCAGAAGCACCTTTGAAAGCGTCGTCGTCCACGCTCAAGTTTGCATAACGCGCCACGAGTTGCCACGCACCCCATTGATTCAGACGCGGGTCGAAATTTTTCCGGGGCGTAATGCCGCTGTAAGACGCATCTTCGCCGGTGAGCAACCATGAGCCGGAGATTTCCCAAGCGGTGTTATGCACGTCAACATTCTTGGAACCGCCAACGGCATAGTTGCTCACATGCTGGTCGGAGATGACGTATTCGCCAAGCAAACCGAACGGACCATAGTAATAATAGGTCTGCGGCGAAAGGCGCCAATGCACACCGGAAGCATCCACGTTCTTGTTGTAGGTGAAAAATTTCTGCTGTCCATCCGTCATATAGCCTGGCGTCAAACCCGTGGTCGCATTCGTCGTCGGCTGATCATTTTCATAACTGCCCGCCACGCCAAAACCGAAACCGCGCAAGGCGTTCACGTCGGAATTTTTCCACGGTTGAAAAAACAACCGCGCGACCGCCGCTTTGCTGTTTTGGGAGAATGTGTTCGTCGCCGTGCCGTTGTAATCTGAAACACCATTGAAAATGCCCACGGCATAACTGGCCGCGCCGCCATATAAATCACCCTTCAACGCCAGACCGAGATCGCGGTTGGGAACCAAATCCGTCGCCAGCGAGCGTTCGTTGAATGACGTGTTCACGTCGGATTGCAAGGCTTCCAAGCCAACGGGCGATTTGAATTTGCCCGCCTGCACCTGAAATTCCGGAGCACCGTGGTAAATCGTATAGGCATCAACAATCTGCACCTGACTGCCGCCAAAATCTGGCGTGAAGTTGTATTCAAAATCCCGCGCCACCGTGCCGGAAAGAATCGGCCGCGCGCGACGCAGCAAAAATCCGTCCACACCTTTTGCGTTGTCATCGTGGAAATATGTCCGGCTGTCGAACTGAAGCACCGCGTGCAGTTGCAACACGAAATTTGTGTCCGCCGAACTGAAGCTGAAACCATTTTGCCCCAAACTGACTTTCGGCGCAGTCGCGGATTTGGCCGTCGCCGCGTCCTGATCAATTTCCCGCTGGCGCTGTAAGATGCGAACTTTTTGATCCAAATCCGAAATGGTCGCGACCGATTCCGCCGACGCGGGCTTCTGCGCCAGCGCATTTACTTTTTGCACCAGCGCCTCGACCTGCTCTTTGAGGGTTTTGATTTCCGCTTCTTGCGCCGAATTATCGGCAGCGACGGGCGCGGCAGAAATTTCCGCAGTCGCAGTTCCGTTTGTGCTGGTGGCTGTGCCATCCGCCGCGAATAGGGGCAGCGCGAATTGCGTTCCCACAGCGGCGGCGATAATCAATTGTTTCAATTTTGTCGTTTTCATTTTTTTGCTGACGGTTTTCCGTTTGGCTTTTTAGATTATGTTTTAATTACTACTATTTAAGTCGTTATTAAGTTCAAATAAAAATTCGATCAAATCAACCATTCAAAACTTCAAGTTGTTCAATCGAATCGTCACTTGCTCGTTCTTTATAACGACCATTACTGTCGTTATTATGGCTTGGCTGAAAAATAAGTCAACCGCCAAAATGAAAAAATTAAATGCCTTCGCCGCCCATGAATCCCGTGGAAATTTCGCGCGTGGACAATGGAAGCCCTTTCGCCACTTCCGCGAGCGTCATCCGATCCATCAGGTTGGCGACGTAATTGCGCGCGTCAAAAAAAACGCGGCGGAAACGGCAGACCGATTCCTGCGAACAACGCTGATAGCCCGTGACCGAAACACAGTCAATGGGCGCAATGATTCCATCAAAGTGACGAACCACTTCGCCCATCGTTATTTTCGTCGGGTTTTTTGCAAGAAAGTAACCACCGCGAATTCCCGCCGAACTGTCCACCCAGCCCTGTGACTTGAGTGCGAGCATGATTTGTTCGAGAAAACGTTTGGGCGCATCGTTGCGCCGCGCGAGTTCGCGGATGGGAATCGGCTGGCCGCCGTAATGATCCACCAACGTGAATAATGCCCGCAGCGCGTAATCAGTTCGCTTGGAAACTCGCATCTTAAAACGATAAACCCGGTTGATGATTAGTCAACCGGGTAATTTCACCGCAATTTTCAATTAGCCGACAATGCGACCACCTTCGTTGAGGAAGATACCTTTGAAATTCATCTCCAACGCCTGCGGATTGCTGGCTTTGGCGAGTGCTTCTTTTTCCGTGATGCGTCCAGCCTTGACCAAGTTGAACAACGATTGATTGAAAGTGAGCATCCCGTCGTCGCCGCCGGTTTCAATGGCCGCCGTAAGTTTGTCCAAACGATTTTCTTCGAGCATTTTTTTGATGAGCGGAGAATTAGTCATGATTTCTAACGCTGGTGTCATCTTGCCATCCACGGTTGGAACCATGCGCTGACAAATTACGCCGCGCAAACAACCGGCGAGTTGACGGCGGATTTGTTCGCGGTCGTCCGCTTTGAAGAAATCCAAGATACGCGTGATGGACTGCGCCGCCGTGGTCGTGTGCAGCGTGGAAAAAACCAAATGTCCCGTGTCCGCCGCGCTCATCGCGGCAGTGAACGTGGTCGCGTCGCGCATTTCGCCGAGCATGATGATGTCCGGATCCTGACGCAAAACGTGTTTCAGCGCGCCGTGGAAATTGGCGGTGTCGAGGCCGATTTCGCGCTGCTCGATGACGCACTGGTTGTCTTCAAAAATAAATTCAATCGGGTCTTCGAGCGTGACGATGTGTTTTTTGAAATTCGCGTTGACGTGCTCAATCATCGCGGCAAGCGTCGTGGATTTGCCGGAACCCGTCGAACCGGCAACCATCACGATGCCGCGCGGCGACTCGGCGAGACCTTTGATTTGCTCAAGCAAGCCAAGTTGTTCAAAACTCGGCACGGTGGATTTCACATGGCGCATCGCCAGCGCCCAAGTGCCGCGCTGCTGGAAAACATTCGTGCGGAAACGTCCCATGCCAGCGACGTTGTAGGAAAAATCCACTTCGCGGTCTTCTTCCAACTTTTTCTTCATGTGCACCGGCGTCATCCCGTCAACGACGCCGTTCAACCATTGCTCGGTCGGAATCGGGCAATCAATCGAAATCAATTCGCGGCTGATGCGGAAAACGACCGGCGTGCCGACCTTGATATGAATGTCCGACGCGCCGCCATCCACAGCCGCTTTCAAAATTTTGTTGAAGAGTTCCATGCGCGGAGAATAATCCAACCGCCGCAAAACGCCAAACGAGAAAAATGCTGAACGGAGCGCGGCTGTGTCGCAGACCAGCCGCAGCATTTTCAATGTGCGCTGCGGCTGACGCTCCGCGCACAACCGCGCTCCGAAAGCAGAATGCCGCCAGTTTTTGCGTGTCTTTCGCACCTTTCGCGGTTAGAAATCTCCCATGGCGAAACACAAAATCGGTATCATCGGCGGCACGGGACTTTACGGCATCGAAGGTTTCACAAATCAGAAATGGGTGAAGGTCAAAACGCCGTTCGGCAAAACGTCCGACGATTTTCTTACCGGCAAACTCGCCGGACGCGAGGTGGTTTTTCTCCCGCGCCACGGACGCGGCCACAAAATTTCGCCCAGCGAATTGAATCATCGCGCCAACATCTGGGCGATGAAGAAACTTGGTGTCGCGTGGATCATCAGCGTCAGCGCCGTCGGTTCGTTGCAGGAAAAATATCAGCCATGCGACATCGTGATCATTGACCAGTTTCTCGACCGCACCAAACAATCACTCAATCATACTTTCTTCGGACGCGGCATTGTCGCGCACGTCGCGTTTGCCGAACCGATCAGCGAGGAACTGCGGCAAATTCTTTTACGCACCGCCATTGCCGCCGATGCGAACGCCCATGACGGCGGCACTTATGTGAACATGGAAGGCCCGGCGTTCAGCACGCGCGCCGAGTCGCTCGCGAACCACGCCGCCGGTCACGACGTCATTGGCATGACGAATCTGGGCGAGGCCAAATGCGCGCGCGAAGCCGAGATCGCCTACGCCACGCTCGCGATGGCAACCGACTACGATTGCTGGCGGGACGACGAACACGTCTCGCTCGAAATGATTATCGCCAATCTCCAGCGCAATGCCGGCACGGCGAAAAAAATTGTCGCCGCCGCCATCGCGCAGATTCCGGCGGAGCCGAATTGGAAAGCCCACTCCGCGCTCAAGAACGCCATCTTTACCGACAAAAAATTCTGGCCGAAGAAAACCGTGGCCGAATTGAAACCAATTTTGGCGAAGTATCTTTGACTTCTGATGAATTTGCCACAGAGTCACCGAGACACAGAGAAAATGATTTTTGAAAACTTCCGATACTCTGCGCCTCTGTGCCTCTGTGGCAAAAATTGATTACATGAACAAGCGCGCCATCATCCAGAAGATCACCGCCAAGCTTACGGGCGAATTGGAAATTTATTTTCGCGCCGCGCAATTCTCCCGCGCCGAGGCCACGCACGAATCCAACAAGCCGGAAAACAAATACGACACGCGCGGCCTCGAAGCCGGTTACCTCGCGCGCGGCCAGTCCAAGCAGGCGGCGGAACTCGAAGCTGCCATCGCCGAGTATCAGAAGCTGGGCGTGCGTAAGTTTGCCGACGGCGACGGCATTGCCGTGGGCGCGTTGGTGGAATTGGAACATGGCGGCGAAAATTCCCTTTATTTTGTCGGCCCGCGCGCGGGCGGCACGGAAGTGTTGCACGACAAAAAGGAGATTCTCGTCATCACCCCGCACTCGCCGCTCGGCGAATCGCTCATGGGCAGAAAATCCGGCGAACAGCCGCAACTCAACTTCGGCGGCGTGAAACAGGCGGCGAAGATTGTCAGCGTATTATGAAAACAGAAGTTGAAGCTTCGTGGGAAAAATTTCTCAATCCCGATTCGCTCAAGCAACATTTATTGGCTGGTGGCATCTATCTCGCAGCTTATGAAATGTTCAAAAAATCTTTAGTTGGACGACCTCGCGATTTCTTTTGGTCTGGAATCGAAAACGGGAAAGAAATCATTGATCCAAAATATCAGACAGAGGTTTTATCACTTGATAAGAATCATATCTTTAATGCTTCGACTCTGTGGTGGAAAAAGCACGGCGTCCTAACCGACGACGGCATTTTGCTTGTGCAAGATATTCGCAAGCACCGCGATGAAATCGCTCACGACATTCCTCGATTCCTTGGCACGGCTGACGGGGTTATCCGTTTGGACTTACTTGAAGGAATTTTTACGACGTTATCAAAAATTGACAAATGGTGGATTCAAGAGGTTGAGATTCCTACAAATCCCGATTTCGATAATCGGCAGCTTACCAATGAAGAGCTTGATGGAGTCATGAGTATGAATATGGTTTTATTATCCATGATGATTCCAATCGCGTTTGGCGATGATAGCCGCCTCAAAGAAGTTTATGAGCTTTGGAAAAAGCAAAAGACCGTTTAGTTGAAAAGAGAATTAAACTTTCACCAATCCGTCTCGCGGTAGTCCTTCAGAAATTTTCCCCAAATGTGTTTGCCGGGAAATTAAAACTTGAATACACATATTTTAGCCGTATCGTGTGTATCAATGAAACGAACCAACATCGTCATGGATGAAGCCTTGGTGCGTCAGGGATTAAAAGCCACCGGCCTGAAAACCCGACGCGCGCTCGTGCATCACGCCTTGGAGGAACTGGTGCGCCGCAAAGAACAAATGGGTTTCCTTGCGCTCAAG
>DATCFH010000124.1:0-2268 GCA_036509625.1 Verrucomicrobiia bacterium
CGTCGGCATCCTGAATGCTGACCTGCAAGCTGTCCAGTCCCGCGGCGCGCAATTGTCCGGCGAGTTTTTCCGTCAACAAAGTGCCGCCGGTGCTCAAATTGGTGTAAAGTCCGAGTCCGCGCGCGTGCCGGACGATTTCCGGCGCGTCGGCGCGCAGCAACGGTTCGCCGCCGGAAAAATTGGCCTGCACCACTCCCAAAGCCGCCGCTTCGGTCAGAACGCGCTGCCATTCCGCCGTGTCCAATTCATCCTTGTGGCGGGCGAAGTCGAGCGGGTTGCTGCAATAGGGACATTGCAGCGGGCAGCGATACGTCAGCTCGCAAAGCAGTGAAAATGGGCGCGGCGTCTCCATGTCATCACTCGTTCAAGGCGACGAAACTTTTTTCCGCCAGCCGCTGTAAGATTCCCTTCACGTCTCCGTCAATCGTGTTCGCTTCGATCTCATATTGCAAGGCGAGCGTTTTGACAATTTCGGCGACAGTGCGCTGGCCGTCGCAAAGCGCCAGCACGTCGTGCGCGGTTTGGTTGAGCACGAGCACGCCTTCGGGATAAAGTAACAGGTGTTTTTTGCGCACGGCGTCCCATTTCAAACGTGCCTTGTCGGCAAGACGCGGCTTGGAAGTGTCGGCGATGGGTGTCATTTTATTTTGCGGTTCAGGACATACGCGAGGTGCATGGCGTCGAGCATGGCCCAAAGCAGTTCGCATTTGAATTTCAAAGCGGCCACGGCTTGTTCCTGCAATTCGCGGCTGCGGCAGCGTTCCACCACCAGACGCAACGTGAAATCCGTGTCGCGCGGCGCTTGCGTCAAACGTCCGCGAAAATAGCGCAGTCCTTCTTCCTTCACCCACGGATAATGTTTTTCAAATGCCGCGATGCGTTTGGACATCAGCGCGGGCGCAAACAATTCCGTCAGCGACGAAGCCATCGCGATGAGACACGGCTGCGTGCGGCAGAAATTGACATACGCATCCACGGCATAACGGACGCCCGGCAGCAGACGCGACTGCGCGAGCAGTTCTTCGCGCGCCAGCCCGACGGCTTCGCCCAGGCGCAGCCACTTTTCTATGCCGCCGATTTCGGCGTCCGTGCCGTCGTGATCCAAAATGCGGTGAATCCATTCGCGCCGGATTTCGCGTTCGGGGCAATTGGAAAGAATCGCCGCGTCCTTGATGGGAATTTGCGTCTGATAATAAAAACGATTTGCGACCCATCCTTGCAATTGTTCGCGGGACAATTTTCCTTTGTTCATCAAAATATGAAACGGATGTTTGTCGTGATAAGTTTGCTCGCCCACGGCACGAAGGCGCGCAATAAATTCTTCTGGCGGCCAAATTGAATCGCCGGAATCTTTCATAAGAGAATGTCCATTCCGTCGCGGGAGATTTCTACGCCCGCGTGCTCGACCATTTTTTGTTCGCGTGAATTCTTTTTCAAAATGGGATTTGTGTTGTTGATGTGAGTGTAAATTTTACGCGGAATTTTCAGTGCGCGCAACCATTCCAGACTTCCACCTGCACCACTAATCGGCACATGACCCATCGCGTGCGCCGTGCGTTTGGACAGGCCGAGCGAAATCATTTCGCGCTCCGACCAAAATGTGCCGTCCACGAGCAAACAGTCACAACCTGCGACGAATTCATTTATAGATTTGTTGATCGCAGGCAATCCGGGAAGATAGACAAAACTGTTTCGATTTGCTTCAAGCCGGAGACCGACGACTTCGCCGCGCCGCGCCGGACGGCGGGAATATGGCGGCGATTTTTTGGTTTCCAATTCCAGCGCGGAAATTTGGATTCCCGCAATTTGAACTGGAAATGTTGAATGACGAATCCGGCAGTATTTTTCCAAAGTCGGAAGCAGCGGAAATTGACGTGTCAACAAATTTTTGACCGCGCTGGTGCAAATCAGCCGGAGAGATTTTTGTTCGCGCAAAGAAAGCAGTCCGGCGACGTGATCCATTTCGCCATCAGTCAAAACCACGGCCTGAACCGCGCTGCCGCGCAATTTATTTCCGCGAGGCGAAAGTGGGGCGAACGAAGCGAATTGAAAAACTAAATCCGGCGAAGCATTGAGCAGCAGCCAATTTTTACCGTCGCTGGAGACAACCGCTGAAGACTGGGTGAGAAAAATTCCGCTATTGCGCGAAACTCTACAATTAAGACAATTGCAGTTCCATTGCGGAAGTCCTCCGCCCGCCGCAGAACCAAGAATTCTTATTTGCACGGCTGTAAAAGAAACCGGGCGGGACTGGCGCAACTTTTTTGA
>DATCFH010000125.1:0-8593 GCA_036509625.1 Verrucomicrobiia bacterium
TGCCATCGCTGGCGAATTGCAAAGTGTCCACGCCGTCGTCCGAGACGGTCAACGTCGTGTTGGTGATATTGTTCGGCGCAAAGTTGGTGGCGGTGGTCATCACAAAACTGCTGAACGTGCTGTCTTCATTGGTAAAAAAACCACCGTTGCCGTTGACGAAAATCAGCCGCGCCGCGCTGTTGCTGCCCGCGAGCGACGGCGGCTCGGTGACGGTGAGGTTGAGCTGGCCGATGTTGGTATCGGGCCGGTCGTAGGTGTAATCGCCCACGGCATTGTCAAAATTACTTGAGAGCGTGTCTTGACTGTAAGTGTCCGCGCCGAATTGCACATTGAAACTGTCCTGGCCGGAAAAAATTTCAAAGTTGCGGTTGGTGACGGTGATTGGCGCATTGCCACCGGGCATTTGCGACGCGATGAAAAATTTTCCAATGTCCGTGCCGTTGGTATGCCCGGCGCTGTCGTAATCTTCTTCGTAATACGAGCCGTGATTCGTGTCGGAGTAGGTGGCGAACACATAAGCCGTGCCGTTGGTGCGGGACAATTTGAACAGCACACCGAGCGGGCTGGACTTGGTGTAGGTGTATTTGCCGCCATTAGTATTGCTGGAGAGCAGGGCTTGCGAAGTGTAAGTGGACTTCTGAAAAAGCGCGCCGCGGCCATCGCCCGCACCGCTACTGATAGTCCAAATCAATTGGCCGCTGGCGCTGACCGGAGCGAGATTCGCTGCGGTGCTGAAATACATATAGCCGTCAATCTTCGTCGTGTAGTTGGTGAAGTAGGCAGAAGTGGGTGTGTTAAAAAACAGCGCGATACTTTGGCCGCCAACATGGGCAGCGCTGGGCGGGCCGGTGAATTTATATTTCAACTTGGCGTTACCGCCGCCGGAGCTGGTGTAAGTGTAACTGCCGACGGCGTTGAAATTGTTCGTATCGCTCGCGGTCTGGCTGAACGTGCTTTTGTTGAAAGCGACCGAGCTGGGCGCGGCATTGTTCCCGTTGTCACTCACGACGGCGAACTTGCCGGACAAATTCATCGGCGCGGTGTTGTAGATAAGCGTCACTGTCAGCGTCACCGAGTTGTTTCCACTGTTATCCGCCGCGTAGGCGTTAAAAGTATTTGCGCCCAGCACCAGCGCCACATTGGCATTCCAATTTTTCCAAGCGTTCGTGGTCGTGGCCGTCTGCCATCCGCCGCCGTTTATGTTGTAAACCACATTGGTCACGCCCAGATCGTCTTTGGCGACGCCGTGGATGATGAAATCATTCGCCACGCCGTCGCTATTGGCGGTTGAGCTGATGACATCAATGGTCGGTGGCCGGATGTTGCCGAAATTGGCCGTGAGCATCAGGTTCGATACCATCATGAATTTTAACGTCGCACTGGTAGAAACAATGTTGCTGCTGCCGTCCGTCCAATTTCTAAAACCGTAGCCGGTCTTGCGGCCAAGAGTGGACGTGGCCGTCATCGAATAAGTTGCGCCCAACAGCAATTGTTTGCCGTTGTAAACCGGCGAAATCGTGCCGCTGCCGTTGGTGGCGACCGTCAGTGCGCCGGTCAGGTAGTAAATAAATTTCACCGTATTCGTCAGCGAACGCACGCCGTTGTTGTCCACCGCGCAGGCAGAAAAGACGTTCGTGCCGGGAATCAAAATAATTTCCTGCGACCAGTTGGTTCCGTCATCTTCAAGCACCGCATTGGTCCACGCCGCGCTTTTGTTCAGCGAGAACAGCACGTTGGAAATACCCGCGTTGCCCGCCGCTGCGCCGGTGACCGTGAACGTGTCATTGCTCCACAACTGTCCGTTCGTCGGACTGGTAATGGTCAATGTCGGTCGCACAATCGTGGCCGCCACGAGTGGAAAGGACAAAAAGGTCAGCGAACAAACAGCAGCTAGCAGGATGCGGATGGTTTTCACGTTGAATTTATTCCCCCAGAAATATTTTGTCATCATTTTGTGTATTTTAGTCGCTACACTAATACACCAGAACGCCGGACTTTCAATTAGAAAAAGGGAAGCGTGGAAAATGGAAAGTGCGGTGCGAAATTCAACCGCCGTTCAACTTCAATTCCTCAATCTCCAAAAAACCGTTCAATTGCTTCAGCCGCGTCGGGTGACGCATTTTCCGCAATGCCTTCGCCTCAATTTGCCGGATGCGTTCGCGCGTCACGCGAAATTGTTGACCAACTTCTTCCAGCGTCCGCGCGTTGCCATCGCCGATGCCGAAACGCAATTCCAAAACCTGCCGCTCGCGTTCCGTCAAACTGCACAATACATCGCCCATGCGATCTTTCAACAAACTGAAACTCGTCATGTCCAAAGGATTGTCCGCCGCCTTATCTTCAAGGAAATCGCCGAAGCTCGCGTCATCGCCATCGCCCACTGGCGATTGCAACGACACCGGCTGCTGCGCCATCCGCAAAACGGCTTGCACGCGAAAAGCCGGCATCTGCATTTCATCCGCAATTTCCTCCGGCGTCGCCTCGCGGCCAAGTTCCTGCAACAATTTTTTTTGCGCGCGCAACAGCTTGTTGATGATGTCAATCATGTGCACGGGAATGCGGATCGTCCGCGCCTGATCCGCGATGCTGCGCGTAATCGCCTGCCGGATCCACCACGTCGCGTAAGTCGAAAATTTGTAGCCGCGCCGGTATTCAAATTTTTCCACCGCCTTCATCAAACCCATGTTGCCTTCCTGGATCAAATCCAGAAATGACAGTCCGCGATTCGTGTATTTTTTCGCGATGGAAATCACGAGCCGTAAATTCGCTTCCACCATTTCCGTTTTCGCCTGCACCGCCCGCGTCGCCGCGTCGCGCAGCCGGTCGAACGCGGCCAGAAAATCCGCATACGGCATCCGCACAAATTCTTCCAGCGCGCGGAGCTTTTGCTGTTCCGCTTCGACGAGATGTTTTTGCGCCGACGATTCGCGCTGGTTTTGCGCGTCCGCCAACGCCCGCAAGGTGTATTGCAATTTGTCGTGGATGTTTCCCGCCACGAGCGAAATCTCCTCGTTCACCTTTTGCTTGAAACAAAACTTTGGAAACTCCGCCGACAATTTTTTGTCCAGCTTGAGAAATTCGTCATGCTCGCGGTTGCGCTTTGCATTCTGGTGCGCGTCGCGCCACAGATTAAAATGCCGGTCCACTTCGGCGTCCAGTTCCCGCGCGCGCGCCACCAATTTGAGCAGCGTTTTCAAATGCGTTTCACGGTTGGCCACCTGTTTGTCCAGCACCACGCGGTCGAAACGTTCACGCGGCGGATCGGCCAGAAGTTTTTCCGCCAGCGCCAGATGTTCCTTCGCCGCGAAACCAAAACTGTAAACAATCACGCGCAATTCCGTCTCCGCCACTTCGGTGCGCTTGGAAATTTCCACTTCCTGTTCGCGCGACAGCAACGGAACCAGTCCCATTTGCTTGAGATACATCCGCACCGGATCATCAAGTCCGTCAAGGTGGCGCGGTTCCGCTTCTTCCTCTTCCGGTTCTTTCGCCGCTTCCACGTGATCCACGATTTCAATTTCCAACTCGCGGAGCTTTGCGAAAATTTCATCCAGCGTTTCCGGCGTGGACAGCGATTCCGGCAACGCCTCGCTGATGTCGTCGAAGGTGAGATTGCCTTGTTCCTTGGCGAGATGAATCAGTTCCTTGATTTTCGCGGCGATTTCGGCGGCGCGCTCGGCTGGCGTGGCGGCAACCGCCGGAGTTTTCGCCGGTGCGGAATTTTTACGGAGCTTGGGTTTCGACATAAACAAACACTTCCGGCGCAACTAAAATCCGGAAGCGGTGCGAATATGAAAATTGCCGGCGGGTTCGTCAAGCGGCGAAACGCATTCCGCTCACTTTTTTTTCGCCACCAAAATCCCCCGGCTTTCGAGATGCGGCAAAATCATCTCCACCGTGCGCTCCACCGCGCCCAAATTTTCCGCGACGACTTCCAGCGCGGCTTTGCCCAACGCGGCGCGGCGCTCCGCATCCGCGAGCAATTCTCCAAGAACGCGCTCCAGTTCGTCGGGATCGTTCACCTGCACGGCGGCATTTTTGCGGAGAAACGCACGGGTGATGTCCGCAAAATTTTGCATATTCGGGCCGAAGACGATCGCTTTGCCCTGCGCGCCCGGCTCAATCGGATTTTGCCCGCCAAACGCCGTAAGACTTTTGCCGACGAAGACCACGGTGGCCGGGGTATAGAAAAATTTCAATTCGCCTGTCGTGTTCACCAGCAGGCAGTCCAGCCCGTCGGTTTCCAAATCTGTTTTGGTGAAAATTTCGGTGCGTAAAACAAATTTAATGCCACGCGCCCGCAATTTCTGGCTGATGTCCCTGGTGCGCTCGAAATGGCGCGGCACGAGGACGAGAAATAACCTCGGAAATTTTGTCCGCAACCGCCGCGTCATTTCCGCCAGCAAAATCTCCTCGCCATCGTGCGTGCTGCCCGCGACGAGAATCAGCCCGTCGTCCGGCACGCCGATCTGGCGCAGCATTTCGCGCACGTCGAGCGTGCTGCGCTCGGTGAGTTTAGCCGCGTCAAACTTGAGGTTTCCGACGACCCGCACCGCGCGCGTGCGACAGCCGACGGCGCGCAGGCGGGTGGCATCCTCTTCGCTTTGGCAACCGACCCCGGCGAAGGAACGGAACAGCGGGCGGAACAAAAACTTGAATTTTTTGTAGCGCGGATACGAGCGGTCGGACAGCCGCGCGTTCGCGAGAAAAACGGGGATGCCCAGATCCGCCGCGCGCCAGAGAAAGTTCGGCCAGATTTCCGCCTCGACGAGAATGATGGCTTCGGGATTGATCGTCGCCAGCGCGCGCCGGACAAATTTATTGCGGTCCACCGGATAATAAATTTTGCTGACGCGCGTCGGCAGGCGGCGGCGCAGTTCCGCCATGCCGGTGGTGGTGGTGCAGGACACGACAATTTTTACGTTGGGAATGCGCGGTTCAAGCGCAGCAATGATTTGCGTGCAGAGATTCACTTCGCCGACACTGACGGCGTGGATCCAGATGACGTGGCGGTTCGTGAGCGCCTGTTTGATGGAATGGTCGTAGCGCGCGAACCGCTGGCTAAAACCCGTCCGCCAGCCGCCGCGCCGCCGCATCCGCCAGAAATAATACGGCGATGACAGCGCAAAAAAAATCAGGAACAGGATGTTGTAAAGTATTCGCACTTTGAATTCCCCAAGCCGTTAATGGCCTCGAACAGACAACTGAATAAAATAATCATTTCAAAATTGTAACCGCAGTTCAACCCCGGAAAAAAATCAGCCAGCCGATGATTAAAACCGGCAGCAGAAAGGGCAGGGAGAATTTCACAACGAAGTTCACGAAGGTCGGCATCTTGACGCCGTTCTGCTCGGCGATGGCTTTGACCATGAAGTTCGGGCCGTTGCCGATGTAAGTGGCCGCGCCAAAAAACACCGCGCCGATGCTGATGGCGAGAACCTGGTGCGTGTGCGTGGTCAGCAGGCTGTGGATATTTTCTGCGCCAGCGGTTCCATGCAGCGCGCGCAAAAAACCGAGGTAGGTCGGCGCGTTGTCCAGTGCGCTCGATAAAACGCCCGTGCCCCAATAAAAAATTCCCGGCGACGGATTTTGCCCCAGCAGCGCCGAGCTGCCGTGATCCAGCCAGGCCAGCGCAGGCATCATCGTCGTGAAAATTCCGGCGAACAAAACGGCGACTTCCTGGATTGGATGAAAATTAAAATGGTTCGCCGCGTGCACGGATTTTTTCGTGGTGAAATAGGAGCCGGCCGCCGCCGCGAGCATCAAAATTTCGCGCAGGAACAACGGTTTTTCCACGAACACAGAGCCGAGAATCACCGCGAGAAAAAATAAATTGGGCAGGCCTTTGACGAACCACGTTTCGTGGGCGGTTTCTTTTTCCCGCACGGCGCGCGGCACCCGCAGGAAATTTTTCCGGTCTATAAAATAAAAAATCGCGAGCAACAGTCCGACGCCGAGCAGCCACATCGGCCAGCAGTTTTCGGCGACCCACCAGAACGGAATGCCTTGCAGAAAACCGAGGAACAACGGCGGGTCGCCGATGGGCGTGAGACAGCCGCCGACATTCGCCACGATGAAAATAAAAAACACAATGTGATGCGCCGTGATGCGGTGTTTATTCATCCGAATCCACGGGCGGATGAGCAGCATCGCCGCGCCAGTCGTGCCCAAAACATTTGCCAGCACCGCGCCGATGAGGAGGAAAATTACATTTTTGAACGGCGTCGCTTCGCCTTGAACACCGATGTGGATGCCGCCTGCGACGACATACAGCGCGCCGACCAGCGCGATGAAGCTGATGTATTCGTGCGCCGCTTCGCCGAGGCTGTGCGTGTCGTGTAGCGCGAAAAAATAATAGCCCGCCGTGACCGCGCCGAGGCCGAGCGCAACTTTGGCGTAATACTGCAACCACCAGTGCGGTGCAAAAATGGGCGCAACCGCCATTGCGCCGAGCAGCAGCGCAAAGGGCAGCATCAAAATTAAATCGCCAATCGTCACCGGGAAATTTTCAGGGACAGGCACAAGCCCGTCAACTTAAACCGGCAAATTGGATTGAAACCGCTGCGCCGATTTCGTCTCATGCCGCGCATGAATTTGCCGCGCCGCCCGGATTTTTGGCTGACCGCGTGGGGACTGGCGCTGGCTGTCACCGCCGTGGCCGCCTGGCTGCACGTTTATTTTCTGTTTCATGCCGGTGGCCTCTGGCGTGACGAAGTTCATCTGGTCAATCTGGCCGGTTCCAGTTCGCCGCGCGCGATGTCGCATGATTCGTTTCCGGTGTTGATGCCGCTGCTGGTGCGGTTTTGGGAAATCCTCGGCGTCGGCAAAACCGATTTTGGCCTGCGTCTGCTCGGCCTCTTGATCGGTCTTGGCCTGCCGACGGCGTTGTGGCTGGCGGCGTGGAAATTCCGCCGTTCGCCGCCGCTGCCCGGTCTGGCGCTACTCGCACTCAATGGCACGGTCATCGTCTTCGGCGATTCGCTCCGGGCGCATGGCTTGGGCAGTTTGCTAATCTTACTCACGGCGCTGGCGGCCGTGTGGTTTCTGGAAAAAAATTCCTGGTGGCGCACGGCGGTCTGGGCAGCGCTGGCGGTCTTGAGCGTCCAAACCCTTTTTCAAAATGCGATTTTTGTCGCGGCCATCTGCGTCGGCGCGTGGGCGGTCTGCGCGCGGCAAAAAAATCTCCGCGCCGCGCTGCAAGTTTTGGGCGTCGGCGCGATCGCGGCAATATCGTTGCTGCCGTATCTGAATAATTTTATTTCGCTGAATGCGGGCGGCGGTTCGCTGCGCACCGGCGTTGAGCCGGGCCGGTTGCAAGCCACGTTCGCCACGGCGTTTGGTTTTCCGATGGAGCAATGCCGCTGGCTGTGGCCGGTATTTTTGTTGGTGATGCTGGCGGTTGGCGTAGTGACGTTTTTTCCGCGTCAAAAAAACGCGGCGGAAATTGCGCCGCCAAAAAACTTTTTGCCGGTGCGCTGGACACTGCCGTTGGTGGCGCTAATCGCGGCTACGGGGTTATTGTGGTTCGCCGCTTCACCGCCAAATCATTGGTGGATTATTCCAGCGCTGGCGGTGGGCGTGGTCTGGTTGGAGCGAAAACAATTCTCTGCGGAAATAATTTCTACCAGCGATGATGGCGACCTGGCCTTGTTCAGCGGCGTGACGTTGCTGGTGGCGACCGTGGGTTTCGCGGCGTTTCTTTGGTATGCTGCGCTGCCCACGGAACCGTGGTATTTCATTCCGTTGCTCGCGCTCGCCGCTGGCTGCTTTGAAATCGGTCTGCCGGTGCGCGGTCATGCGCGGGCGGCCGTGCTGGGATTTTCCGTCGTGGTGGTGTTCGTCGCGGGCGTGGTGGTTTTTGCCGATCAAAAAGCCGTCAACTGGCGGCTGACGAATGTTGATTTGCTATGTCCACGCCTCGCGGCGGTCGCGGCCCCGGAAGATTTGGTGGTCGTCAGTCCTTGGTATTGCGGCATCCCGTTTCAGCGCTATTTCAAAAGTTCGACCCCTTGGGAAACCGCGCCGCCCATTTCCGATCATTCGCTGGCGCGCTACGATTTGATTTGCGAGCAGATGAAAAGGACGAACGTGATGCAGCCGTTGATTGAGCGGGCGGAAAAAACTTTACGTGCCGGCCACCGCGTGTGGCTCGTCGGCATGATGGCCGTGCCTGAATCTGGCGTGCCGTTGCCGGCGGATTTGCCGCCGCCGCCGCTGCCGCATTCCGGTTGGGCCGACCGGCCTTACACCGTGACGTGGGTTATGCAACTCAACCAATTTTTGAGCAACCACAGCCGCGAGTTCAAAATGGTTTTTGAGACGCCGCAAGGAAATTTGAACTTCATGGAAAACCTCCAGCTTTATCGTGTCGAAGGCTGGCACGATTGATTCCACCGCTTGACGCCGCGCATTTTCGCTGCGACTGTTTTCGTGCTTGCCGCAAGATTCACCAGCAGAGGCGACGAGCAATCTGTTCGCTGACCTCGCAAAAACTCCCGCCGCGCAAGCCCTCGCGCGGCGCTTGGAAGCTGGCGGAGCGCAGACTTTTTCCGGCATCGCCGCGAGCGCGCAACCCTTTTTTGCCGCGCTGTTG
>DATCFH010000126.1:0-5946 GCA_036509625.1 Verrucomicrobiia bacterium
TCAGCCGTGTGCTCGCTGGCGTGCTGATTTTTGCCGGCGGAAAATTATTGCTGGAAGCGGCCAACTGAACTTTCATCTGTCATGCGCGTTTTATTTTTCGCCCAACTCAAGGACGCGACCGGCTGCGACTTGATCGAACTCGCATTTCCGTCGCCGCTGAATGGCGAGCAGCTTTGGATCAATCTGCTGGAAAAATTTCCAACGTTGGCGAATCATAAAAAAAATGTCCGGCTCGCGCGCAACTGGGAATATGCCGATGAACAAACGGTTTTTTCAGACGGCGACGAAGTGGCGTTGATCCCGCCCGTGTCCGGCGGCTAAAGATTTTTCAAATGGAAATTGAAATCCAAATTGTGGCCGAACCGATTGCGGAAAAGATTTCGCCGCCATTGAGTATTGGCATGAATGGCGCGTGGCTGGAATTTCGCGGCGTTGTTCGCGACGAAGAAAATGGCGAAAAGATTTCCGCGCTGACATACGAAGCTTATCCCGAAATGGCCGAACGCGAAATCCGTCGCCTGCTCAAAGAGATTTCCGTAAAACATCCGTGTCTCGCGGCCAAAGTCATTCATCGCACCGGCAACATTCCCGTCGGCGAGACGGCGATTTATGTTGGCGTCGCCGGAAAACATCGCGCCGAAGCCATCGCGCTGCTCGCTGAATTCATGGACCGGCTCAAGCAGGACGTGCCGATTTGGAAACGACACGCATTACCCGCGAATCATGTAGGTGACGACGTGAGGAGTCTCACAATTCCAAAAAAACAGTTAGAGACTTCTCACGTCGTCTCCTACAAATCGCTGGACGAAGCTATTTCAGAAATTCAATCGCGCTGCCAGCCGTTGCCGCCGGTTCGCGTTTTGTTGGAAGAATCTTTTGGCCGCGTGCTGCGCGAGACCGTTTGCGCTGCCGAAGATTTGCCGCCGTTCGACCGTTCGACGCGCGACGGCTACGCGGTTTTGAAAAATGACGGATCGGAACATTTTCAAATCGTTGATTCGCTGCACGCCGCCGACTGGAAACCGCGCCAGTTAAAAATTGGCGAAACCGTCCGCGTGGCGACCGGCGCGGCGCTGCCGGGCGAAAATCTGCGCGTGGTGATGCAGGAAAATGTCGAACGCACCGGCAACCAAATCCGCATCGTTCGTCGCGAAGCTGCGCGCAACGTCAGCCAGCGCGGGGAAGATTTGCGCGCGGGTGAAATTTTAATTGCCGCCGGAAAAATACTGGACGCAGGTGCGCTCGCGTTGCTGGCGACAGCCGGAAATGCGGATCCGCTCGTCAGCCCGCGCGTGCGCGTGGTGCATTTTACAACCGGCGATGAAATCGTTCAGCCAAACCAGACGCCCAAACCGGGGCAAATCCGCGACAGCAATTCCATTTTGATTCGCGGTTTGTTTAAAAAATACAATTGCGAACTTGGGCAAAGGCATTTGCCGGAAAATTTTGAGATGGCAAAGGCGGAAAGCGGAAAGCGGAAAGCGGAAATTGAAAACGCCAATGTGGTTTTGGTTTCCGGCGGCGCGAGCGTTGGCGACAAAGATTTCACGCGCGAATTGCTGGAATGGCTCGGCTTTGAAATCATGTTTTCGCAGGTCAACGTGCGTCCGGGCAGGCCGTTGATTTTTGGCGTGAGCGGAAATCGCATCGCGTTCGGTTTGCCGGGCAATCCATTGTCACACTTTGTCTGTTTTCATTTCGCGGTGACGGCGGCGCTGGCAAAATTGACCGGCGGCGAACCGCAAAATTTTTTGCGCGGAATCATGGCGGCAAAACTTGAAGACGCACTCAATCCGCGCGAAACTCTCTGGCCGGCGCGATTGACAAATGAGAACGGTCAATGCGGTTTGACGCCGTTGCGCTGGCGCAGTTCCGGTGACGTGACTTGTTTGAAAGCGGCCAACGCTTTGATCCGCGTTCCGCCAAATCAAAGTTCGGTGGACGCAGACGCGGAAGTTGAATTTTTACCGACATGAAGAAAACTTTTTCACATTTGAACGCGGCGGGCGCGGCGCGGATGGTCAACGTCGGGCACAAACCAATTCAACGGCGGCGCGCAATGGCCAAAGGAAAATTGATTTGTGCGGCGGCGACAATTCGCGCGTTGAAAAAAAATGCGCTGCCGAAGGGCGACGTTTTGACGGTCGCACAAATCGCCGGCATTCAGGCGGCGAAACGCACGAGCGAATTGATCCCGCTGTGTCATCCGCTGGGATTGAGTTGCGTGGAAATCACTTTCAAAGTGCGCGCGACGGCGATTGAAATTTTTTGCACGGCGGAAACGAGTTCGCAAACGGGCGTGGAAATGGAGGCGCTGACCGGCGTGAGCGTGGCAGCACTGACGCTTTACGATATGTGCAAGGCGGTGGACAAAACGATGCGGATTGAAAACATCCGCGTCGTAAAGAAAATCAAGGAATGAGAATCGGACGCATCACTGTTAGCGACCGCGCGAGCGCGGGAATTTACGCCGACCGCAGCGGGCCGGAAATTGAAAACGTGCTGCGGGAATTTTTTGCGGAAGTAATTTTCGAATCAGCCATCGTGCCAGACGAAGTGGATTTAATCGCATCAACATTGAAGAATTTCGCAGATGAATTGAAATGCGATTTGATTGTGACGACGGGTGGAACAGGGATTTCTGCGCGGGACGTGACGCCGGAAGCGACAAAGGCAGTTTTAGAAAAAGAATTGCCCGGCTTCGGTGAAATCATGCGCGTGCAATCTTTTGTAAAAGTGAAGACGGCGATTTTGTCGCGCGCGGTCGCGGGCACGCGCGGAAAAAGTTTGATTGTAAATTTGCCCGGAAAACCGACGGCGGTGCGCGAGTGTCTTGAAATCCTCGCGCCGGCGATGCGCGAAGGTCTGGCGCATTTGCGCGGCGATGACCCGCATAAAAATCTAAAATACGATGAATGACGCGTTCGGCAGAAAGGTGGATTACCTGCGCATCTCGGTTACCGACCGATGCAATGAGCGCTGTCTTTACTGCATGCCGGAAGGTTACAAGGGTTGGGAGCGTCAGGCGGATCATTTGTCGGCGGAAGAAATCATCCGCGTGGTGCGCGTGGCGGCAGGGCTTGGTTTCAGAAAATTTCGGCTGACGGGCGGCGAACCGCTGGTGCGCAGCGACCTCGTGGAAATCGTGCGCGGTATGAAGGAAGTTTCCGGCGTGGAAACCATCGGGCTTTCGACGAACGGCACGCGGTTGGCGGCGCACGCAAAAGTTTTGCGCGCCGCCGGATTACGCACGGCCAATGTGAGCCTCGATGCACTTGATCCTGAAATTTACCGGCGCGTGACCGGCGGCAACGTGGCGGATGTGCTGGCGGGCATCCACGCGGCGTTGGCGGCGGGCTTTGAGCGGGTAAAGCTGAATTGCGTTTTGATGCGCGGCAAAAATGAGGCGGAAATCTGGCCGCTGGTGCTGTTCGCGGCGGAACACGGATTGCCGTTGCGATTCATCGAGCTGATGCCGTTGAGCCGGACGGATGTGTTGACGGCGGAAAATTTTCTGCCGGTCGGCGAGGTAATGCGGCGATTGCGCGAAAAGGATAATTTAATTCCGCAGCCGGACCAGCGCATCGGCCACGGGCCGGCGAAGTATTATTTGCTGGAACGCACAGGCGCGCTGGTCGGCTTCATCGGCGCGCTGACCAATCTGGATTTTTGCGAAAGCTGCAACAAAGTCCGGCTGACCGCCGACGGAAAAATCCGTCCGTGCCTCGGCAATCACGGCGAGGTTGACATGCGAACTTTGTTGCGCGCCGGCGCCGATGACCGGGACTTGCTGAAGCTATTCTGTGAGGTTCTGGCGAACAAACCGGAAGCGCACGTCTTTCGCGAAAACTATGTGCCGGGACGCCCCATGATTGCCATTGGCGGATGATAAGGTTTAGGCTCGATCATCCTGCCGCCAGATTGTAAATGGGAGTGACTTTGAACCAATCGCCACCGAAACAAATATCCGAAAATAGATTGGTGTTTTTGAGATCCAACAAAAACCGCAGCACAAAAAGGATTTTGAAGAAATCGAAGCGCCGTAAGCGTTGAATTAGTGGTGCACCCACCAGGAGTTGAACCTGGAACCTTCTGATCCGTAGTCAGACGCTCTATCCAATTGAGCTATGGGTGCTAAACCAATGATTTAATTGAAGATTATTCACTATCGAATCTTCAATCACTTGACTTTTCTATACTGCTTGCATGACGGCAAGCACAATAGAACCTAAACAAGCATCGCAATGGCAAAAGACGCCAATCGCTAATCTCGTCCGCAATACAGCGTCGGGAAATTATTATGCCAGAGTCCGAGTGAAGGGCAAGTTGATTTGGAAATCACTGAAGACAGACACCCTTTCGGTGGCAAAATTGCGTTTGGGGGATTTTCTTAAACAGGAAAGCCATCGGGTTGAAATCGTCCAAGCGGCGGCGCGTGGAAGGATGACCTTTGGCGATGCTGTGGCCATTTACACGAAGCGGATTGAAGATGCACAGCATCTAAAACCACGCGCAAAGGAATATCGGCAAGACACGATCAATGCGCTTCTTAAAAGTTGGCCGGGGTTGGCAAGCACCGATGTTCGGAAACTTTCGGTCAGTGATTGTTTGCAGTGGGCCTCTGGTTTTGCCAAAAAATATTGTCCCTCATTTTTTAACAATACCGTCGGCACCTTGCGGCTGATTCTAAAAATCTCCATTGACTCCGGCGCTCGTTATGGAAATCCCGCGAGCGAAATCAAAAAGGTCAAGGTGCGCCAGAAGATTTTGAAACTGCCGGAACACGATCAGTTTCCCGCCCTTGTCAAAGCGGTGAGAAAAGCGGGCGGCAGGTTCAGCAAAGATTGCGGAGACCTGATTGAATTTCTTGCCTACAGCGGGGCGCGTCTGGGCGAAGCCGCTCGCATCTATGGTTCTGATTGCGATTTTGCCAATGGAAAAATTGCCGTCAAAGGCGACTTGGAAACCGGAACCAAAAATTGGGAAGTTCGGACGATCCCGATGATTCCTGATATGCGGCAGTTACTGGAACGCATTCATTCTGAAAAAACTAAAGAGCAATGGGCAAAAAACCCAGTTGTCGGTGTGCGTGAATGTCAGAAAGCAA
The DNA here is from genome assembly GCA_036509625.1 of Verrucomicrobiia bacterium. GTDB lineage: Bacteria > Verrucomicrobiota > Verrucomicrobiia > Limisphaerales > UBA11358 > UBA11358. The sequence continues at coordinate 5,108 of DATCFH010000126.1, forward strand.
TTGACTCGGCGTGCAAAAAATTAGAAATCACCCGCTTTACTCATCATGATTTGCGCCATTTGTTTGCGACCCGCTGCATCGAATCAGGCGTGGATATTCCGACTGTTTCCCGATGGCTTGGCCACAAAGATGGCGGTGCGCTCGCCATGAAAACTTACGGGCATTTGCGCGACCTGCATTCTACCACAATGGCGCAAAAGGTTCTTTTCTCGGAAACACCGATACCGACCATCGTTTCATCACCTATGCAAAAGGATGAACCAACCGCCGCAGATCCGCAGAAAAAGACGGCGGCTCAAGCAAAAGCGGCGTATTCCTATCCGTGGTGGGCGTCCAGCAATCCAATCGAGGTTTTTTGGGGACAGGCCAACGAGCCGGTGCAAATCGTCCCGTTGCCAATATTTCTCCAGAGCGCAAAAGCGGCGATGGGACGTGAGGTTTTTGAACAGGAACTGGCCGAGCCGCAGGCGTTAGCGGATGAACTGGCAGAACGGGTCGGTGTTTCAACCATTGAAGCACTGAAGTCTAAAATATTTTCAGGCGCGTCTCGAAATGTCGGCTGACACGATTTCGCTTTCTTCCGATCTGGACAAAATGTCCGGATAATTGTCCGGATAAGGAGGCAATCTTTGGAGACCAGCATTAACCGGACGCGATGACCGGATAGCCGTCCGGATAAATCCACCGATCTACTTTGCAGAAAAACACTCCGTCACTTGATTTGGTATTTGGTCGAAGGGCCGGAGCCAGTCTTCCGAACGAGACCCAGCTTGCAAAATTGGTTCAAATGACGACGGGCAGTCCGGTCGTCCGCCTTTATCGCGACAGCATATTCGCCG
>DATCFH010000127.1:0-25708 GCA_036509625.1 Verrucomicrobiia bacterium
AATTTATGGCGGCAATCTTGTCCGTATCTGATGGGCAGTGCAAAATTTTTGGCGTGCTTAATTGGTTAGACATAACCAGAAAATTTATCCAAGCATTTCTTCCATTGGCTAATCCCAGCGTGCCGCCGTTCGTCACTGAAAGGTGGAATGGGTATTTGTCGCCGTTGTCACCAGCCCAAATTCTGTATGAAAGACCGATTTGTTTCAGATAATTGACGCAGCCTATTCGCGGAGATTTCTGACTACCAGCCAGATTTGGCAGAATCATTGCCGCCAAAACAAACAGCACAAAAACGACCACCAGCAATTCCACCAGCGTGAACGCACGGCGACTTTGATTAGAGCGGCTTGGTTTCATGCGATTTAATTAAGCAAAGCACAGGCCGCGTCGTTTTCCAAAGGAATACGCGGCGCGCCTTCGGCGTTCGCGTGGGTTCCACGCATTTTGCGCGAGTTTCACGCAATCGTCCCAACGGGACAACTGGAAATTAGCCAGACACGCAGTGTCTGGTTCGCTGCCGAAATAAAATCCGTCCTGAAGGGACGGCGGAATCCATCGTCCTTTCAGGACGAAAAAATATGACGGACGTGTTACCAGCCACTTCGTAGCTGGCTAATTTCCATGCGTCGCTTCGCGACACTGACGCGCGGTGTTTGCACTTGACGGACATTGCGGAAATGGCTAGTTTCCATTCACAAAGCGGTTTTATTGCTGGCTCACCAGCGTGCGAAAGTCGGAGACAAAAGTCTTTCCGGCTTTTTTGTTCGCCAGATGTTGTCGCCGCAGTTGCCGCAAATCAGTTATGAATGCCGATTTTATTGCCGGATTAGAATTTTGGGAGCGCGAAAAAGGCGTCAGCCGTGAAGTCCTCATGGCTGCCGTCGAAGAGGCGTTGTTGCAGGCGGCCAAGAAGGCCGTCGGTCCTGCGCGCGAGCTGCGCGTGGAGATGAATTCCAAAAACGGCGACATCAAGGCGTTCGCCAAACTCATCGTCGCGGACAAAGTCATTTCGCAGCACGATCAAATTTCCATGTTCGACGCGCGCCGCATCAAGGCGGACGCAAAAGTCGGTGATGAAGTTGAAAAGGAAGTCACGCCGCAAGGTTTTGGCCGCATCGCGGCGCAATACGCCAAGCAGGCATTGATGCAAAAAGTGCGTCAGGCTGAAAAAGCGATGTTGCTCACGGAATATAAGGATCGCGTCGGCGATATCGTCAGCGGCACGGTGCGCCGTTTCGACCGTTCGGATGTGGTGCTCGACCTCGGCAAATACGAGGCGGTCATGCCGAACAAAGAACGCGTGCCGACGGAAGAATATCAGGTTGGCGAACGCATTCGCTGCATCATCAAGGCCGTTCAAGAAGGTGAACGCGGACCGGAAATTATTTTGTCGCGCGCGGATACGAAATTCATCGTGAAGCTGTTCCAACTGGAAGTTTCCGAAATCAACGACGGCACGATTGAAATCAAAGGCATCGCGCGCGAACCCGGTTTTCGCACAAAGATGGCCGTGTATTCCCGCGACCCGAAAGTTGATCCAGTCGGCGCGTGCGTCGGTCTGCGCGGTCAGCGCGTAAAAAATATTGTCCGCGAATTGAACAACGAAAAAGTGGACGTGATTCCGTGGTCGTCCGACGTAAAGGCGTTCATCACGAAGGCGCTGGAACCGGCGAAAATCCGCAGCATCGAATTGGATGAACAGCGCAAGCGTGTTCACGTTCTCGTCGCGGAAGACCAGTTGTCGCTCGCCATCGGCAAGCGCGGCCAGAACGCACGTTTGACGGCGCGTTTGACCGGTTGGGAAGTGGATATTGACGCGGAACACATCGTCACCAAAGGGTTTGATGAGAAGGTCGCGGAAGCGGTCGAGCAGATTGCGGCGATTTCCGGCATCACGCGCGCGCAGGCGGATGCGCTCGTCCACGCGGGCGTGTTGCGGCTCGAAGATTTGGTGCAAGCGGAACCCGACGACATTGCGGACATTCCCGGCGTCGGCGAAAGCGCGGCGACGATTTTGGAATTCGCGCGCGCCGAGATGGGTCGCCGCCAGTTGAACGTCGGTGGCGAAATCGCCAATCGTTAAGATTATGGTGCAGACCGGAAAAAAATTTGTTTTTGCGATTTAAGCCATGAAGGCGAATTGCACATTCTGGTTGGTAGCGGTAAAAAATATTTATGCCCCGTCGGATATACGACATCTCGAAAAAGCTCGGCTTGGACAACAAGGTGATTATCGCCAAGGCCCAGTCGTTGAACATCACAACGGCCAAGGTCGCGTCTAGTTCCATTGACAACATCAGCGCCGACTATCTTGAAGAAGAGCTGATAAAAGATCATCCTGAAGTCGCCGCGCGGCTCGCGCCCAAGCCAGTCGTAGAAAAACCCAAGCCGGTAGTCGAAGAAAAAATCATCATCATCCACGCGCCCGAACCGGAACCCGTCGTGGAAATCCAGCCGGAGCCCGAACCGGTGGTCGAAGAAGAAAACGTCGCCGAGGTTGCGTCTGCGACGGTCAGTGAAATTTCCGAACCCGCGCAAATCGCCGTTCCGCCGCCCGCGCCCAAACCGATTATTCCCGCCGCGCCCGTTGTGCCGCCGCGTCCGCAGACGGGCGAGAAAGTTGGTTTTATTCAATTGGCGCCGCGTCCCGGCTCCGCCCGTCCGGGTGAACGCGGCAGTGAACGTGGTGGTCCGCCGCCGCGTCCGCCAGTTGCCGGTGGCCGTCCGGGTCAACCGCAACAAGGTGGTCGTCCCGGTTCACCACCGCAACGTGGCGGACAGTTTCAGCAACGCGGACGCGATGGGCGTCCGATGCAACAAAGCGCGCCGCCGCGTCCCGCCACGCCGCAACAACCGAAATTTTCCCTGCCGTCCGACGCGCAGATCATCACCATCAAGCCGCCGATTGTCGTGCGCGCACTGGCGGAAGCGTTGAAGCAAAAGCCTTTCGCCATCATCGCGGAGTTGATGAAGTTGAAAGTCATGGCGACCGTCAACCAGTCCATTGACGAAAAAATTGCCGCACAGGTTTGCGCGCATTACGGCTGTAAATTTGAAGCGGAGAAACGCGCCAAGGGCGAAGGCGTCGTCCACACGACCGAGAAAAAAGTCGAGTTGGACATGGACGACAAGCCGGAAGATTTGAAGCCGCGCGCGCCGGTCGTGACCATCATGGGCCACGTTGACCACGGCAAAACTTCGCTGCTCGACGTGATTCGCAAGGCGAATGTCGCGGGCGGCGAATCCGGCGGCATCACGCAGCACATCGGCGCTTACACGATTGCCGTGCCGCATCCGGAACGCAAAAAGGAACTCGCGCAGATTACTTTTCTCGACACGCCCGGCCACGCGGCGTTCAGTTCCATGCGCGCACGCGGCGCAAATGTCACGGACATCGTTGTCCTTGTCGTCGCGGCGAACGACGGTGTCATGCCGCAAACTTTGGAAGCGCTCGCGCACGCGAAAGCGGCGAAAGTTCCGATTCTCGTTGCCGTAAATAAAATTGATCATCCCAACGCAAACTCGTTGCGCGTCCGCCAGCAGTTGCAGGAAAAGGGTCTCGTGCCGGACGATTGGGGCGGCGACACCATTTTCGTTGAATGCTCCGCCGTGACGAAAGTTGGCGTGGATAAATTGCTGGAAATGATTTTGCTCCAAGCGGACTTGCTGGAGTTGAAGGCGAATCCGACGCGCAACGCCAAGGGAAATGTCATCGAGTCCGGCGTTTCGCCCGGCGGCCCGACGGCGACGGTGCTCGTTCGCAAAGGCACGCTGCATCTCGGCGACGTGGTGATTTGCGGAGAATTTTACGGCAAGGTTCGCGCGTTGATTAACGAAGAAGGGCAGCGCTTGAAAGAAGCCGGACCGTCGGTCGCGGTCAGCGTGCTCGGCTTGAACGGCGTGCCGGAAGCGGGTTGGGAATTCAGTTCCGTGGACGACGAAAAGGCCGCGCGCGTCCTCGCTGAAGAACGCGCTTTCGCCGCGAAGAGCGAAGAGCTGGAAAATCGCTCGAAGGTCACGCTGGAAAATCTTTTTGCGTCGCTCGAAGCGGCGGCGAGCAAAGTTCTGCGCATCGTTATCAAAGCGGACACACAAGGTTCCGTCGAAGCGATTGTCGAGGCGTTGCACAAAATTGATTCCGACAAAGTTTCGCTCGAAGTCTTGCACAGTGCTGTCGGCACGGTAACGGAAAATGACGTGGCGCTCGCGTCCGCATCCAAGGCCGTCATTCTTGGTTTTCACACGCGTCTCGACAGCACTGCTGCCGAAAAAGCGAAGCACGCCGGCGTGCAGGTGAAACTTTACGCGATCATTTACGAATTGATTGATCAGGTGAAAGATTCGATGGCCGGTCTGCTCGATCCCGATCTCAAGGACACTGTCGTTGGCTCGGCGGAAGTGCGCCAGATTTTTGAATTGTCCAAGGGCATTCCTGTCGCCGGTTGCATGGTCACGGCCGGTCGCATCGTGCGCGGCAAAGTCCGGGTGCGCCGCAAAAAAGACATCATTTACGAAGGTGTCACACAATCGCTCCGCCGCTTTCAGGACGAGGCCAACGAAGTTCGCATGGGCATGGAATGCGGCATCCGCATCGAAGGCTACAGCGACTTTGAAGTGGGCGACGCCATCGAATGTTACGCGGTTGAAAAAATCGCGGCGAAGCTGTGAATTGAAATTTGAAAACGGATTAAGATTAAGATTACGAGTAAGATTAAGAATGGAATTTGCCTCGTAATCACAATCGCAATCCTAATCTTAATCAAAAATGTCCAATCTCCGACATGAACGGGTGCGCGAACTTTTGAAGCGCGCGATTGGCGAGGCGATTCGCCGCGAATTTGACACCAACGACGTCGGCCTCATCACGGTCAACGACCTTGATGTCGGCGGCGATTTGCGAACTGCGGTCGTCTTCATCACCATTCTCGGCAACCCGACGCAGCAGAAAAACGGCCTGCAAGCGCTGGAACAAAATCGCATTCTCATCCAGAGCCTCGTCGCCAAGTCGGTCATCTTAAAATACACGCCGACGCTGAAATTCATCGTGGACGACTCCATCGTGCGCGGCAACCGCGTGCTGCAAATCTTGGATGAACTGGACAAAACTCCGACCGTAGCCGACGGCTCCTCCAACAAAGAATCGAAGTGAAAAGTTACCCGAAAATCATCGATCGCATTCTCGAAGTCATCCGCGAAAATAAAACTTTTTGCATCGTCGGCCACATGCGGCCGGACGGCGACTGCATCGGTTCGCAGCTCGGCCTCGCGCTCGCGCTCCGCAACGAAGGGAAAAAAGTGACCGTCTGGAATCAGGATTCCATTCCGCTGAAATACAAATTCCTCGTCGGCGACGGACTGATTGAGAAACCGAAACGCGGTCAAAAATTCGACTGCGTCATCGCCACCGACTGCGCGAGCTACGAACGATTGGGCACGGTGGGCGATTTTGTCAAAGAGCGAAAAGTCCTTATCAACATTGATCATCACGCGACCAATCCGCGTTACGGCGATGTGAATTGGGTTTCTCCGCGCGAGCCGAGCTGCGGCGAATTGATTTATCGTTTGATGAAAGTCGCGCGCTGGCCGATCACCAAACCGATTGCCGATTTACTCTTCGCCGCCATCTCGACCGACACCGGTTCGTTCCAATATCCCAACACACGACCGGGAACTTTTCATGCTGGCGCGGAACTCGTCACGCGCGGCGCGAACCTCGCAAAAATTTGCGACGAAGTTTATCAGTCCTATCCGCTTTCGCGCGCAAAACTGCTCCAGCACGTTTACAGCAAATTCCGCCTGACCGCCGATGATAAAATCGCGTGGCTTTGGCTGAAGCAAAAAGATTTCACCCGCACTGGCGCGGAAAGCGACGACACCGAAGGTTTGATTGACCATCTGCGCGCGATTGAACCCGTCATCGTTGCGTGCGTGTTCGAGGAAATTGAACCGGAAATGACGCGCATCAGTCTGCGCTCGAAAAGCGACCAGGTGAACGTCAGCGAAATCTGCGGCCAGTTCGGCGGCGGCGGCCATCCGGCGGCGGCGGGCGCGCGCATTCCCGGCAAACCTCTTTCCGTCCAGCGCAAAGTCATCGCCGCGATTAAAAAAGCGTTGAAGGCGGCAAAGTAATTTTCACTTCCAATTTGATTTGCGACTGTGCCATTACCGTGCCACACTCATGCCATGAATATGCTAGTTGAACCCGACAAGCACAATCGCATTGTTCTCACCCGCGACATCCGCAAGGCGGCGGGCATTGCGCCGGGCGAATCGCTGCAGTTGTCTGCGTCGCCCGGACGGATTGTTTTGGAGGTCAGGCCGGAAGCCAGCGGGCGAATCGTGAAGCGGGGCGGCTTGAAAATCTGGACTGGCAAAGTGCCGCCCGTGCCGCTGGAAGCAGCCGTGAAAAAAGCCCGCCACTATTCGCGATGACCTATTTCGACACCTCGGCGCTCGTCGGCGCACTGTTGCAAACTCATCCTCGCCATCAGGAATGTCTGGCGTTATTGGAGCAGACCCGCGAACGCATTACCTGCGCGCACGCACTGGCCGAAACTTTTTCCACGCTCACCACTTCCTATAAAGTTCCGAATGAAATAGCGGCGGAACTCACATTGGGACTTCGAGACTTTGTTGCCGTCGGCGTGCTTTCGCTCCGTGACTATGAAACCGCCATTACGGAAGCGCGGCAACGCGGCATCATGGGCGGGGGAATTTACGACTCGCTGCACGCCACCTATGCCCGGCGACATTCCGCGCGCCGCATCATCACCCGCAACCCCGGCGATTTCAAACACGTCGCGCCAGAGTTGGAAATCATCGTTCCTTAAATAAAATTTCTCATGCAAGATTTTTCCGCACTCGACGGCGCAATTCTCGTTGATAAACCCGTCGGCCCGACGTCGCACGATGTCGTGGACGCGATTCGCCGCAAGTTCGGCATCAAAAAAGTCGGCCATTGCGGCACACTTGATCCCAATGCGACCGGACTTTTAATTATCGTTTTAGGTCGCGGCACAAAATTGTCCGAACGGCTCATGGGCGACGACAAAGTTTACGAAGGCACGATTAAATTTGGCGAGACGACGGACAGCTACGATTGCGACGGCGAAATTACGGCCTCATTGCCCGTGCCGCTGCTGACGCTCGAACAATTGAACGAGGAGGCCGCGAAATTTATCGGCGACCAAATGCAAATGCCACCGATGGTTTCCGCCATCAAAAAAAATGGCGTGCCGCTTTACAAACTCGCGCGCAAGGGCATTGAAGTCGAACGCGAGGCGCGTTTGATTCACATCTACAACTGCCGTTTTACGAGTTACGCGGAGCCGCTGGGACAATTTCGCGTCGCCTGCACCAAGGGAACTTACATCCGCAGCATCGCGCACGACCTCGGCCAGAAACTCGGCTGCGGCGCGCACCTGACGACACTGCGGCGTAGTGCGTCAGGAAAATTTGACGTGGCGGATGCGCTGCCACTCGATGCGATTTTGAAACTGACAACGGCGGAATTGGAAAAACGCATCATGCCGTTTTTGAAACTGGCGGCGTCGAGTTAGGATTAAGATTATGATTACGATTAAGAACGTGAGATTGGGTGATTACGGTCGTAATCCTAATCTTACTCTTAATCACAATCGTTTTTCTGCCCGATGAAAATCATCCGCGCCGCAAACGAACTTGGCAATGGTCAACGCAAAGTCTGCGTGGCTATTGGCGTTTTCGATGGCGTGCATCTTGGTCATCAGCAGATTATCCGGCAGACGGTGGCGGATGCGCGCGGCCATGACGCGGTTGCGCTGGTCGTCACGTTTGACAAACACCCGAACGCAATCGTTGCGCCGGAGCGCGTGCCGCCGCAGATTTTTTCGCGTTCGCAAAAATTGCGCGCGATTGAATCGCTCGGCGCAGATGCGCTGCTGGAAATTCCTTTCGACAAAACTTTCAGTGAAAAGTCCGGTGAAACTTTCGTCCGCGAACTGGCGCATGATTTGGGAAAAATCCACAGCGTTTGTGTCGGCGCCGATTTTGTTTTCGGTCACAAACGCAGCGGCAATGTGGCGTTGCTAAAAAAACTGGGCGCGGAATTAAATTTTCAAGTTCACGGTCTCGCGGCGGTGGCGCTGGATGGTCAGGTCGTGAGCAGCACGCGGATTCGCGAGGCGATTCGCGCGGGAAATTTTGATGCGGCGAGCCAGATGCTCGGTCGTCCGTATGCGATTTGCGGTCGCATTGTCGAAGGCGATCGGTTGGGTCGGGAACTTGGTTTTCCAACGGCGAACTTGGACGCGACGAATTTGATTCTGCCGCCGAACGGCGTTTATGCGGCGCTCACAAAATTAAAGGCACAATTTTATCGCGTCGCGCTGAACATCGGGACGCGTCCGACGGTGGCGGCGGCAAAACCGCAGTTGCGCGTGGAGGCGCACTTGCTGGATTTCAGCGGCGATCTTTACGGCGCGGAATTGGAGCTGGAATTGGGCGTGAAATTGCGCGATGAGCGTAAATTTGCGTCGGCGACGGAGTTGCGGGAGCAAATCGGGCGCGATGTGGCGGCGGTGCGGGCGGCGGTTTGATTTTGGTGTCGAAAATTTCATTTTCCATCGGTAATGCTGATGTTTTGGTGGTTGGCAATCGCGGTTGAAGTAAAGATTATCCTTGTAATTTCCAGCAAAACGGCTAGTATTGACGCGCGTCAGTCTTCTGGTGTTCGCAGTTCCAGCTTCACGGCCATGAACGCGGGTGTCTCGTCAGAAGCCGTGTTTTTACGGTCAACCGTCATTTTTTCTGAACCGGCGCGCAGTTTTTTGGTCTGAATTTTTATGTCGAAACGCAAAGTTACGGTGTCCAAGTCCCGCGCCAGTTCTCCGAAAGCGCTGAAAGTCAAAACTCCGCCCGTCCGGCGGAGATTTGTCATTTCCAGCAAGGCAATCAAACCGGAGGCGGCGAAACCAGCGCCGGTCGCTGCGCCAGTTGTCGCCGCCAAGGTCGCACCGGCAAAATCGTCCGCTAAATCGGCAGCCAAAATCCCGGCCAGCAACCCGCCGCCTGCGCCCGCGACGGGCAGCGCACTGACGACGGTGGATTTGACCGAGACGGTAAAAACTTTGCTGCATTTGTCGCAGGAACACGGCTATATCACCTACGACGACATCAATGACATTCTGCCGGATAATTTGAGTCCGGAAGATCTCGACGCGTTGCTGACGAAGCTCCGCAGTCTCGACGTGGAAATTGTCATGGATCAGGCCGAGGCCGAACGCTCCGAGCGCAAACAACCCGATCAGGCGCAGGCGGAAGAGGCGGAAGACGACTCGCGTCTGGAAATTTTGGATGACCCGGTGCGGATGTATATGAACCAGATGGGCAAAGTGCCTTTGCTCACGCGCGAACAGGAAGTGGAGATTTGTAAAAAAATCGAGGACGCGGAAGTGGAGATGAAGAACATCGTCTATCACCTCGGCTTCACGGCGAAGGAACACATCGCCATCGCGGAAAAGATTTTGTCCGACCCGCCGAAAGAACGTTTTGACCGTGTCATTGTTGATAAAAAAATCGCCAACCGCGAAGGTCATCTGAAAGATTTGCGGAAGCTGATCAAGAAGATTCACGCGATGGATGCGAACGTGGATGCGAAGTATTTTGCGTGGCAGAAGGCGCAGCAAAAAGGTCGCAAGGAAAAGATGGAGAAGGAACTCAAGAAATTGGGCGTGAAATTGCAGGAGACCTTTGCGAAGTTTTATTACAAACAAAAAGTCGTCGAGGAAATGATCGTCGTCGCCGGCAACATTCACGAAAAATTTCAGGCGAGCGTCCGGCATTTGGCGGAACTGGAGACGCATCGCAACACGGCGGAAAAACGCGCCGCCGTCGAAGTTGAGCAGCAGAAAATCGCGACGCTGGAACAATTCGTGCGTTTGCCGCGCGAAGAATTTTACAAGGCATTCAAGGCTTTGAAAGGCGCGGCGGATCATGGCCTCAAGGCGAAAACGCACATGGCCGAAGCGAATTTGCGACTCGTGGTTTCCGTGGCAAAAAAATACACAAACCGGGGTCAGTCGTTTCTGGATTTGATTCAGGAAGGCAACATCGGTTTGATGAAAGGCGTCGAGAAGTTTGAATATCGTCGCGGTTATAAATTTTCGACTTACGCGATTTGGTGGATTCGACAGGCGATTACGCGTTCCATCGCGGATCAGGCGCGGACGATTCGTATTCCGGTGCACATGATTGAAATCATGAACAAGCTCTGGCGCGCGCAAAAGCAGCTCACGCAGGAACTTGGCCGCGAACCTACGCCGGAAGAACTGGCGGACGAAATGCACATGCCGGTTTCGCGCATTCACGCGTTGCTGAAAATGGCGCAACAGCCGGTTTCGCTGCACGCGCCGGTCGGTGATGACGGCGATGTGAGCGTTGGCGATTTCATCGAGGACAAGTCGGCAGAAAATCCGTCGGACGTGACGAGTTACAGTTTGTTGCGCGAAAAATTGAGCGACGTGCTGACGACTTTGACGGAACGCGAACGGAAGATTCTGGAAATGCGTTTTGGTCTCGCGGACGGTTACGAACGCACGCTCGAAGAAATCGGCAAGATGTATAACGTCACGCGCGAACGTATCCGTCAGATCGAAGCGAAGGCGCTGCGGAAATTGCGCCATCCGACGCGTGTGCGCCATCTGCAAGGCTTCCTCGAAGGTGCGGAAGTCCAGTAAGTGAATTAAAATTCAAAAACCGCCCGCAATTTTTTAAGTTGCGGGCGGTTTTGCTTTTCAGACTTGAACCGGCAGGATGAGCATCGCGCGACCGTTTTGGTAAAGGCGGCGTTGCAGTTCAAAGACGGTGTGATTGTGCAGCCAGCGCGTGGCAAAACTTTCGTCTTTGAAAACTAACTGGCCGGCGAAGAACTGCGCCTGCGGAAATTTTTCGGCAATGACGGCGCATATTTTCGCCGCCTCTTCCACGATGTCCGTGCCGAGCGCGATGTGCGCCTCGGTATAAAATCCGCGGCGGCTCATGTAGCTGACGAAGCGGTCAACTTCAGTGCGCGAATGTTCGCGCAAATTTTCCACTTCGGACGCGCCTTTGAAATTGCCGGCGTCAAGAATGCCGACCTGCACGAAGACGAAGTTTGTATAAACTTTCGGGAACATCCGCACGACGGCGAGCAACGTGTGCAGGCCAAGACCATTGAATCCATTGACGAGAAACACGGCGGTGCGGGCATTGACATCGCACGGCGGCGGCGTTTTTTCCACGACGATGGCGGCGTCCGCGAGCGCGGCGGCAACGAGTTCGTTGAGGCGGTATAATTTTTTCTGCGTCTGGCGGTAATGATTTTTCACCCAGAACGAAAGTCCAATCAAGACGCCGGTGACTAATAGTGTCGCCCAGCCGCCTTCGTCAAATTTTGCGATGCAAAGCGAAACGAGAATGCCGCTCGTGAGCAGAAAACCAAAACCGTTGATGATAATTTTTCTTTTCCAGCACGGTTCTTTTTTGCGGTCAATCCACCAGTGACGCACCATGCCGAGTTGCGAAAGGCTGAAGGTGATGAAGACGTTGATGCTGTAAAGCACGACGAGCATTTCCACCGAGGCTTCCGTAAAGAGCACAACGAGCAGCGCCGCGCCGCCCATGAGCAACACGCCGTTTTGCGTGACAAGGCGGTCGCTCAACGTGGCGAAACGTGTGGGCATCCAGCGGTCCACGGCCATGTTCGCCAGCACGCGCGGGCCACCGAGAAAGCCGGTTTGCGCCGCGATGAATAGCAGCGCAGCGGACGACGCCATCGCCGAAATGACGAATCCGTGTGACAACCATGCCGGCCACGCGCTGGTGATTTTTTCAAACAGCACGGCGTTCAGCGTTTTGCCGTCAACGTGTTCAACGTGATACAAGAGATATGCCAGCAACAATCCACCGACGACGAACGACAGCGACGCGCCCATGTAAAGCATTGTGCGTTTGCCGGTCTGCACGCGCGGTTCGCGCAGGACGTTGAGACCGTTGCTCACGGCTTCGATGCCGGTATAAGTTCCCGCACCGAGACTGTAAGCGCCCAGCACCAAAGCAACGAGGCCGAACAAGCCGACATCCGAGCCAACGGATTTCACGTCGCCCACGACACCGTGCGCGATGTTCGGCAAATCGCCGAAACGCGCCGAAACCGCCCAGACAATCGCGAACGTGTAGCTCGCGACAAATATAAAAAATACGGGAACCCACAACACGACGGATTCTTTTACGCCGCGCAGATTCAGCAGCGTGAGTAAAACCACGATGATGAGGGAGAATTTTAATTTCCACGCCTGCCATTCCACCGGCAACATACTGAACACTGCATCCGCGCCGCTCGCGACGCTGATGGCAATCGTCAAAATATAATCGCCAATGAGCGCGCAACCGGAAATCACGCCGAGTGTCGGCGAAAGCAATTTGCTGGCGACGAGATAACCGCCGCCGCCACTCGGAAACAATTCGATGATCTGCGAATAGCTCAGGCAGATGACCACGATGGTAATGATGGACGCCAGCGCGACGAACAGGCTCAAGTGTGTATGGTTGCCCAGCGCCCTGAAGGCCGCTTCCGGCCCGTAGCACGAGGACGACAAACCATCCGCGCCAAGGCCGACCCACGCGAGCAACGCGATGAGCGACATATTGTGAAAAATCCGGCGGTCGGATAAATTCCGCGCCCGGCCAATGACCGTGGTTTTTAGAAAGCTAAAAATATTCATTCAATTTATAAATCAGCCATTGGGGTCAATAATGTGCAGGTCAATACCCGGTGCGCGGTGCATGAAAAATTCGATGACGTTCGGGCGCGCGAACTGCCACCACTTGCGCTCACTCGTGCCGAGCACCACGAGGTTGACGTCATTTTCGCGGCAATACGTCAGCAGTGCCTCACAGACATTTTCGCTTTCCAAAACCGTGACGCTGCCGCCAAGTTCCGTCGCGAGCTGGACGTTCTGGATGAATTTGCGCTGCAATTCGGATGGAATGCGCATCGGGTCTTCTTTTTTGCGCCGGACATAAACCGCCATCCATTCACGATTTAAACGCCCCGCGAGCCGTGACGCCACGCGTAACAACCGCGCCGTCGTTACCGGATTCGTGCTGATGCAAACGGCGATTTTTTCGCTAACCTCCGTCGGCGACTTTACGCCGACGCGCGGACGCTGGTCAAGCGCGTTGGCCGTTCCGCGCAAGGCCAGTTCGCGAAGTTCGTTCAAGTTGTTTTCCGTAAAAAAGTTTTCCAGCGCGGCGGCGGCGCGGTCGGCGGGATAAATTTTCCCTTGTTTCAATCGCTCGCGCAATTCGTCGGCGGTCAAATCCACGTTCACGACATGGTCGGCCTCCAGCACAAAACGGTCGGGAACGCGTTCGCGCACATCCACACCGGTCGCGCGCAAAACCGTGTCGTGCAAACTTTCGAGATGCTGGATGTTCATCGCCGTGATGATGTTGATGCCCGCGAGCAGCAGATCGTGAATGTCGAGGTAACGCTTGGGATGCTGCGAACCGGCGATGTTCGTGAACGGCAGTTCGTCCACGACGCAAACGGTCGGATAGCGTTTGAAAATGGCGTCAACGTCGAGAACTTCCACTGTGGTGTCGCCGTGCGGAACTTTTTTGCGCGGGATGATTTCCAAATCGCCAATCAACGCCTCGGTTTCCTTGCGTCCGTGCGTTTCAATCCAGCCAATGACTACGTCCACGCCAGCTTTTTTGAGACGATGCGCCTCTTCGAGCATCGCAAAAGTTTTTCCAACGCCCGCCGCATGGCCAAGATAAATCTTTAATTTCCCCAGCCGACTTTTTTCGATCAGCCGGAGAAAATCCTCCGGCTTCAATCGTTCAGCGGCATGGCGAATCGGCTCTGGCATCGCACCCAATGATGTTCAAAAAAGGGTCGGTTCGCAACGAAGATGCGGACGGTTATTTCTGGTCGAGCGCGAAGTTCAGCGTCATCACGTTCACGCGCGGCTCGCCAAAAATTCCGAGATCACGTCCGCTCGTGTTTTGTTGGACGAGTTCGCGTAATTTTTCTTGGGAAATTCTGCGCGCCTTGGCGACGCGCGCGATTTGGATTTCCGCGTTCGCCGGCGAAATGTGCGGATCAAGGCCGCTAGCGGATTCCGTCACGGCGTCGGCGGGGACAATTGCATTCGTCGCGAGATTATTTTCCGCGCGGTAATTGGCAATGTTTTGCGTGATGTTAGCGACCAAATTCGACGAGGTCGGGCCAAGATTGCTGCCGCCGGAACTTGTCGCGTCAAAACCGTTCGCGCCCGCCGCCGACGGGCGCGGATGAAAGTATTGCGCGCCAGTGAAATTCTGCGCGAGCAACGCCGAGCCGCGAATCGCGCCGGATTTGTCCACGAGCAAACTGCCGTTGGCCTGATGTGAAAACAGTAGTTGCGACGCGGCAAAAACCACGAGCGGATATACGCCGCACAAAATGATGGCGAAGAAAATCGTCGCCACAATCGAACGACCAAATTCAGCAAAAAGGTTTTTCATAATTTTTAAGGTGTTGAGTTACGCGAGATGCAAACCGGCGACGACCAGGTCAATGAGTTTAATGCCCGCGAACGGCACGATGACGCCGCCGACGCCGTAAATGAGCAGGTTGCGGCGCAGGATTTGCGCCGCGCCGAGCGGACGGAATTTAACGCCGCGCAACGCCAGCGGAATCAGTGCGACGATGACGAGAGCATTGAAAATGACGGCGCTCAAAATCGCGCTGTCCGGGCTGTGCAGGTGCATGATGTTCAGCGGCGCAATGACGGGAAACGTCACCATGAGCATCGCGGGAATGATGGCAAAATATTTCGCCACGTCGTTTGCGATGCTGAACGTCGTGAGCGCGCCGCGCGTGATCAAAAGCTGTTTTCCGATTTCAATGATTTCCAAAAGTTTTGTCGGATTTGAATCCAAGTCCACCATGTTGCCGGCTTCCTTCGCGGCTTGCGTGCCGGTGTTCATCGCCACGCCGACGTCGGCTTGCGCGAGCGCGGGCGCGTCGTTCGTGCCGTCGCCGATCATCGCGACCATGCGGCCGCCGGTCTGTTCCTTGCGGATGAGCGCGAGCTTGTCCTCCGGTTTTGCCTCGGCAAGAAAATCATCCACGCCCGCCTCTTGCGCGATGGCGGCGGCGGTCAGTTTATTATCGCCGGTAATCATCACGGTGCGGATGCCCATCGCGCGAAAGCGTTTGAAACGCTCGGCCAGACCGCCTTTGACGATGTCTTTCAAATGAATCACGCCGAGCGCGCGTTCCTGCGTGGCGACGACAAGCGGTGTGCCGCCTGAGCGCGAAATATTTTCCACGGCGCTCTCAACTTCTTTGGGCAACGTGCCGCCGACAAATTGTTTTACCGCCGTCGCCGCGCCTTTGCGGATTTGCTGACCTTCATAATTCACGCCGCTCATGCGCGTCTGCGCGGTGAACGGCACGAATTGCGCGCCGGGCAGTTCGTGAATTTCTCGCGCGCGGATGCCGAAATTTTTCGCGAGCACGACGATGCTGCGGCCTTCGGGCGTTTCGTCGGCGAGCGACGCGAGTTGCGCGGCGTCGGCGAGTTCCTGTTCCGTCACGCCGGACGCGGGCAGAAACGCGGTGGCCTGGCGATTGCCGAGCGTAATCGTGCCGGTCTTGTCCAAAAGCAAAACGTCCACGTCGCCCGCCGCTTCGACGGCGCGTCCGCTCATCGCCAGAACATTTCGCTGAAGCAAACGATCCATGCCAGCGATTCCGATGGCGCTCAACAAACCGCCGATGGTCGTCGGAATCAAACAGACGAGCAGCGCGATTAAAACGGAATTAGAAAAATTTACGCCGGAATAAATGCCGAGCGGTTTCAACGTGATGACCGCGAGCAAAAATACAATTGTCAGCGCAGCGAGCAGAATTGTGAGCGCGAGTTCGTTCGGCGTTTTCTGGCGGCTCGCGCCTTCGACCAGCGAAATCATGCGGTCCAAAAAACCTTCGCCGGGATTGCAGGTGATGCGGATTTTGATTTCGTCCGAGAGCACGCGCGTGCCGCCGGTGACAGCGCTGCGGTCGCCGCCCGCCTCGCGAACGACGGGCGCAGATTCGCCGGTGATGGCCGATTCGTCCACCGTCGCCGCGCCGTGGACAATTTCGCCGTCGGCAGGAATGATTTCGCCCGCACGAACGACGATGACATCGTTTTTGCGGAGCGAGTCGGCGTCCACGATTTTGATTTTGCCGTCGTCGGAAATTTTATTCGCGCTCGTTTGCGTGCGGGTCTGGCGCAACGCCTTCGCCTGCGCCTTGCCGCGGCCTTCGGCGACGGCTTCGGCGAAATTTGCGAACAGAACGGTGAACCAAAGCCAGATCGCGATCTGCAAAACGAATCCGGTCTGGCCGGGCGAGCGAAAAATCTCGACGGTGCTGATGGCCGCGCCGACGAGCGTGACGAACATGACGGGATTTTTCACCATCAGACGCGGGTCGAGCTTGCGAAACGTGTCGCCGAGCGCGGGCGCGAGAATTTTCGCGTCAAAAATGGAAACAGGTTTGTGCGTCATAAAAAAATTAGGGTTAAAACAAATTTCCTTTCAGCATCAGGAAATGTTCGACAATCGGGCCGAGCGCGAGTGCGGGCAAAAATGTCAGCGCGCCGACCAGAATCACCGTGCCGACGAGCAGCACGACGAACGTGAAGCCGCTCACGGGAAAAGTTCCGGCGCTGGCAGGGACGATTTTTTTGCGCGCGAGCGAACCGGCGAGCGCGAGCAGCGGAATGATCATGCCAAAACGTCCGAACAGCATGTCAATGCCGAGCGTCGTGTCATACATCGGCGTGTTGGCGTTGAGACCGGCGAAGGCGCTGCCGTTGTTGCCCGCGCCGGAAGTGTAGGCGTAAAGGATTTCGCTCAAGCCGTGCGGGCCTTGATTATTCAAACTGGATTTACCCCAATCGCTGACCGACGCCCAGGCCGTGAAGCCGAGGATGATGAACGCGAGGATGACGAACGCAAGCAGCACCATTTTCACGTCGTAGGATTCGATTTTTTTGCCGAGATATTCTGGCGTGCGCCCGACCATCAGCCCGGCGATGAACACGGTCAACACGACGAAAATCAACATCCCGTAAAGTCCCGCGCCGACGCCGCCGAAAATCACTTCGCCAGTTTGAATGTTAAAAAGTGGAACGAGTCCGCCGAGCGGCGTGAAGGAATCGTGCATGGAATTCACCGCACCGCACGAGGCGTCCGTCGTCACCGTCGCGAACAGCGCAGAATTGAAAATGCCGAAGCGGACTTCCTTGCCTTCCATGTTGCCATCGCCAATGGCGACGCCGAGTTGCTGATGAATTGGATTGCCGCGCGCTTCCGCCCACCAGCAAAACAAAACCCCAGCGAGACACATGGCGAACATCGCCGACCAGACCGACCAGCCGTGTTTTTGATTTTTCGTTTCGCGTCCGAGGTGATACGTCAGCGCGCTGGCGATGGACAGCAGCGCAAGCATTTGCAAAAAGTTCGAGAGCGGCGTGGGGTTTTCAAACGGATGCGCGGCGTTGGCGTTCGTGTAGCCGCCGCCGTTCGTGCCGAGCATCTTGATCGCGACCTGCGACGCCATCGCCCCTTGCACGATGGTTTGCGTATCGAGCGTTTGATTTTCCATCACAGGATTTCCCTTGGCATCGAGAACTGGTTTTCCATTCGCGTCCGTTTTTTGAACAGAGATGGTCTGTGGCTCAATCAATTTCGCCGACGTGTAAGGTTTGAAATTTTGAATCATGCCCTGCGACACGAGAAAAATTGCGAACACGAGGCAGATCGGCAGCAGCAGATAATAAGTGATGCGCGTCAAATCCACCCAGAAGTTGCCGATAGTTTGCGCCGAGTGCCGCGCGATGCCGCGCACGAGCGCCGCCGCAACCGCCATGCCGACGGCGGCGGAAAAAAAGTTGTGGATGGTCAGCGCGACCATCTGCGAGAGATACGACATCGTGGATTCGCCGGCGTAGCTCTGCCAGTTCGTGTTCGTCGTGAAACTGACGGCGGTGTTGAACGCGAGATGTTCCGACAGCGCCGGAAAATTTTGCGGATTGAGTGGCAGAAAATTTTGTAGCCGCAGAATCGCGTAGGTGAACAGCAAACTCACCAAGCTAAAAATCAGCAGCGCGAACGTGTATTGTTTCCAGCCCTGTTCTTTCGTCGGGTCAACTCGGAAAATCCAGTAGGTCAGTTTTTCCAGCGGACGAAAAATCGGGTCGAGAAAAGTTTTTCCGTTCGCGTCGAAAACGCGACCGAGATAGAGGCCGAGCGGCTTGGTGACGAGGATGAGCGCGCCGAGGTAAAGCGTGAGTTCCAGCCATTGATGAGCGTTCATAAAAAATTTACGGGGTTAAAAATTTTCCGGCCGGATCATGGCCACGATGAGATACACGCAAAGCGCGAGAGAAATGATTCCGAGAATGAGGTTTTCCATAAAAGTTTGGGTTAGAGTTTTTCGCAGCCGCGCGCGTAGAGCGCAAAGGCCGCAAAAAACAAGACCGCCGTGCCGAGATAGATCACGTCCAGCATAATTTGTCCAATCAGCAACGCTGTGCGATGAACGCGACAACGCCGCAACAATTTTTACTTGGGGTGAACTTGAGGCCGCGGACTTCGCGGATCAGAGGATCGCCCTTCCAATTGCCTACGAGATTAGCTGTCGGGCTTGGCCTTGAAAGTGGCCTGGAAATCAGTTGCCTGACTTCGTTCGCCCCATCCTCAACTTTGAGGAATTTGGGTCTCCCGTGTCTGGCTTCAGGAAGGAAGCCAGCCTTAGGCTGCAACGGCATGAGTAAATCAAAAATGCCGCTGGATGTCAAATTGCCGCCAGCACAACGTTTTCCTAATCGTAATCTTAATCATAATCTTTCCCGCGATTAAGATTATGATTACGACCCGAATAAAAAAACCGTTGCCAAACCGCCTTCGCCCGCGTCTTATTGCCCGACGGCATGAATCGGATAAATTTAATTACCGCGACAATTTTATTTTTTCTGCCCGCAATTCTGTTTGCGGCGGATGAAAACATTTCCGCGCCGCCGCCCATGCGCGAGTTTCGCGCCGCGTGGATCACCGAGGTCGCGGCCAATCCCGACTGGCCATCCCAACAAGGCTTGCCGGTCAAGCAGCAAAAAGAGGAACTAATTTCGTTGCTGGATCGCGCCCAGCAACTCCATTTCAACGCCGTTTTTTTTCAGGTGCGCCCGGCGTGCGACGCTTTTTATTCTTCCGCCATCGAGCCGTGGTCCGACCGCATCACCGGCACGATGGGCAAAGCACCGGAACCATTTTACGATCCGCTCGCCTTCGTCATCGCCGAGGCGCACAAGCGCGGCTTGCAGTTGCACGCATGGTTCAATCCGTTTCGCGCCGCGCATCCCTCAACCAAATCGCCACCCGCCGCAAACCACGTCACGCGCACACATCCCGAACTGATCCGCCATTACGCCGATCAAGTCTGGCTTGATCCCGGCGAACCGGCGGCGCAGACGCAAACGCTCGCCGTCGTCCTCGATGTCGTGAAACGCTACGACGTGGATGGCATTGTCTTCGACGATTATTTTTATCCGTATCCCGTAAAAAATTGGAGCGGACACGAATTGGATTTTCCCGACGACGCGAGCTGGCAAAAATACGGATTGAAAACCGGCCTGACGCGCGAAGATTGGCGGCGCAACAATGTGAACCAACTTGTTCAAAAAATTTCGCAGGAAATTAAAGCGGCGAAACCACAGGTGCAATTCGGCATCAGCCCGTTTGGCATCTGGCGACCGAAAAATCCCTTGCAAATAAAGGGTCTCGACGCTTACGGAAAAATTTACGCGGACGCGCGCGCTTGGCTCGCGAACGGCTGGGTGGATTTTCTGGCGCCGCAACTTTACTGGGCCATCGCCGACCGCGATCACAGTTTTACTGCGCTCTACAACTGGTGGCGCGCACAAAATCCAAAAGGTCGCCACGTCTTCGCCGCTTTGAACGATGCCGCCGTCGGTGAAAAATTCCCGGCGGGTGAAATCGCGCGGCAAATCCAGGCCGTCCGCACGCAGACGAGCGTCGGCGGCGAAATCCATTATCACCTGCGCAGCTTTGTGGAAAATCCCGCGCTCGCCGCCGCCGTGCGCGCGCAATACGCGCAGCCCGCGCTCGTGCCGACGACGCCGTGGATTGCTGCGACTCCGCTCCTGAAACCAAAACTCACCGTGGACACCGGCAAAAGTTCCGCACACGTCCGCTGGGAAAATTCCGGCGGCGAAGCGGCGCGCGAATGGCTGTTTCAATCGCGCGTGAACGGAATTTGGACGACGCAAGTTTTCCCCGGCGGCGCGGCGGATTATTATTTTAACGCCGGCATTCCCGACACCATTTTACTTCACGCCGTGGATCGTCTGGGGAATTTAAGCGAGCCGACAGTTTGGACATTGAAAAAATATTCCCCGCCGGATAACGCGAAGGGCGCGACGAAAATGAAGAAGTAGGTGACGACGTGAGGAGTCTCTAACTATTTTTTAAGTTCGGAAGTTTGAGCCTCGTCACCTCGGCTCCTACAAAAAATGAATTTGGTTTTGGCAGGGCTGTAAGCCGAATTCTGTCTGCACTCTTGCGAGCGGAGAGAATCATTTGTCTAAGCGACCGATACCCGAAACCTGTCTCGCTTTCACGAAACGCGGAGCGGGCAGCTCCTCGGTTTCCAATTTGGCCTTGCACCCGATGGGGTTTTCCGTGCCGTGTCGCTTGCGCTTCACGCGGTGCGCTTTTACCGCACCTTTTCACCCTTACCAACGACTTGCGCCGCTGGCGGTTTAATTTTCTGTGGCACTTTCCGTCGGCCAGTCTTCCAACTGACCGCCTGCGTGTATCCCAATCAAACAGACTTGGGTTACGCAGCATCGCGCCCTGTGGAGTTCGGACTTTCCTCTACCGGCGAACCGGCAGCGATTCTCCACCCTTCCAAAACCAATACTAACATACCAAACGCCTGCAAAACTACAAGCCAGCGTCCAACACGAACATTCTATCAACTTTTTCGGGACAGACACGCTCCGACCTAGACTATTCATCCCAATTTGGTAAAAACCATTCTATGGAAGATGCAGAATACAAGAAACGACCAGCGAAAATTTTCAGATATTTTCCACCTAACGCATCAGACATTTTTTCCACGCGGAAACTTTGGTTTTCGGCGGCAAAAGATTTTAATGACATTTTTGAAGTGCTTCCTCGATATGACAGCCTGATCTCCAGCGAAATTGAAGCAAGTATCAGGAAACAATATGCTTTCTTGCCACCTAACATCCCGGTGAGTTGGCAAAAATATAAAAAGTTTATGCAGGTTCACACATCGCAAATATATTCTGACTCACTCGAAGTAGTTCCTCTGGGATTCCAAAATAAATTTAGCGAACATTTCGGAATTATTTGCTTTTCGGAAAACCCCGACAGCTTGCTGATGTGGGGACACTATGCAAACTCTCATCAGGGATTTGTTGTTGAATTTGATCCGAATCATTCTCTTTTTTCACCGGAAGACTTTGGAAAGATTGTATATTCGACTAATCGTCCAATCGCTGAAGCTTCCCAAAACTGGAAAAGTTGGAAAATGCTTCTCACAAAGAGTGAGGAATGGCGCTATGAGTCTGAATATCGGCTAATAAAGCAATTGAAAACATTAAGCCGGGCAAAGCGACGGGACGGGAAAGAGAAATACTACATTGACCTTCCTCACGATGCCGTTCGAGCAGTTTATTTCGGCTGTAAGATTCTACAAAGAGCACAAGATGAAATATTAGCCAACTTGAAAGCTGATGATTGGAAAGATGTTTCTAAATTTGCAATGCGGCGACACGATTCGCAATATGCGATTCAACCGTTACCTTTGGAAAAACTACGTCATCCTCCTGAAGATGCTCGTAAAGATTTCGACGACTTGTGGCAAATAATGGGCATAAAGTAACACTCGTAAGAGTGTTCAGCCCAAGTGTTGATAATTCTTCTGCGCCTAGTTGTTTGCCAGAGCGAGCATCGCTCAATCCGCCGCCGTCAGACTCATGTCGCGGGTGAAATACAAAATCCGGCCGCAGTTCGGGCAGGTCACGAGTTCGCCTTGCGCGCGGCAGTTGGTCACGATTTGCGTCGGCAATTTCATGTGGCAACCGCCGCAGGCGCTGTGTTCCACGGTCACGACCACGTTCTCGCCCTTGCTCTTGAACAGCCGCTCGTAACGGCTGCGCGTCGAGTCATCCACGGCGGACGCCAGTTGCTCGCGGCCAGCGGTCAGCTCGGCAAATTCCTTCTTCAAATTTTCTTCGCGCTGGTTCAACAAACCAATCTGGTCGTCCACGAGTTTTTTCGCAGCGGCAGCTTCGGCGGTCGCGGTGACAACATTTTTTTGCGCGACTTCGGCCTGTTCCATCAAAACAATTTCCGCATCCTCGATTTTGAAAATCACTTCCTTCGCCATTTCAATTTCGTGCGTGAGTGCCTTGTATTCCTCGTTCTTGCGCGTCTGCAACTGCTGATTGAGATATTTATCAATCTGCGCTTTTTTGCCCTCGATTTCGAGGTCGCGTTGTTTGCGTTCGGATTCGATTTTTTTCACGCTCAACTTTGCCGCCTCAAGCGCGGTTTGCGTGCTGGCGGCTTTGGCCTTGAGCGATTCGCGTTCCGGCCCGATGTGGGCAAGTTCCTGGGTGACGCGGGAGATTTTCCGGTCGCGATCCTGTAAGACGAGAAGTTTCTCAATGATTTCCTGCATGTAAGCTCAAGGCTAACTGCGAAAGAAATCCAAGTCAATCCGCGCCCGCAAGTGTCGCGCGAAGACCGCAAAGAAAAACGAAAGTGAAAAAATGTTCCCCTTCGCCACCTTCGCGTTCTTCGCGCGACCTGTTTTCTGCGCTTGAAACTTGAAACTTGAAACCTGAAACTTTGGTCTATGCGTTTCATCGGCAATGTCATCGAAAAAATGCAGCGGCATCCCAAGCGGATCGTTTTTCCCGAAGGCGCGGAACCGCGTATTTTGCAGGCGGCGCGACAGTTTTACGCGCTGCGCCTCGGCGTGCCGATTTTGCTCGGCGATCAGGCGAAAGTTCGCGAAGCGGCGGAAGCATTGAAAATTTCCTTGGACGGCATCCGCGTCATCAATCCCGCCGCGAGCGAAGATCTGGAAAATTTTTCCAGCCGCCTTTATCGCATCCGTCGCGAAAAAGGTTTGCGCCCGACCGAAGCGCGCGAGGCAATGATGCAGCCGAATTTTTACGGCGCGATGATGCTGGCGATGCACCAAGCGGATGGTCTCGTTTCCGGCGCGTCGCACATCACGGGCAGTGTGCTGCGACCGTTGTTTCAAATCGTCAAGGCCGCGCCGGACATCGGCGCCGTTTCGAGTTGCACGGTCATGGAAGTCGAAGACACGCGCATCGGCGAAAACGGCACATTGTTCATGGCCGACTGCGGCGTGATTCCCGAACCGAACGTGGAGCAGCTCGCGGACATCGCCGTTTCCACCGCGCGGCTTGCGCGCCACATGCTCGGCGTGCGCCCGCGCGTCGCGATGCTTTCATTTTCCACCAAGGGCAGCAGCGGCGCGCATCCATCCATCGGCAAAATGCAGGCGGCCACCGCGCAGGCACGGCACAAAGCGGCACAATTATTTCTGGAAGCGGATTTCGATGGCGAACTTCAAGTGGACGCCGCGCTCAGGCCGGAAATCGCCTCGCGCAAATTGCACGATAGCCAGGTGGCCGGTCGCGCGAACGTGCTGATTTTTCCCGACCTTAATTCCGGCAACATCGCCAGCAAGTTCGTCAGCGTCGTCAGCCGCGCCAATTGTTACGGCCAAATTTTGCTCGGCCTGAACCGTCCGGCCTCCGACGTTTCGCGCGGCTCCAGCGCGCACGACATTCTGGGTGTCGCCGCAATTATTGGCGTGCAGTCCACGGATTATCAAAAGCTCTATCCCGGCGCGGATGCGCAACTGCCGGGGGAGTGAAGCAGTTTTTAATTTTGAATTTTTAGTTTTTAGTTCTGCTGCTCCACGCCATGAAGCCAAGCCTTATCAAAGATAAAAGTTATGCTTTCGCTTTGCGAACCATCGCACTGGCAAGATGGTTGAAGGTGCAAAAAGAATTTGAAATCGGCGGTCAAATCATGCGTTCCGGCACGGCCATTGGCTCAAATGTTGAAGAGGCTTTGGCGGGCGTGAGCCGGGCGGATTTCATCGCCAAAATGTCCATCGCTTCAAAAGAAGCGCGCGAAACTCATTACTGGTTGCGGCTCTTGCGCGACTCAAAGATTGTTTCTGCTTCTCGTATCGCTCCACTTGAAAATGAAAGCTTGGAACTGATCCGTATTTTGACCGCCATTGTCAAAACGTCTCAAACCAGCGCAGCCAACTTAAAAACTAAAAACTAAAAACTGTGCTTCCCCTTTCTCCTTTTCTCAAAACTTTGCCGACTTACCAGCCGGGACGACCGATTGAAGAAGTCGCGCGTGAATTAAATATTCCCGCCGACTCCATCATCAAAGTCGCGTCGAATGAAAATCCGTTCGGCCCGTCGCCGCTCGCGCTCGCTGCGCTGCAAAAAGCCATTGCCGGCGTAAATCTTTATCCCGATGGCAACGCGTTTTATCTGAAACAAAAGCTCGCGGCGAAACTTGGCGTGGAAACTTCCAATCTCGTTTTAGGCAATGGTTCCAACGAGATTATTGAGTTCGTTTCCCGCGCGTTGCTCACGCCGGATTCAAACATCGTTGTTTCGCAATACTGTTTTGCGATTTATCCCATCGTCGCCAAAATGCTCGGCGCGAGCGTCATCACTGTTCCCGCGAAAGATTACGGACACGACTTGCCCGCGATGTTGCGCGCCATCACGCCGCAGACGCGCATCGTTTTTGTCGCCAACCCGAACAACCCGACCGGCACGCTCGCGCCGCGCGAGGAAGTCATCAAGCTGGTGAACGACGTGCCCGACGACGTGCTGCTCGTGCTGGACGAGGCTTACATCGAATTTCTGGATGATGCGGTGGATTTGATTCCGCTCATCCGCCTCGGCGCGCGGAAAAATCTGATTTTGATGCGGACGTTCTCGAAGATTTACGGACTCGCCGGTTTGCGAATCGGTTACGGCATCGCCGCGCCCGAACTTATTTCCGCGCTGGAAAAAATCCGGCAGCCGTTCAATGTGAATCTGCTTTCGCAAGTTGCCGCGCTCGCCGCGCTGGACGACACCGAACACGTCCGCAAAACGCGGCAGAATAATTTCAACGGCTTGGAATTTTTTATGAAATCGTTGCGGAAATTGGAACTGGAATTTGTGCCGTCCGCCGCGAATTTTATTCTCGTGCGCGTGGGCGAAGGGCAGAAAGTTTTTGACGCGATGCAAAAGCTCGGCGTCATCACGCGACCGATGGGCGGCTATCAATTGCCGGAGTGGATCCGCATCTCCATCGGCACGCAGAAGGAAAACGAGCGCTCACTTGCCGCGCTGAAAGCCGTTCTTTAAGGTTCCAATTTGGCACCTTAAAGACTTCGTGCGGGCAAAAATCGCTTCCCGCAGCCTCACATCCGATCTGTGCGGAACAATTCCTTTTCCGTGCGGCAATAATTCGTTCCGTGCGGCCATTTTCCGGTTCGTGCGGGCAAAGTTCAATCCGTGCGGACAATTGGCCGTT
>DATCFH010000128.1:0-8140 GCA_036509625.1 Verrucomicrobiia bacterium
TTATTCCAATCCACGAGCGCGGCGGGCGTGTTGCCGGCCAGTTGCATCGCATACATCGTGAGCACGCCGGTAACGTCCACTTCGCACGCGCTGGGCATGAATTTCTCGCTCATCATACTCATCAGCGTGCAGACGTTGCAGCCGTAATTTTCCTGCACGCTCGTCCAACATTGGATCGCCGTCGCGTCGAGGTGATTCGCTTCAACCCAGTCGGTGAGGACAACACCCATCTTCGCCATCTGCAAAAGTTTTTCCGGCGGCACGCCCGGCGCAGGCGCGTAACCGATGATTTCCGCCAATTTATTTTTAACGGCGGCGGCATTCGCATCCATCTTCGTGGCTTTGCCGAGAATTTCCGAAAGGTCAACCGTCGTGACACTGACACCGTGGCGTTCGAGAATCTTTTCCGAATAACGAACCGTGTTGAACGCGCCGGGCCGCGCACCAACCGCGCCAAGACGAACGCCGCGAACGCCATTGACGACGCGACAAACGCCAAGAAATTTTTGCAGGTCGAGCGCAAAACTATCCGAGGTTGGATGGCAAACGTGCTTGTTCGTCAGTGAAAATTTAATGCCCGCTTGAACCAGATTGTTGGCGACGGAAATTTTCCCGCAATAAGCATCGCGGCGGCGCGCAACATCGAGACGCTTGAGATCGTCGGGATAGCCTTGAATCAAAACCGGCACGTTCAGTTTCGCCATTTTGAGCGTGTCGGCCACACCTTTTTCGTCGCCAAAATTTGGCAGCACGACGAGCACGCCGTCAATTTCACCCGCGTGTTTGCGAAACAATTCCGCACATTTGCGCGCATCGTTATGCGTTTCGACACCGCCGAGTTTGGAATCGCCTTCACCAAGTTGAATCGCTTTTACGCCAAGCTGCTCAAAAAGTCTGACGATGTCCGCGCGCGCCTCGGTGACAAGGTAATCGGGAAAAAAATCGCGGTTGCCGTAAATGACGCCGAGCGTGGGCGTCGAGTTTTTGACACATTTCATAATCGGGGATTTTGCTGCGTCTAGGGAACAGCTTTGCGGGCGGGAGAAGCAAGCGGATTTTTTGACGTGCGCGCGGTTTGGCATTATTATCAAATAGTTTGGCGTTATAAATATGACTGAAACGCGTAAAATGGGTTAATACTAATTGTCCCAACCAAAGTTAATACACTTGAAACCTGCCACGGCACAACTGTCTCGGCTCATCGTCTGCGCGACGATGGGTATCGGCGCGTGCTTTTTTGCCCAAGCCGTTCCAGCCGCCGGAGATGAAACGGTGCGTATCCGCGCCGCCGGCTTTACGTTGGGCGCGGAGAAATCTATTTTCGATGGAACGAATCATCTGACGCTGGCGTTGGATTCCGCAAATCAAGTTGCGCTGCCATTCGGCCAATCTGCCGTCAAGCAAAGTTCGCAACCCGCGCGATTTGGACCGAACCCGGAAAAGCCTTATTTCACCGTGCGTTTCGCGCTGCCGATTCCGCCAGAAAATGGAACCAATCTTGACGCAGCGCTCGCGGGCATTGACCCGATGGTGTTCACGCACAACCATTCGCCGGGCTTCGAGATTCTGCCGAACGGTGACGCGCTCGCGATTTATTTCAGCACGCCGCCGGGACTGGCCGAGGCTGATGTCTCAACTTCTTTTATTCAGGCGCGCTTGCGTTACGGTTCGGAGGATTGGGATCTGCCAGAGCTGTTTTTCAAGACGGAAAATTACAACGACCAGTCCGGCCTGTTGTGGAACGACGGCGGGAAAATCCGTTTCTTCGGCGGCGGACGCGGCTTGTCAGATTTCGCGCCGTTCAAAATGACAGCTTCGACGAACAGCGGTGCAACGTGGACTTTGTCGTTGCCGCAACTGGATTCGCCCGCGACAAATTTCACCGCGCAACCCATCACGAGCGCGTTTCGCGGCGCAGACGGCGCGATTTATTTTGCGATGGACGGCGACAAGGCGGCGAGTTTTTTATGGCGCAGTGCGGACGACGGAATTCACTGGCAACAAATGGAAGGTCGCACTGGCGGACGCCATTCCGTGATTGTGCCACTCGATGACAAAGGCGATTTGCTTTCCATCGGCGGAAAAAATGCGGCGGTCAATGGTTGGTCGCCGGAAAATGTTTCGACCAACTTCGGCGCGAGTTGGAGTGAAAGCGTGGCGTCGCCGTTTCCACCGCTCGGCAGCGCGCAACGGCCAGGTTTAATCCGGCTCGCGGATGGAAATTTATTTTTCGTGAGCGACGCTTATTTGCACAAGCTCATACGCCCGCCACCGACTAATTGGAATTTTGGCAACGGCTGCTTCGTCGCGATTTCAACCAATAACGGCGCGGCTTGGCGCATCAAGCCGTTGCCCGTGCAATTGCCGAATCACGATCGCGGCACGAACGGCACGCTCGGTTACGTCACCGCGCGGCAGGCGCCGAATGGCGTGATTCATATTCTTTCAACCGAGACGCAGCCGTGTCTGCATTACGAGTTGAACGAGGCGTGGATTTTCTCCGATGCGGGCGATGTCGCGCCGGAAACTTCCGGCGGCAAAATAAAATTATTTACGGAAAATTATCAGAATGGAAAAGTGCGTTCGGAATGGCGCGCGCGGATTTGTCCAAATGGCCGCTATCTGCTCGACGGCAAGGAAACGGATTATTACGAATCCGGCGCGAAGCAGCATGAAGTTACTTACGCGAACGGACGTAAAACTGGCGAGGAAACTTTCTGGTCGCCGGACGGAATGAAAATTTGGAGCTGGTTGCACAATTTGAAAAACAACACGGCGACGTGGACGCAATTCTGGCCGAATGGAAAAAAGAAATTGGAATCCAACTGGAACACCAAACCGGAAGCGCGCGATTTGAAGCGCAGTTTCTTCGGCCGCGTCGCCGACGGGCTGGTAAAACAGTGGAACGAAGACGGTTCGCTGAAATTTTCCGGTAACTTTTCGGACGGCTTGCTGTTGAAAGAGGCGGGACGCTGAAATGAACTCACTCCGCACATTGGATTTGGTCGTCATCGCGATTTATTTTGTTGCGGTCGCGGCCATCGGTTTGAAATTCGCGCGGCGGCAGACGACGACGGAAGCGTATTTTGTCGCGCGCCGTTCCATTCCGTCGTGGGCGATGGGACTTTCTGTTTTTGCCACGATCATCAGCAGCATCACGTTCATCGCGTATCCCGGCGCGGCGTTCAAAGGCAATTGGAACCAGCTCGTGCCCGGCTTCATGGCCGTCGGCGTGCTGTTGCTGCTCGGCACAATTTTAATTTCATTTTTCCGCCACGCCGTCGGCATGAGCGCGTATGAATATTTTGAAAAGCGTTTTGGCTACGGCGCGCGCGCGTATTCCGCGCTGGCGTTCGCGGCGGGACATTTTTCCAAAATGGGTTTTGTGCTGTTCACCATCACAACGGCGTTGTGCGGCATGACCGGCTGGGACAAATATAATGTCATCGTCGGCGTCGGCATCGTGACGATTCTTTACACGCTCGTCGGCGGACTTGAAGCCGTCATTTGGACGGAAGTGCTGCAAGGCATCGTGAAAATTGTCGGCGTCATCGTCGTCATCGGCGTTTTGTTTTCCATCATGCCCGGCGGTGCGAGCGCGGCGTTTCATTTGGCTTCGGAGAAAAATAAATTCAGCCTCGGCAGTTTTGATTTTGATCTTTCACAAAATGGAAATTTCTGGGTGATGCTGCTCTACGGCGCATTTTTCTATCTGCAAAAATATGCTGCCGACCAGACGCTCGTGCAGCGTTACCTCGTCGCCAAAACCGATCGCGACGCGCTCAAAGGCGTGGCGTTCGGCGCGTTGCTTTGCGTGCCTACGTGGACGGCGTTTATGCTCGTCGGCACGTTGTTGTGGGCGTATTACCAATTATCCGGCGAAATTTTACCAGCGCAATTGCTCGACGCCAACGGCAAGGTCATCGCCGACCGCGTGTTCCCATTTTTCCTGACGACAAAAATCCCCGCCGGCCTCGCAGGCATTTTTATGGCCGCACTTTTTTCTGCCGCGATGTCCACGATGTCGTCCGACTTGAACTGCCTCTCGGCTGTCGGCGTGGAAGATTATTACCGCCGCTTGCGTCCGAATTCGACCGACAAGCAGCGTTTGTTCATGGGGAAAATTATCGTCGCCATCAGCGGAATTTTGGCCGTTGGCATCGGCGCGTTTATTGCGGGCAAAGGCGAGGGCGCGTTGAAACTTTATTACGCCGCCACGGCCATTGTCGCCGGCGGATTGGCTGGAATGTTTCTGCTCGCATTCTTCACGCGCCGCGCGAATCGGCAGGGACTTTGGATCGGCATCACCGCTGCCCTCGCGTTCACGGCGTGGGCGACGTTGACCAGCGGCAAATATAAAATGCTCGACCTCGGTTGGAATTACGCGTGGCCGGACGTGATGATTGGCGTCATCGCGCACGTCATCGTGCTGACCGTCGGCTACGGCGCGAGCTGGTTTTTTCCGGCGGACAAAAATGTGAAGACTGAATGGACTTTTTGGGGCTGGCTAAAAAAACGGAAAACTTTGAATGTGGAAAATATAATTTCGCCGAGGGTGGCGGAAGGGAATTCATGAATATAATTACATTACTCCAACCGCCGCGCATCGTGTTCGGCAACGGCTGCGCGCCGCAATGCGCCGAGTTTCTCGCGGCGCGCGGCGTGAAGCGCGTGCTGTTGGTTTCGAGCACAACCGTATTGCCATTGCTGGGCGCGGTGACGGACGCGCTGAAAAAATCCGGCCTGAATTTTGTCCTTTCCGCTCCCGTGGATCGCGAACCGTCGCAGGCCTTGTTTGAAAATATTTTGTCGTCCGCGCGCGCGGAAAAAATTGACGGTGTGCTGGGCATCGGCGGCGGCAGCGCGATTGACGTGGCCAAACTGGTCGCCGCCCTCACGCGCGGAAAACAAACCACGGCAGAAATTTTTGGAACCAATTTGCTCGTCGGACGCGAACTGACGCTCGTCTGTTTGCCGACCACCGCTGGCACGGGCGCGGAAGTTTCACCGAACGCAATTTTGCTCGACGAAACGGATGAATTGAAAAAAGGTGTCGTCAGTCCGCACCTCGTTCCCGATGCCGCATTCATTGATCCGTTGCTCACGTTGACTGTTCCGCCCGCCGTCACAGCGGCGACTGGACTGGATGCGCTTACGCATTGCATCGAGGCTTACGCGAACAAATTTGCGCATCCCATCGTGGACACTTACGCGTTGTCGGGCGTGAAATTGATCGCGAGAAATCTCGCGCGCGCCGTGCGCGACGGCAACGACATCGAGGCGCGCGCCGCGCTTTCGCTCGGCAGTCTTTACGGCGGACTTTGCCTCGGCCCGGTCAACACCGCCGCCGTTCACGCGCTGGCGTATCCGCTCGGCGGACGTTTTCACATCGCGCACGGCGTCTCGAACGCGCTGCTGTTGCCGCACGTTTTGCGTTTCAATTTTTCCGCCGCGCCGGAGCGTTACGCGGAAATTTCCGCCGCGCTCGGCGTGACGCGCAACGGCTCGGCCTTGACCACGGCGGAACACGGCGTGGAATTTCTGACGCAACTTTCTTGCGACTGCGGCGTGCCGCAAAAATTGTCGGAACTAAAAATTCCCCATGACGCGATTCCGTGGCTGGCCGGATCGGCCATCAAGGTGCAGCGATTGCTGAAAAATAATTTGCGCGTGTTGACCGAGGCGGACGCGGCGCGGATTTATGAAGCAGCTTATTAATTTGAAATGAATAACAGATTGAAATTTCATGGGGCAGTTGTGCCGCTGGTGACGCCATTTACCACTGCGGGAGGATTGGACGAACCGGCGTTGGAACGGCTGGTGGACGCGCAAATCGCTGGCGGCGTCGAAGGAATTTTTGTGCTCGGCACGACCGGCGAAGGCGCCCAAGTGCCGCGCGAATTTCGTTTGCGGCTGGTCGAGCTGACGGTTCGCCGCGCGAACAAACGCACACGCGTTTATGCCGGCGTTGGCGACACACATCCCGAAGGTATAACCTCGGGCAACGAGTTTTTAGCTGCCGGGGCGGATGTCATCGTTTCCCGTCCGCCAGTCGCGTTGCCGCTGGCGGAACTGGAGCCGTGGTATCGGGCATTGCTCGACGGACTTCACGGATCGCTGTTCATCTATAATATGCCGCTGACCACGAAGATTTCCATTCCGCTCGACGTGATTCAATCTCTGTCTGGTCACCCGCGATTCGTCGGCATGAAGGATTCGGAAAATAATCCGCAGCGACACGAGGAAATGTTGCAACGGTTCGGCGGCAAAAAAGATTTTTCCGTGTTCATCGGCGTCGGCGCGCTGATGGAAAAAGGCTTGAAACTCGGCGCAGACGGCATTGTGCCGAGCGTCGGCAATTTGATTCCCGACGTATGCCATCAGCTTTGCGCGGCGGCGAAAAAATCGGATTGGAACGAGGCGGATAAACTTTCGGCGCGGATGAATTCCGTCGCCGCGCTTTACCAAAAAGGTCGTAACTTGAACGAGTCGCTCGCGGCGCTGAAAGCGGCAATGCACTGTCGCGGATTGTGCTCGCCGCAGGTGTTGCCACCGCTGAAAAAAGTTTCAGAAACGGAATTGGAAAAAATCCGGCAGCAGATGAGCGAACTGCATTTGCTTAACTAAAAATGAAAAATACCCGGCCAGTATTGGGTTTGACGATGGGCGATCCCGCCGGCATCGGGCCGGAAATTTGCCTGCGCGCGTTGACTTCGTCGGCGGTGCGAAAAATGTGCGTGCCGGTTTTGTTTGGCGATGCGGGCGTTTTGCAGCGGGCGGCGCGCGCGGCAAAAATTCCGATGGCGGATTGCCGCGTGATTTTAATTTCAGAGTTAAAGAAAATCTCGCGTATCACGGAACCGCTCGTGGTGGACTGCGCGGCGATTGACGCAGTGAAAGTTGTGCCGGGAAAAGTTTCCGCCGCGTGCGGGCGCGCCGGTTACATTTACATTGAGAAAGCAATTCAAGCTGCGCTCGCTGGAAAAATTGATGGCGTGGTTACGGCGCCAATTCACAAGGAGTCGTTGAATTTGTCCGGCGTGAAATTTCCCGGCCACACGGAAATCTTCACCGCGCTCACCAAGGCGAAGCGCAGTTGCATGATGCTGTATTCGGATAAAATCACGGTGAGCATGGCGACGACGCACATTGGTTATCGCGACGTGCCGGGAAAACTTTCGGTCGAGCGCTTGCTGAACGTCATTGAGCTGACGGCGCAGGCGATGACGCAACTTTTACGGCGCGAACCGCGCATTGGTGTTTGTGGTTTGAATCCGCACGCGGGCGAACACGGGCTTTTTGGAAATCGCGAAGAGGAAAACTTTGTCGAACCGGCGGTGAAATTGGCGCGCAAAAAGAAATTAAATGTAATCGGCCCGCTTGTTCCCGACGCGGTTTTCACCACCGGCCAGCGCAAAAAATACGACGCGATTGTGTGTCTTTATCACGATCAGGGCCACATTCCGTTCAAGATGCTGGCGTTTGACACGGGCGTGAACATCACGCTGGGACTGCCGATTATTCGCACTTCGGTGGATCACGGAACGGCGTTCGACATCGCGTGGCTGGGCAAGGCGGAGGCGACGAGTTTATATTCGGCAATCAAAGTGGCGGCGGGTCTGGCCAATGGCCGGACGAAAAAATAATTGATTATGATTGGCGTCATTGCAGACGATTTGACGGGTGCGGCGGAACTCGGCGCGGTCGGTTTGCGCTACGGTTTACGCGCTGAAATCGTCCGCAGCGGCAAGCCGAGCGGCGCGGCGGATTTGGTTTGTGTGGACACAGATTCGCGTTCCTGCGAGCCGAAGGAAGCGGCGAAACGTGCGGCGGCGGCGGCAAAATTGCTGCACGGCGCGGGCGCAAAATGGATTTACAAAAAAGTGGATTCCGTCCTGCGCGGCAACGTGACGGTGGAGGTCGAGGCGGTGATGAAGCAACTGGATTTCAACCGCGCGCTGCTGTTGCCGGCGAATCCATCGCTTGGGCGCATCATCCGCGACGGCGAATATTTTATCAAAGGCCAGCCGGTTCACCGCACCGAATTTGCCAAAGACCCGGAGTATCCGCGCCATTCGCCGCAGGTGCTGCGCCTGCTGACCGAGCCGGAACATTTTTTGTTGCGGCTGGCGAATGGCGA
>DATCFH010000129.1:0-9099 GCA_036509625.1 Verrucomicrobiia bacterium
TGATGCGCCGCACGGATTGATTCTCGTCACCGGCCCGACCGGTTCCGGCAAGACGACCACACTTTATTCCGCGCTGAACGAGCTGAACAATCCGCAGTGGAACATCGTCACCGTCGAAGATCCGGTGGAATTTCAAGTGCCCGGCATCAATCAGGTGCCAACGAAAAAAGACATCGGCCTTTCGTTCGCGAATGCGTTGCGCTCCATTCTCCGCCAAGATCCGGACATCATCATGATCGGGGAAATTCGCGATACCGAGACGGCGGAAATCGCCATCGAAGCCGCGCTCACCGGCCATCAAGTGCTCTCCACAATGCACTGTAACGACGCGCCCGGCGCCATCGCGCGCCTTGACGACATGGGCATCGCGCCGTTTTTGATCTCGTCCTCCGTGATTTTGTCCTGCGCGCAACGCCTCATGCGCCGCATCTGTTCGCACTGCAAGGAACCGGTGACGTATCCGGCGAAAATGTTTGAAGACCTCGGCCTCGACCCCGTAGTGTTTGATGGCGTGCAGCTTTATCGCGGACGCGGTTGCGACCGTTGCAAAAATTCCGGTTACGTCGGTCGTATGGCCATCATCGAAGCCATGACCATCACCGACCAGATTCGCAAACTCATCATCTCCCGCTCCAGCACGCGCGAAATGGCCAAGCTCGCCGTCAATCAGGGAATGCACACGTTGCGCATGGTCGCGCTTGATCGCGCCCGCGAGGGGGTTTCCACGCTCGAACAAGTGATGGTCGGCACCTCCGCCTACTAAAAATTCCGGTTCGGATTATGCGCCTGCGGCCCGTCCGTCATCCACGGCGGCAACTGCGCCTGCCAGCTTGGCTTGGTCGCAACCGGTTTGGGCGCGGGCGTGCTGATGCCCGGCAACGGCGTGATGCCCGTCGGTTTTGAAAAAGCATTTTCCAGCGGCGCAACACCTTGTCCATTGGGATTCACTACCGGCGCTGGCTGGAGAAACGGATCCGGCGCAGGCGGCGCCGGTGCGAAAAAACGCGTCGGCACTTGCACTTTATCCGGCGGCGATTGCGGCTCCATCAACGCCCGGAACCGTTCCATGTCCGCCAACTGTTCCGGCGTTTGCTTCGGTTGGTCAGGCTGGGCAAAATCTCCGCTGCCCCACGACGAAATCCGTTTGCCATCCGCGTCAACCCCGGCGTCCGGCGCATTCAAAAACTGGTTGAAATAGCGCGCCCCCAGTTCCATTTTTTGCGATGACTGATGGAACGGATCGCTCTCGTCATTTTTATTTTTGAAGGCGAAGGGATTATTTTCATCCCGCTCACTCCCGAGCAGGCTAATCATGTGTCCATTGGTGGCCGCCATCGCCGTTGCCCGATTTTCACGCAGCATAAACTTCTCTTCCAGCGACATTTTTTTTTCTTCCGGCTTATCCTGCACGCCAAGAATTTCTTCCGGCGTTTGAATGCCGAGAATTTGCTCCGGCGTCAGCAACGTCCAGTTTTTGCGCCGATCCAGCGCCGCCTTCACCGAAGGATCGTTGGCGTCCGGCCATACCGGTCGCGACATTGGCAAATTATCCGGCGTGTAATCGTGGAAGAGGTCGTGCGGCGCATTGTAATCGCCTGCACGATGATTCGCGCCGGGCAGGAAAGCATTTGCCTTGTCCGCCGGCGTATCCACCGGCTTGGAAAAAATAATTGTCTGCTGCGCCGCCGCCGGAAAAGCCAGCGCCACGAACGCAATCATCACCAATCTAGACCGGAAAAAACACATCTTGCTCATTACACGCTAGAACAATGGACAACTTCCGTCAAAAAAGAATTCAAAATGAAAACCGCGCGCGGCCGGATTTTTGCTCCTGACTTCTGGCTTCGTTTTTTATTGTCGCTCGTATTCGCCTTTGCCGAGCCGTTTATAGACTTGGAAGCCCGATTTTTTTGCGTCCGAAATGGAGAGTGGCTTGAGCTTGTGCGGCGTGCTGAAACCGGAAATAATTTTCCGCACCGGCTTTTTGCACGCCGGACATTTCGTCAACGGCGCGGCGGAAATCGGGCGGTTCAACGTGAACGTCCCGCCGCACACCTTGCAGTCGCCGTCGCACAGTTCGTATTCGTAAAGAGGCATGGCTTATTTCTTCAAAAACGCGCTGAACAAATCAATCGGCAGCGGCAGGAACGTCGTCGTGTTATGTTCGCTCGCCATTTCGCGCATCGTCTGGAGATAGCGCAATTGCAGCGCAATCGGCTCCTTCGCGATCAATGCGGCGGCCTGCACCATTTTTTCGGCAGCCTGGAATTCACCTTCCGCATTCACCACTTTCGCGCGGCGTTCGCGTTCGGCCTCGGCCTGCTTGGCCATCGCGCGCTTCATGCTGTCCGGCAGCGACACGTCCTTCACTTCCACGGAGGTGACTTTGATGCCCCACGGCTCGGTCTGGCGGTCAATGATCTCTTGCAACTTCTGGTTGATGACGTCGCGTTGCGCGAGCAGTTCGTCGAGCGCGGATTGGCCGAGCACGCTGCGCAACGTCGTCTGCGCGATGAGTGAAGTCGCCTTCCAATAATTTTCCACCTTCACGACCGCCGAGTTTGGATCCACGACGCGGAAATAAATCACCGCGTCCACCGTCGCAGGCACGTTGTCCTTGGTCATGATTTCCTGTTTCGGCACGTCAATGGTCACGACGCGCAAATCCATCCGCACCATCTTGTCCACCATCGGAATAAGAAAAATGATTCCCGGCCCTTTTGCGCCCTGCAATTTGCCGAGCCGGAAAATCACGCCGCGCTCGTATTCGCGCAAAACTTTGATCGCCGAAGAGCAAATGAAAAGCCCGACGACGATTATCGGAATGATAATGGCTGCGCCGGTTTTGAAGATGTTGACGAGATGTTGAATTGAATCTTGATCCATAATTTTTTCCTTAATTTATTTTTGGTTTCACTTGTAAAGTCAGTCCGACGATGCCGGTGATTTCAACCGGCTGCCCAATTTCAACTGGCGTTTCGCTCACCGCATTCCAATGTTCGCCTTCGATAAACACCTTGCCGCCTTGCGAGTCAATCCGCGAAAGTGCGTTCACCGTTTTGCCAATCATGATTTCTGCGCCGACTTTCACTGGCTGCCGTTGCGCGCGGATGCCTTTGCTGACGAAGAAAATGAAAAACGCAGCGGTCACGAGCGTCGTTGAAAAAATCCAGCTCACGGGCAAATGATAGCCGGCCGGCGCGTGATTGAACAGCATCAGTCCGCCAAGAAAAAATGCGATGATGCCGCCGCCGGTCAACACGCCGTGCGTCGGCGCAAAAATATCAATGACAAACAGCGCGAGCGCCAAAAGAATCAGCGCAAGTCCGGCGATGTTCAGCGGCAGCGTGGCCGACATATACAGCAGCAAAATCAGCGCGAGCGCGCCCGCGACGCCCGGAAAAATCGCACCCGGATGGCTCATTTCGGCGATGATGCCGTAAATCGCAATCAGCAGGAGCAGCATCATCACTTGTGGCTGCCAGAACAGTTGAAAGAATTTTTCGCCCAGACTCATCGGTATTTCCACGACGCTCGCGCTGGCGGTTTTCAAAATTTTGTCGCCGATTTTTTTGCCATTCAATTTTTGCAGCAAATCGGGAACATTCGTCGCAATCAAATCAATCACATTCATTTTCAGCGCTTCTTCAGAGGTGATTGCCTTGCTGTCCGTGACGGAAGATTTTGCCCATTCGACATTGCGATGCCGTTTTTCAGCGATGGTCTGCATGACCTTCGTATAAGCATTGCCAACTTTTTGCATCATAATGCTGTTGGTGGTTTCGTCTTCGCTGCCCATGCTCACCGGATGCGCCGCGCCGATGGTGGTATGCGGCGCCATCGCCGCGATGTCCGCCGCGAGCGTGATGTAAACGCCCGCGCTGCCGGCCATCGCGCCTTCTGGCGAAACATAGACGACGGTCGGAATTTTCGCGGCGTAAAATTCCTGCACGATGTCGTCCATGGAATTGGCGAGGCCGCCGGGCGTATTCAGTTCGATGACGAGGCACTCGTCGTTTTGATTGGCGGCGAGGTCAAGCGCGCGGGAGATGTAATTGGCCGTGGCCGGGCCGATGGCACCGTTGATTTTGATTAGCCCGACTTGCGCGGCGTGAACGGTCACTCCGAGGAGCAATCCCAAAATCGTGATGGCACAAAAGTGACGCATAGCTTTGACTTCACCTACAACTTAACAAAAGCCCGTGCCGCCGCAAAGGAAACTTGCTGCCAGCCGTCCGGCTAATTTTACCTTTTCTTTCGCGGCCTGAAGTTTAATTTGCCGGACGCAAATGGCTTTGAAACTATTTAACACGCTCACGCGCTCCGTCGAGAATTTCTCGCCGCTAAATCCGAACGCCAAAAAAGTCGGGATGTATTGCTGCGGGCCGACCGTTTATGACTACGCGCATATCGGCAACTGGCGCACGTTTGTCTTCGCCGATCTCGTCCGCCGCACGCTCGAATTTTCCGGTTACGACGTGCAGCACGTCATGAACATCACGGACATCGAAGATAAAATCATCAAGCGTGTCCGCGAACAAAAAACCACGTTGCGCGAATTCACCGGCAAATTTGAAACCGCATTTCTCGACGACTTAAAAGCGCTCAACTGCAAAGAGCCGCACGTCAAACCGCGCGCCACGGAATACATCGCTGAAATTATTTCTTTAATCGAAAAACTGATTGCGCGCGGCATTGCTTACAAAGCGAACGACGGTTCCGTTTATTTTTCCATCACCAAATACCAAGGCTGCGGCTGCAATTACGGCCAGTTGCTGAAACTGAATTTCGACGAGATGCGCGCCGGCGAACGCGTTTCCAGCGATGAATACGAGAAGGAATCCGTCGCCGACTTCGCGCTCTGGAAAGCGCGCGTGCCGGACGACGGCGATATTTTCTGGCCAAGTCCGTTTGGCGAAGGTCGCCCCGGCTGGCATATCGAGTGCAGTGCGATGAGCATGAAAGTGCTCGGCGAAAGTTTCGACCTGCACCTCGGCGGCGAGGATTTGAAATTTCCGCATCACGAAGACGAAATCGCGCAAAGCGAAGGCGCGACTGGGAAACCGTTCGTGAAACATTGGCTGCACGGCGCGCATCTTTTGGTCGAGGGCAAAAAAATGAGCAAGTCGCTCGGAAACTATTTTACGCTCCGAGATTTGCAGGCAAAAGGTTTTACCGGCAGAGAAGTGCGTTATCTCCTGCTCACCGCGCATTATCGAGAGACGTTTAATTTCACGCTCGACGGTTTGACCGGCGCGAAGACGGCGCTGGCAAGAATTGATGAAACAATCGACAGACTTCGTGAAATTGCTGGCGATACCGTTGTAGATCCAAATGATCCTCGTGAGCATGAATATCCCTATCACGGAGAATTACGTAAAAATTTCAAAGAAGCACTCGAAGCTGATTTTAACGTTTCTGCGATGTGGGCCAGTATCCATGATTGGCTTCGAAATCACCGAAAAGCTGATTTGTTATTTAATCAAAAAGTTGGCCCATCTGGATTTGCTGCTAGAGAAGCAGCGGTATCTTTAGCGTTGTGGAAACAAATAGATCAAGTGCTTGGACTTGGTGATCGATTCATCGAAGAAATTCCCGCTGAAATTTCTGCGCTCGCCGACGAACGCATTGCGGCAAAAAAGGCGAAAGATTTCAAGCGCAGCGACGCGATTCGCGACGAATTGAAAGCCAAAGGCTGGGTCATCGAAGACACGCCGAAGGGAATTAAACTGAAAAAGATTTGATTTACTCGCCGAAGCGTAAATCGTAAATCCCAAATCGTAAATGTCGAAAGGTCTGTTCATCACGTTTGAAGGCACGGAAGGCTGCGGCAAATCTACGCAGATCAAGCTGCTGGCCGAACGTCTGGTCGCGCTCGGGCATCGCGTCCGCACGTTGCGCGAGCCGGGCGGCACGCCCATCGGCGAGGAAATTCGCCACACGCTCAAGCACAGCGAGAACAATCACGCGATGACCGCCGAGGCCGAGCTGCTCTTGATGAACGCCAGTCGCGCGCAGATTGTCCGCGAAGTCATCCGCCCCGCGCTCGCCGCCGGTGAAATGATTTTGTGCGACCGCTTTTACGATTCCACCACGGCGTATCAAGGCTTTGGTCGTGAACTGGATTTGGAGAAAGTGAAGTCCGTCATTGAATTTGCCGTCGGTGAAACGAAACCGGATTTGACTTTATTTTTGCACGTTCCGGCGGAAGTCAGCGCTGAGCGGTTGCGCTCGCGTCAATCCACTTTGCCATTTGTGCGCGATCGGATTGAAGAAGCTGACCGGAAATTTTTTGAGCGCGTCGCACACGGCTACGGTGTCATCGCCGCGAGCGAACCGCAGCGCGTCAAGTTCATTAACGGCGCGCAGCCGCTCGATGTGGTCTGCAAAACGATTTGGGAAATCGTCCAGCCGCGCGTGCCAAAAGTTGGCCGCTGGTGATTTTGTTTGCCGGATTCAAATGGCAGAGTAAATTTCTTTTGGAATGATTGAAAAAACCATCAGCGAGATTGAGGCGAAAATCGGCGGCGCGGAATCCGTCAGCGCCGAACACAAGGCGGAACTGCTAAAACTGCTCGGCACGTTGAAGACGGAAGTTGCCAAGCTTTCCGAAACCCATGGCGAACACGCCGACAGCATCGCCAATTTCGCCAAGCTTTCCGCGCACGAAGCCACGCGCGTGGATCAAAATGCGGAACTGCGCGAAATTTCCATTCAAGGTTTGCGTTCTTCCGCCGGCGGTTTTGAGCAATCGCATCCGCGCCTCGTCCAGATTGTCAACGCCATCAGCAAAACGCTGTCGGACTTGGGGATTTAAGAGGAGCTCACGCAAAGGCGCAAAGGCGTAAAGTTTTTTTCTTCGGATAAGACAATTAAATTTCTTCGCGGCTTTGCGTCTTGGCGTGAACCTAATCCTCACACGGTTCCAGCTTCGCAATCGCCGCCATGATTTCGTCCGCGACCTGCTGGTAAATTTCTTTCAACCGCGCTTTGTCGCACGTCTGCGCTTCGGCACGCAAGGCGGCAAAATTCATCGGCAGTCCGTATTTTACCGCGACGCGATGTGGATGCGGAAAAATCCCGACGTGTTTCCCGTAAGCCTCGAATGTCCCGAACACACGCACCGGCACGACCGGCGCAGTGGATTTAATCACCGTCAGGCCGATACCTGAACGCGCCGGTTGCAATTTTCCATCCAGCGTGCGTGTGCCTTCGGGAAATAAAATAATGCCGTTGCCGTCCAGCAGCCGGTTCAAAATAGTTTTCAATCCCTTCGCGCCGCCGCCGTCGCGATCAACGGGAACTGCATTCCACGAACGCAGCAACGCGCCGATGCCGGGATAACGAAAGAGCGATTCGCGCGCGAGATAATTGATGTCGCGCTTCAAGCCGGAACCGACCAGCGGCGGATCGAGAAAACTCGCGTGGTTAGAGGCGATAATCACGCCGCCTTTCAGCGGCACGCGCTCCGCATTGAAAACTCGCCAGCGAAAATAGCCCGCATACATCACGCGGAAACACGTCCAGCCGATGCGATAGGACAAGTTCATTGCCGATTTTGGATTTTAGATTTTGGATTGAAGCGGCGCGCAAATGCTTGCGGTAAATCCGCAATCCGCAATCCGCAATCCGCAATTGAATGGGACAGGTTCATTTTTCCACCGGCAGCAATTTATGGATTTCTTCCAGCAACAATTTGCTCGTCTGCTCCGAAGTCATGCTGGAATTGTTGATGACCTTTGCACCGAGCGCGATCATCAACGGCGCAACCGCGCGCTCGCTGTCGCGCTGGTCGCGCGCCGCGAGATTTTCATTCACGCCATCCGCCGTGCGCCGCGCCGTGCGTTCCGCCAGC
Organism: Verrucomicrobiia bacterium; assembly: GCA_036509625.1. Taxonomy (GTDB): domain Bacteria; phylum Verrucomicrobiota; class Verrucomicrobiia; order Limisphaerales; family UBA11358; genus UBA11358. The sequence continues at coordinate 7,856 of DATCFH010000129.1, forward strand.
GTTGCATCGAGATAAAACTTGTAATCCGTCTCCGGGAAAACATTCGTGCCGATGTCGCGACCTTCCATCACGAGATTGCCGAACTGGATGCAATCGCGCTGCGTTTTTTTCATCCACGCGCGCACCTTCGGCACGGCGGCGACGTGCGCCACGGCGGCGGCGGTCTCCGGCGTGCGAATTTCTTTTTCCGGAAAATAACCGTCCACCAAAAGCTGCACGACGCGCAGACCGTTTTTTTCCACGCAGCACAAATCCGTTTTCCAACGGCGACACGCATTGGCGATGGCTTTTTCGTCGCTCGCATCCACGCGTTTTTGCAGGCAATACCACGCCAGCGTGCGATACATCGCGCCCGTGTCCACATAAACGTAGCCGAGTGCCTTGGCCACGAGCTTCGCGTTCGTGCTCTTGCCGCTCGCGCTCGTGCCGTCCAAAGCAATGACAATGGGATTTTTCAAAGTTGTAAGTTAAAGGTTGAAGATTGCAGGTTGTAAAATGTTGAACGCGCGCAAAACTTGCAACCTTCAACTTTCAACCCGCAACCAATTTCAGTCTGCAAATAAATCTTCGCCGCACAATTTCCGCGTGCGCTGGCCGTCTTTAATTTCCCAAATCTCCGCACCCAAACCGTGCGGCGGTTGCGCCGCGAGTTTCTGGAAAAAATTTGGGAATGTCTTCTTCACGCACGCGGGATTTTTAATTTTTATGCCGGGAACTTTCAATCCTAGAATCGCAAAACACATTGCCATGCGATGGTCGTTGTAAGTTTCAATCTCCGCACCGTGCAATGTTGACGGCCAAACCGTCAGCGTATCGCCTTCCTCAACCACTTTTGCGCCGCACTTGGTCAACTCCGTCCGCAATGCGACGACGCGCTCACATTCTTGAATGCGAAGCCTTGATAAATCAACAAACTTGACGAGCTTTGTCAAAAAAGGCGCAAGGACAATAGCGGTCATAATACCATCACCAAGCTGATCTTTTCTTGAAAGGACACTGCTTGGTGGCCAAAAACTGACAAATTGACCATCAATTTGCCAACCGGTTGTTGGCCAATTTCTCACAAATACAAATGAATTTGGAATCGGGTTTTTTGTTTCAGAAACCAAAAAATTTGCGCCCCAAAAATAACTCCCGCTGCTCGCGTCCGGCTCAATTTGAAAAGTTCCACCGTTTTTCGGAAACACTTCCATCAATTTTGAAGTCATCGCCACATACGGCGATTCGTCCGCGTTCTCGCCGAC
>DATCFH010000130.1:0-20493 GCA_036509625.1 Verrucomicrobiia bacterium
TGCAGGAATTGCAAGTCGCCGCTTGGTCATTACGCCGCGAACAAATGCAACCGCTCCATCGCAACTTCATTCAGATGGCGCGCCAGCATCCGTTTCGCTTCGCCTTCGCCGACGCGACGAGTGGTAAAATTAATTTTGGAACTGCGCTCGTGAAAACCATTTTTCTCGCGCACCGTCTGAAAAAAAACTGGCGCGATCAGCGCATGGTCGGAATTTATCTGCCGCCGAGCGTGCCCGGCGCGCTTGTGAATTACGCCGCGTTCCTCTGCGGCAAAGTGCCGGTGAATCTCAATTACACACTTACGGAAACCATGCTCGCCGACTGCGTAAAACAGTGTGAAATCAAGACGATTATCAGTTCACGGAAATTTCTGGAGAAAATAAAACTCACGCCGCCCGGCGAAATTATTTTCCTCGAAGACCTCGCTGCCAAGCCATCCTTGCCGGGAAAAATCACCGCGTTCCTGCTCGGCATATTAGCGCCTGCACGGCTGCTGGAATGGATTTTATTTCCAGCTAAAAATTCAAAACTAAAAACTAAAAACTCTTTGGACGATCTCGCCACGATCATTTTTTCCAGCGGCAGCACCGGCGAACCCAAGGGCGTCATGCTCTCGCAATTTAATTTGTTGGCGAACATTGAGCAGTGTGGCGAAGTCATCGCGCTCAACGAATCGCAGCGGCTCCTCGGCATCCTGCCGTTTTTTCATTCGTTCGGTTTTACCGTCACGTTGTGCGTGCCGATTGTGCTCGGAACCGGCGTCGCTTTTTATCCGAATCCGCTCGATGCAAAAGGCGTCGGCGCGATGGTGCGCGAAAACAAAGTCACCGTGCTGCTCGCCACCGCGACGTTCCTGCAAATTTATTTGCGCGGCGTCGCGCCGGAAGATTTTGGCGGGCTGAAACTCGTCGTCACCGGCGCTGAAAAATTGCCCGAACCGCTCGCCGCCGCGTTCGAGGCGCGCTTTGGTATCCGCCCGTTTGAAGGTTACGGCTGCACGGAATGTTCGCCGGCCGTGGCCGTGAACACTTGGGATTATCGCGCCGCCGGATTTTATCAGGTCGGCGGCAAACACGGAAAAATCGGCCAGCCCGTGCCCGGCATGTGCGTGCGAATCGTGGACGCGGAAAATCCGTGGAGCGGAAAAATCCTGCCGCCGGGCGAAGCGGGAATGTTGCTCGTGCGCGGGCCGAACCTCATGCTCGGCTACCTCAACCAGCCGGAAAAAACCGCCGAAGTTTTGCGCGACGGCTGGTATTGCACCGGCGACGTGGCGTTTCTCGACGACGATGGATTTTTGCAGATCACCGGGCGTCTGAACCGTTTCAGTAAAATCGGTGGCGAGATGGTTCCGCAGTTGAAGATTGAGGAAAAACTGTCCGAACTCGCGGGCGTGGCGGAGCAAACCTTCGTCGTCATTGGCGTGCCGGATGAAAAAAAAGGTGAACGCCTCGTCGTGCTGCACAAGCTCGCGGAGGTGGAACTTGCCGTCGTGTTGGAAAAATTTGCCGCCAGCGATCTGCCGAATTTGTGGAAGCCGAAGGCGGATGCGTTTTTCCGCGTGGAAAATTTTCCGATGCTCGGCACGGGCAAACTGGATTTGCGCGGCGTGAAGGAAACGGCTCAAAAGTTTTCAGCCACAGATGGACACAGATGAAACACAAATGGGAAAAGTTTTGTCCGCAGATTTCGCGGATTGACGCAGATTAAATTCCAGATGAAACCTGCGTCAATCTGTGCAATCTGCGGATGCCCTATCTGTGTTTCATCTGTGTCCATCTGTGGCTCGATTAAAGCGGTATAAACTCGCGCCGGATTTCTTGGCCGACCACAGTGAGAATGGCCACGCTGCGTTCCGCGCCGAACCTGGGCTTGCCCGCGTAACCGGGATTGAAAAAGAAAACGCCGTCCACCATTTGCGCGAACGGCTTATGCGTGTGGCCAAAAATGACGGCGTCCGGCTTCTGCTTCCTGATCTGCGGCTCGACCGTTTCGGACAGCGCCCACGGATTGACGATGTGATGGACGAGAAATTTTTTCGACGCGAGCGTCACGATTTCCGTGAGCTTGAACGGCAGGCCGGCATCCACATTGCCTTGCACGACGGTGACGGGCGCGATGAATTTCAATTCGAGTTCAATCACCGGATCGCCAATGTCGCCCGCGTGCAAAATGTGATCCACGCCGGCAAAAAGTTTTTCCACGCGCGGGTCGAGAAAGCCGTGCGTGTCGGAAATGACGCCAATCCGCAGTGATGAGTTATGAGTGACGAGTGACGAGCGGCTATCGTCGCGCGTCGGGAATGATTTTGAGTCGCTCATCATTGATTGTTTTTGTTGCTCATTACTTGTCACTCATCACTCGTAACTTTTTTACGCTTTGGCTTCCTCCGGTTCGGCTTCGGTTTCCGCTGCGGGTTCGCGCGCGCCCGCAGTTTTTTCAGCGGGCGATTCGGCGGTGAGTTTCTGCGCGGCGGCAAACAGCGCCGTAAAAATTCCGCCGCTCAAAAGGGTGTTGCGGAAAAATTCCCACGTTGACGGATAGCCGCCCGTGCCTTTGGTCAACGCAATGATCCAGCCCGCCAGATTTTTGGTGTATTCGGGATTGTGAAACGGATTGAACAGCCACGACGCGGTGTTGGTGATGAGATAAAATAAAATCGCGCCGAGCAATCCACCGCCGAGCAGGCCGATGAAGGACGATTGCGGCTTGAACCGGCGTCCGAGAAAAATCAGCACGGCGTAGGCGGCGTAATTGAAAAATAGATTTTCCAAGTCAGCCAAATCCCAGACGTTGATGCCGTGGCTGGCGTAATAACAATTCAGGCCGATGTCGGTCGCGAGCATGACGCCGAGCGGCAGCCACCACGCCAGCGCGCCGCGAAAATAAACGCCCGCGCAAAACGCAAACGCATACGCCACGCTGAAATTCAGCGGCATCAGGCCGGGAATCCGCGACAGCGCGAACACGGCGATGAAAATGGCGGGCAGGAGAATTTTGCTTTTCACTGCGGAGATTTTAGCGGAAGCAGAACACTGTTTCAAATTCGGAAATCATTTTTGCCACCGGAGAATTAGAAGCAAAAAATCGTCAGCTTCTTCGGCCCGTGCGCGCCCAAAACCAAAATGCGTTCGATGTCGCCGGTGCGGCTGGGGCCGGTGATGAATGAAATCATGCTCGGATAATTGGCCGCGTATTTTTGCTGCAACATGGCGAACGCGGCGGGCAAATCGGCGAGGAGTTGTTCGCGGCGCGCGAGGACGACGTGATGCGGCGGTAGCACGGACAACGCGCGTCCGCCCGCGCTGCGATTGGTCACAACCACGCTGCCGGTCTGCGCGATGAGCGCGTCGCATTCAGAAATTCCCGCGTCACATTTTTCCAAATTCTGAACGTCGTAAGGCCGGTCGGTGCGGAGCAACGGCAGACTCAATATTGGACAAATCGCATCGGTCAGCCCGCCGGAATGCGTTGCGACGCGCTGCCATTTTTCCGCATCGCGCAGGCGTGCGAGCGCCTGACGCACTTCTTCGGCGGAATTAAATAATTGAAAATCCGCCTTCAAATCGGCGGCGTTTTTGGCGAACAAATCAAATTGTTCCGCTGTGCTTGCACCGACGGACGGCAGCCATTCGCGCGCGTGGCTCGCGGGCGATCCCGTCGCCGTGTGGGCAGACGTTTCGCCGTGCGAGCCGGGCAGGGAAGCGGAAACTTTCAACGCTTCGCGGATGCGGCCTAGAATTTTTTCGCGCTCGTTCATGGGAATTGTTCAACCACGGATGGACACGGATAAACACGGATTGGAAATCGGGCGGAGCCGCGCTCCGGAATCCGTGTCCATTTGTGTCCATCCGTGGTTAAAATCATTTCCGGTTCCTCCACCAATCTTTGAAAGATTCCAACGGCTGCGGCGGCAGGTCGCGGGTTTTTGTCCACGCCTTCGCGGGATCAAGCGCCGTGCCTTTGACCAATGATTGCAATGGTTGCGTGAGCCAGCCGATTTTTTTGGCGAGTGACCAAAAGGCTGGTTCGTTCGCCACGATGGCGAAAATTTTGTAGGCCAGCTTCTCGAAAAAAGCCGGTTTGCTGGTCGAAGCGTTGCGGCGATTTTGCAAAAGGTGATGGTGCAAATCAATTTTCACCGGACACGCTTCGGCGCAAGCACCGCAGAGCGTGGAGGCGTTGGAAAGATGTTTCCAATCCTGCAAGCCGCGCAAATGCGGTGTGATGACCGCGCCGACGGGACCGCTGTAAGTGGTGCCGTAAGTGTGGCCGCCGACGTTGCGAAAAATCGGGCAGACGTTCAGGCACGCGCCGCAGCGGATGCAGTGGAGCGAGTCGCGTTGCTCGGCGTCGGCAAGCAGTTCGGTGCGGCGATTGTCGAGCAGGACGACGTGCCATTCTTCCGGGCCGTCGGTTTCGCCGGGCTGGCGCGGGCCGGCATACATCGTGTTGTAACACGTCATCGGCTGGCCGGCACCGGCGGTCGCGAGCATCGGCAAAAACAGCGCGAGATCGGCGAAGCGCGGCAACACTTTTTCAATGCCCATCAGCGTAATCATCGTTTTCGGCAGCGCGGCGGTGAGTCGCGCGTTGCCTTCATTCTCCGTGATGGAAATCATGCCGGTCTCGGCGATGGCAAAATTTCCGCCGGTAAAACCGACATCGGCGGTGAGGTATTTCTGGCGCATCACGCGGCGCGCGACCATCGTCAAATCCTCCGGCGAATCTGACGGCGCGTCGCCCAGTTCTTTCTGGAACAAATCTTTGATCTCGCCGCGCGTCAGGTGCATCGAGGGAAAAACAATGTGATACGGCGCTTCATGGCGAAGCTGCACGATGAATTCGCCAAGGTCGGATTCGACGACGGTGAAACCTTCTTTTTCCAGCGCGTCGTTCAAATGGATTTCTTCGCTCGTCATCGCTTTGGACTTGATGATGGAGCGCGCTTTTTTGTCGCGCAGAATTTGCGAAATAATTTCGCGCGCCTGCGCGCCGTTGCTGGCCCAATGCACTTTTGTGCCGCGCGCTTCGAGCTTCGTGACGAGCGATTCGAGATGCGTATCAAGGTGATTGATGGCTTCCCACTTCGTTTCGGCGGCGGCTTGACGAGCGGATTCCCAGCTTTGAAAAGCACCTTTACGCTGGTCGCGGGCGACCTCGTAATTGCCCAGCGCCGTGCGGATGAACTGGCGCAGGCGCAAGTCGCCCGTCTTCTCGCTGGCGAGCGTTTTGAATTGGGAAACGAAACTCATGCGGGAAAATTTTTGACCACAGATGGACACAGATTAACACAGATAAAACAAAAGCATCCGCAGATTGCGCTGATTTTCGCAGATAAAAACTCGGTGAAAATAATTTGTGTCAATCCGCGAAATCTGCGGATAAAAATTTCCCATCTGTGTTTATCTGTGTCCATCTGTGGTTGAAATTATTTCTGGTTCAACACTTCCGCGAGATGAATGGTTTTGAGTTTGCTGCCTTGGCGCGACAGCAAACCTTGGATGTGCATCAAACAACTCGAATCGTTAGAGACGATAAAATCCGCGCCGGTTTCGCTCGCGGCGGCGCACTTCACTTCGCCCATCGCGGTGGAGATCATCGGGAATTTTGCGGCAAAAGTTCCGCCAAAACCGCAGCAGGATTCTTCCTTCATCTCGACAAATTCCAGTCCGCCGACTTGGCCAAGTAACGCGCGCGGCGCGGATTTGATGCCGAGTTCGCGCAAGCCGTGGCAGCCGTCGTGAAACGTGACCTTGTGCGGAAAGTTCGCGCCCAGATCGGTCACACCAAGTTTACTGACCAGAAAATCGGAAAATTCCCAAGTGCGCGACGCGATTTGTTTTGCTAATTCCGCGTGCGGCGTATTTTTGAAAAGTTCAGGATAAAACTTTTTGATCATCGCACCGCAGGAGCCGGAGCCAATGACGACGGCTTCGGCGTCCTTCAATTTGTCCAATGCTGGCGCAGCAATGGTGCGCGCCTCGTCCCAGTAGCCGGAGTTGAACGGCGGCTGGCCGCAGCAGGCGATTTCGTTTGGACAAACAACTTTGTGGCCGAGCCGTTCCAAAATTTCGACCATGCTGATGCCCGCGCGCGGAAACAGCGCGTCAATGAAGCAGGGAATAAAAAGTGTGACAGTCATGCGATTGCGACGCGCTATTTTCACTGACAAACGAAGTCGCGTCATTAAAAAAATGGGCCGAGCCAATCGCGCCGTTGAAAAATCTTGCCTCGGTAGCTCAATGGTAGAGCAGTTGACTCTTAATTTCGCTCAATTTTTTCAATGGTTTTCTGACGTTCTCCGGTGTTGGAAAATGCCGGCAAAAGTTGGTTTTTAATTTCTGGTTTTAGCCCGGCTTCGCTCGTTTTGCTTCCCAAAAAGTCACGCGGGATACAATGCGGGATACAACGAGTATAATTAGTAATTTATTTCAGAAATTATTTTACACCTACTGATGGCGGCTATTGACGGCGTTACTATGCTCTGCGATTCGCTAAAAAATTCCGGCAAAAAATTCATTGGGGATTTTGCACGTTCTTTTGAAATTGTATCCCGCTTTGTATCCCGCGTGATTTTTGCCGAATTGATTTTGTCACGCTTGCTCCGCGCTTGGCGCGTTTGCTACGCTCCGCCCGTGCCGCTCGCAATTAAATGACTGCCGCCGAGTTCAAAAAGAAATGGTCGCGCTATTCGGGCAAGGAAACTTCCGCCTATCAAAGTCACTTCGATGACCTGTGCCGGTTGCTTGGCGAGCAAACGCCGAATGAAGCCGATCCCAGCGGCGCGGACTTTTTCTGTTTTCAAAAGCGCGTGGTCAAAGACGCCGAGCTTTTTGAGATGGACGCGCCGGACGCCAGCGAGCCGACGGAGCGCGGTTTTGCCGACGTGTGGAAACGCGGCTGCTTCGCGTGGGAATACAAAGGCAAAAAGAAAAATCTGGATGAAGCCTACAAGCAGTTGCAACGCTACCGTGAATCGCTGCTGAATCCGCCGTTGCTTGTCGTCTGTGATTTTGACCGCTACATCATCCGCACGAATTTCAACGGGACGGTGCAAGAAGTTCACGAATTTACCAACGCCGAAATTGACCGCCCGGAAAATCTTCGCATCCTTCGCGCGCTTTTCAGCGAGCCGGAATTTCTCAAACCGCAGCGCACGACGGCGGAAGTCACCAAAGCGCTGGCGGTGCAAATTGCCGAAATCGCCAAGTCGCAGCAAAGCCGCGAAAGCGTCGAATTGGCCGACGCCAAATCCCGCAAGGAAGTGAACGTCGCGCAAAAGAAAAATCTCCGCATCGCCCGGTTTCTGAATCGCATCGTCTTTTGTTTCTTCGCGGAAGATACTGGCTTGCTGCCCAAAAATCTTTTCACGGAAATTGCCAAGACTGGAATTGACGACCCGAAACATTTTGCCGAATCGCTGGAAAAACTGTTCGCAGTCATGGCGACCGGCGGCACGTTTGGCAAAGACAAGATTCGTTATTTCAACGGCCATCTGTTTGAAGAATCCAGCGTCTTTGAACTCACCGAAGCCGAATTGCGCCAGCTTGCCGACGCGGGCGAAGCCGACTGGCAGTTTATTGAGCCGAGCATCATGGGCACGCTTTTCGAGCGCGCCCTTGAACCGGAGCAACGCTCGCAACTCGGCGCGCACTACACCAGCGAAGCCGACATCAAAACGCTCGTTGAACCCGTCTTGATGCAACCCTTCCGCCGCGAATGGGCGGAAATAAAATCTGAACTTGTAGGAGACGACGTGAGGAGTCTCAAATCAAACGGAAAAAAGTTAGCGTCTCCTTACGTCGTCTCCTACAAGGAAAAGAAGGAAAAACTTGCCGCATTCCAAAATAAACTTTCTGCCGTCACTGTGCTTGATCCCGCGTGCGGCAGCGGCAACTTTCTCTACGTCTCGCTGCAACTGCTTTTGAGTCTGGAAAAAGAAGTCATTGCCTACGCCACGCAACTTGGTTTTGCGTTCAAGCCGCAGGTGAACGTGCAACAACTCCGCGCCCTTGAAATTAATCCCTACGCTTTCGAGCTGGCGCAAGTGTCCGTGCAAATCGGCTTCCTGCAATGGCGGCGCGACAATGGTTTTGACAACGACCGCACGCCCGTTTTGCAAAATCTCGACGGCTTCCAAAATGAAGATGCGTTGCTCGTGCCACATTTCCGCAACAAGGCCAAAACGCTCAAGGAAGCGCAGGCGGGCGAACACGCGGGCGATGATGCGTTGAAATTTTACACCGAACGGGAATGGCCGGCGTGCGATGTCATCGTCGGCAATCCGCCGTTTTTGGGTGACAAACTTATGCGCGGCGAACTTGGCGACGACTACGTTGAAGAACTGCGAAAAATTTACGGCAACCGGATTCCCGGCCAATCTGATTTATGTTGTTACTGGTTTGAAAAAGCGCGCGAGCAGATTGAAAAGAAAAAATGCGAACGCGCGGGCTTGCTGGCGACGCAAGGAATTCGCGGCGGGGCAAACCGCGAAGTTTTGAAACGCATCAAAGAAACTGGCGACATATTTTTTGCCGAGAGTGATTGCGCGTGGATTTTGGCTGGAGCAAATGTTCACGTCAGCATGATTGGTTTTGACAACGGCTCGGAAACTTTGCGGTTTCTTGACAGTAAATCAGCTTCTGAAATCAACGCGCAATTAGTTGAATCAAAGTCAACTTCGGACGTGGAGATTTTGAAAGAAAACGCCGACATGAGTTTTATGGGCGTCACTCCGTCCGGCCCGTTTATTGTCGGCGAACAAATAGCAGCCGAATGGCTTAAAGCTCCAAACGCACACGGCAAGTCGAATTCAGACATTTTACGCCCGTGGTTCAATGGCTCTGATATAACCGGCAGATCGTCGAATAGCTGGGTAGTTGACTTCTCGGCAATTTCTACCGAGCAAGAAGCCGCTTTATTTGAATTGCCATTTGCGTTCTTAAAAAAGGAAGTTTTGGAAGCTAGGAAAAACTATAAAACTGGCGGGAAGATTTTTTGGAAGTTTGAGCGTCCAAGACCAGAAATGCGAGCGGCTTTGTCCACACAAGCTCGCTACCTTGCGCGTTCGATGGTTGGAAAACATCAATTCTATGTATGGTTCTCCGCCTATGTTTTACCGGCGAATCTCGTAATCGTATTTGCTCATTCCGACGATTATTTCTTTGGAATTTTGCAATCACGTTTTCACGAAGTTTGGTCATTGAAACAAGGCACGCGACTTGAAGATCGCCCGCGCTACACGCCGACAACTTGCTTTGAAACATTTCCGTTTCCGCGCCCGACGCCCAAACAGGAAGCCGCGATTGCCGCCGCCGCCCAAGAGTTGAACGCGTTGCGCGAACGCTGGCTCAATCCGCCCGAATGGACGGTGGAAAAAATTCTGGAATTCCCCGGCTCGGTCAACGGTGCATGGGCGCGCTACGTCGTGAAGCCGGACAAAAACGGCGTCGGCACGGTGCGTTACCCGCGCCTCGAACCGCGCGACGCCGATTGCGCCGCCAAACTCAAAGACCGCACGCTCACGAAACTTTACAACGAGCGTCCGGCATGGCTGGACTTGGCGCACAAAAAACTGGACGCCGCCGTCGCCGCCGCCTACGGCTTCCCCGCCGATCTGACGGACGAACAGATTTTGGAAAAGTTGCTGGCCTTGAACCTTGAACGCGCGGGGGAAGAAGCCAAAGCCGCGAAGATGAAAATACCGAAAGCGTCGCGCGCAAAAAGTGACGAGGAGATGATTTAGCCATGCAACCAGAATTGCGCCAGTTCATGGGAACAGCCCGCTATCACAAGGCATCGGTGCGGCGGGTGGCGGAGATGTTGCCGACAGAAGACGCGGCGCTGGATGAATTGATCACCGAGATTGTCGCGGCGGCGAATCAAACGGAATTTATTTATGTCGTGATGGCCGCGCTGTCCACGGGACGCCCAGTGTCAGTCCGGCATCTGCCACGCGGGGCGATGCTGATGCCGCACTGGTTGTTTCTGGGCTGGATCGCATGGCACATGACGGGTGAATTACCGGAGCCATTGCTGGACGCGTTGCAGCACACGCAACTGGCGCGGGATGTGGAGGCGACGGCTCTGTATGTCATCGCGGCATGGTGCCAGCAGCATCGCAACGGAGTCATGCCGGACGGCGTGCTGGCGGCGGCGCGGGCGCTGGCGCGGATTAAATCCGCCGAAAAGACCGGCCTGCCGCACATGATTCAGATGACGGCGACGTTGCGGGCGCTGGCGGCATTGACTCAAGATGCGGCGCTGACGGCCATCATGCTGCAAAACCAGGTCGCGCCGAGCATGGCGGGAGTAAAGAAATTCATGGCAGAGACGCTGGGGCAATTTTACGGGGATGCGGGGTCGTGGGTTTTGCCGGACGCACCCGCGAACACCTTGGCGGTCGGCACAACCATGCGCCGGTCGGTGGCGCGCATTGGCCGCAACGATCCGTGTCCCTGTGGCAGCGGAAAAAAATACAAGCATTGCTGCCATGATAAGGATCAGGAGCGGTTGCATCACTCGTCGGAGGTGGCCGGGAAAACGCGCGAGGAGGTGGAGGCCAGCCCAGAACAGCATCTGACTGACGCGCGGCTGGACAAAACTACGGGAGCCGAGATGCTGCGGCTTGAGCCACGGAAAATTCCGAAGGAATTGGTGGTTCCCTATATCATGCGCCTGTGCGGTTTCAGTTTGTTTGACCGGTTGGCCGAAGCGTTTGAACAGCGTGACCATGCGGAGGATTTGAACGAGGTCTGGAATTTTGCGCTGTTCCATGTGATGCGGTCGGGGCGAAGGGACATTCTTGAGCGGATAATCCGGTGGCGTCCCGACGCCGCCGAGAACGAAAAGCAATTGCATCCCGGCGCACGCCTGCTGCTGGCGCAGGGCGATCCGGCGCGGTATCTGGAGCGGCTGGAAGAATTATCCTTGGAGGCATTGCAGACTGAAGACTCCGAGACATTGGAAAAATTTGCCTACGGCGTGATGGTTTCCACCCGGCTGAAGGCGCTGGGAATTTTTGTTTCGCGCAGTATGTTGCCGTTGTTGAAGCAAAGGGAGTCCTCGTTCTTGTTTAATCAGATTCTCGAAGCCCGCGACAAGCTGAACCTCTCGCCAGACGACCCGTTCGGTGACATCGTGGATCGGCGTTTTGCCAACCACGAGGTCGAGAAGGAATCGGCGGAATTGCGCAAAGCCCGTCAAAGCCTTGGTGTCAAGGCGCAGGAAGTGCGGGAATTGAAGGACACGATGGAGCGGTTGCAAAAAGAGATTGTGCGCCGCGAAAAAAAATCCAATGCGCCCGCGCCCGTCGTCCAAGTGGCAAAGCCCGCGCCCGTGGACGAACAGGCATTGAAAGAAATGCGGCGCAAGCTGGATGAATTAAAATCTGCGCTCAAAGAACGGCACAACGAACGGAACGAGTTGCGCCGCGAATTGCAAAAGACGCAATCCAGCTTGGAAGAAATCCAAAATAAATCCGCGCCGGTTACGCACGATGAAAACGGCGGACACGACACGGAAGATAGTTTGTTGCTGCCAGCAGACGCGCCGGAAAGCCAGCCGATCCGTCTGATCGAATTTCCTAAACATTTTTCACAAACGCTCGCGCCACTTCCGCGCCATGTCGCGCGGGCGGCGATGATTATGATTGGCCGTTTGGCGGCGGGCGATTCGGCGGCTTATGTTGGCGCATTGCGATTAAAAGCCACGCCGAACGTCATGCGCCAGCGCATTGGATCGGATTACCGGCTATTGTTCCGCCTTTGGCCGGAACGAATGGAAGTGATTGATTTAATTAACCGGAAAGATTTGGAAAGACGCATTAAAACACTGGTTTGAAATTCAAACGCGCTGGATAAAAAATGCCGCGACGTGGAATTTTAATTTTGATTGGACGGCAAATGTCCAACCGACTGAATTAAAATGCGGCAAATAAATGAGCATTGAAAACAGTGAAACACCGGCTGCGAAAGCAGATTTTATTAGCAAAAAACAATTACTAGAGCGGTTGCCCGTAAGCCGTCGCACTTTGTTTTCTTGGCGAAAATCTGGTAAAATCCCCTCTGTCCGGCTTGGCGGACGACGAATCCTTTTCCATTGGCCGAGTGTCGAAGCTACGTTGCTTCGTCACCAGCGCGGCGGCAATTAACATCCGCACGGCATAATTTAATCGGTGCATGAAGCCCGCGCTTGCAAGTTTATTAGTGTGCGCTAAAATGAGCGTATGAAGACTTTAACAATTACAGAAGGACGCGGGCGGCTCGGCTATTGGCTCAAAAAAGCCATGCAGGGGGAAGATGTCGGCTTTATGTTTGAAGGTAACGTCGTTGCCTTGCGTCCGGTCGAGGTTCACTCCGCCGATTATGCCTTGCAGGAATACGGCCTGACAGAAAAGGAAATGGCAAAGGCATCAAAGCAGATTCGTTCTGAAATCAAAACGGCGCAGCGGCGCGGGGAGATCAAGCCTTTCACCGGGAAATTAAGTGATTTGCGCGATTAAAACTTCAAAGCGTTTCCGCAAGTGTATTGCGGGAATGGAAACCGACGCGCTAGCAACCATGTTGAAAGTGCAGGCAGGTTTCGGGCAACCGCATCATCATTCTGGCATCAGCATCCGCAAGCTTGCGCCGGATGTGTTTGAGTGCCGCACGGATTTGAAAACGCGGCTGGTTTTTATTGCCGAAAGCGGCGTGCTGACTTTTGATTTTGCGGGCGATCACGACGAGGTGCAAAATTATCTTCGCGGCAAACGCTAAACTTGCCCGTTGCTGGCGACGATGAATTAAGGGGCGTGGACAAATACTGTCCAAGCTAAATAATTCCCCTTCTTTTGTTTCTTGGCGGTTTCCCGAAGCGCGTTAAATTGTAAGACGCGATGAGTAGCCACAACCGCATTTTGCACGTTGACGCTGACAGCTTCTTTGCCAGTTGCGAAGTGGCGTTGAATCCAAAATTGCAGGGTCGGCCAGTGTGGGTTGGTGGCGGGCGGCGTGGCGATGGCATCGTGATCGCGGCCAACCGGCTTGCCAAAAAATTCGGCGTCAAAACCGGCATGGTGTGTTTTGAAGCGAAGCGACTTTGCTATAACGGCGTGCTGTGCCGTCCGCAGTATGACGAATACCGGCGGCTTTCGGCGGAAATGTTTCACATTCTGGAGCAATACTCGCCCACGCTCGTGCCGATCTCCATTGATGAAGGATTTTTGGATTTCACGACGATGGACGAACATCTCTGGCGAGACATAACGCCAGCGGATTATATCAAAGGCATCGGCGAACGTGTCCGCAAAGAAACCGGCCTGCCGGTTTCGGGCGGGCTGGCAAATTCATCGCGGCTGGCAAAATTGGCAACGGACGCGGCCAAGCCGGGCTTCATGGAAATTCCCGCCGGACAGGAAAAGGAATTTTTGAAAGATCGCCCTGTCCGCGAACTTTCCGGCATCGCCAAAAGCCGCGAGAACGCACTGGCGGTTTTAGGCGCGCGAACTTTTGGCGACGTGGCGGCATTGCCATCCATGTTGCTGAAACAGAGATTTGGAATTTGGGGACAGCAACTTTGGCTTTTTGCCAACGGCAAATGGAGCGAGCCGCTTTTGCTTGAAGTCAAAGACCGCGCGAGCATTTCCAGCAATACAACGCTGCCTTACGACGAGCCGGACTATGAAGCCGCACTGACTTTTGCCTTGAGCGAAACGACGCGGTTGGTCGGGCAGTTGCGGCGTGAGCAATTGCAGCCGCGCGAATTGAGCCTGACGATTCGTTTCAACGATTTCACCGAAGCCGGGGACACACACCGTTTTCAGCATCCGCAATTTCAAAATTCAGTTATCAATGCCGCGTTGGTAGGAATGTTTCGTGACATTATTAGCCGCGCCGTCAAACCCGTGCGGCAACTCCGCATTGGTTTCTGGAATCTGTCGCGGCTGGACACGCAGCCGACACTTTGGGGAACGACGGACGCCGAACGCTGGGGCGCATTGGACGAAGCCGCACACAAATTAAACACGCAATTTTCGCGCCCGGAAAATCCGGCTTTGATGACGGGCGCACAACTGGCTTTGCGCCAACTTGACGGCGCGCATAAAAATCCGAAGTCAAAATGTCCGTTCGTGCCGCAACGTGAAATGGTCAAGAAACTTTGGGGAACGGACGCCGATCCGCTGGCGCACAAGGGCGATTGGGAAAAGCGGCTGGCAAAAATCAGCAAGCAGCATCAGTTCACGAATAAGAACAAATAAATTTTTTGTGTGTCTTTCAAAAATCGTTCAATTTCGCTGGCTGGAATAATTATTTTCCGCACAGATTTGAACGGACGGAAATTGCCGAAAATTCCCCTTTCCGCAAAATTCGGATTTGTGCGCGTGCAAAGATGCGCCCTTATTTTGTGCAAATGTGCGTCTCATTTAGCCCAATGTGAGGAGCATTTCCGCACTTTTCCGCCGAGAGCCAGGTTTTTTGTGCGTCCGTCCAAGTGATTATTCCGTCCGGCGCACAGTGCAGCCAAGTGGCAAAACGTCCGTGCGGGGATAATGCCGCGTAAGCCGCTGTTTTGCCGAAGCCAAGGCTTTTCAAAGATATAACGGCGGCTGCGCGACATTCTGTTTCCGAAATTTTAATCGGACGCAGTGCGTCCAGCCCCGCCCAAGTGCGGAGCAGGGCTTTGATGCAATTGTGGCGGTAAAGTTTGCTGCCATCCTTCAAAGTGTGATCTGCATCCAAATCCGTTTCGTAAAGCTGGCGGGCTTCGGCGAACGTCCCGGCGACGGGACGGGCGGAGCGTTTGCGTTTGGCTTTGATCCAATCGCCTACAACAGCTTCGCGGTGGTAAAAACATCCGTCTCTAAACTCTCACGAAAAATCTTGCCCTCTATTTTGACTCTGCCAAAATACGCGCCCGTTGTGACGTATTAAATCAAGTTCGGAACTTTGGGAAACGAACGCCATTTGCCGTCAGGTGATAGCTGGTGTTCCCTAGTTTTGGCGGGTTTGGTTTCCGGCGTTGTGTTTGCCGTTGTTGCTTTCATCACCAACAGTGCGCAGGATACAAAGTCGGGATACAATGGTAACAATAAGGCTGTAAAAATCGTTAGAACGCCTTGTGAATAAAGTGGTTAGCCTCGGTAGCTCAATGGTAGAGCAGTTGACTCTTAATCAATTGGTTTGCAGTTCAAGTCTGCACCGGGGCACCACTTTTTAACAATTGCCAGTTTACATTCGCTTGCACCAGCCACCCGACATTTTTCTTTTCGTTGGACGATTCCATGTGTTGCTGGTGCATCTGCCCATCGGAATGCTGGCGGCGCTCGCGTTTTTGGAAATCGTCGCGCGGATTCCGTGTTTCAAAAACGCCAACGCCAACGCCGGTTTCATCCTTGCGCTCGCCGCGCCGCTCGCGGTCGTGACGGCGATTTGCGGCTGGCTGCTGTCGCTCGGCGGCGGCTACGACGAAACTTTACTCGCCTGGCACAAATGGCTGGGCACAGCCACAGCGGTGGCGGCGATAATCGCGGCAATTTTATTTTGGCGCGGAAAAATTTCTGCGTATCGCGCCAGTTTATTTATCGCCGTCGCGCTGTTGATGGTGGCGGGACATCTGGGTGGTTCGCTCACGCATGGCAGCGATTACCTCACGCGTTATGCGCCGTCGCCGATCAAAAAACTATTGGGAATTACGGCTGTAAAAGAAACTTCGGCGCCGGTTTCAATAAATGATTTGCGCGCGCTTCCAGTTTTCACCGGCGTTATCGAGCCAATTTTTGAAAGCAAGTGTGTAAGTTGTCATGGCGCGCAAAAATCCAAAGGCGGTTTACGACTCGATTCTTTTGCCGCGCTGCAAAAAGGCGGCAAAGATGATGTGACCATCAAGCCCGGCGATGCGGCGCAAAGTCCGATGGTGCAGCGCGCGCTGCTGCCGGTCAGTGACGACGATCATATGCCGCCGGAAGGCAAACCGCAATTGACCGCTGCGGAAATTACGGTGTTGAAATGGTGGATTGATGCGGGTGCGCCGGAAACGAACACGCTCGATTCGCTCCAGCCACCGGCGGAAATTCTCGTGGCGTTGGCTGCGAAGTGACTTTTATTCCGCATTGAAATACTTTTAGCCGGACGCCATCATACTGTCGTGAATCGCCCAATCCGAATTGTTCAGTTTGTCCTGCTGCTGCTGCTCGTCTGCGCCGCGCTGAAAGTTTCCGCGCAGGGAACCGCGTTCAATTATCAAGGCCGTTTGAACGACGCCGGTTCGCCCGCGAATGCTTCTTACGATTTCCGTTTCATCGTTTACAACGCCGTCACCAATGGCAGTCAAGTCAGCGTGCCGCTTACGAATTTTGCCGTCGCCGTGAGCAGCGGATTATTCAGCGTGACGCTGGATTTTGGCGCGGGCGTTTTTGCTGGCACGAATGAGTGGCTGGACATCGCCGTGCGCGCGGTCGGCGTCACCAATTTTACCACGCTGTTTCCACGCCAGCCGGTGTTGCCCGTGCCGTATGCCATTTTTGCCACCGGCGCGAGCAATCTGCTTGGCACGCTGCCCGCGACGCAAATTACGGGCACACTTCCGTCCGCGCAAATCTCCGGCACTTATTCCGGCGCGGTGAATTTCGTCAATAATACCAACACTTTTTCCGGCACGTTCACCGGCAACGGCGCAGCGCTGACGAACTTGAACGCGACGCAGTTGACCACTGGAACCGTCGCCGACGCGCGACTTTCCGGCAATGTCGCGTTGCTGAATGCAAGCCAGACGTTCGCTGGTAATAACAATTTTAATGGCGGAAATAATTTTACCAACCGCGCGAATAACTTCACCGGCAGTTTTTTTGGCAATGGCCTCGTCGGTTGGGTGGTGATTTCCAACACGGCGGTGACGGCGTTGGCGGACACTGGTTATCTGTTAACTAACGCGGCATTCACCACCGTCACATTGCCAGCGAGCGCTAATCTTTTGATGGGCGACATCGTGCGGATTTCCGGCGCGGGCGCGGGCGGCTGGCGGTTGCAACCGAACACCAACCAGTTTTGCCTCGGCACTTTTTCCAGCTACCAGAATTCCCTTTGGAATGCGGCCAGCGTTGCGGGAACGGCGTGGCTTTCGCTCGCCGCATCCACGACGGGTAACCGGATGTATGCCGCCGGTGGCAGCGGTATTTATACTTCAACTGATTCCGGCCATAATTGGACCGGGTCTCTTCTTGCAGGAGCGTGGAATACTGTAGCCACCTCGGCTGACGGCGAAACTGTGTTCATCGGCGTTTCGGCTAAAGCCGTGCAATTTTCCACCAACGCCGGTGCGAGCTGGATTCCAATGGCGAGTATTCTCGCCTCCAATGCCATCGCTGTCGCCTGCTCCTACAATGCCTTCAAGGCCATTGTCGCCAATAAAAGCGGACTTGTTTATACGAATAATCCCGCCGGCGCCTGGGGCAGCATAGGAGTGAGTTCTGCCACTTGGAATGCCGTCGCTTATTCTGGCAGCGGCAATAATTACGCTGCCGGCAACACCGTCGGCAAGGTGTTTACTTTGGTTGGCGGCAGCAGCGGCGTGTCCTTGACGAACAAAGCTATTACTGGTCTCGTCATTTCGGCGGATGGCACCCGGCTGGCCGCCTGCGTCAGTCCCGGCGGCATCTATACTTCTGCGAACAGTGGTGTGAGTTGGAGTGTCTCCGCCGCGCCGTGGACGAATTGGAATTGCCTCGCCGCCTCCGCCGACGGTTCACGGCTCATCGCTGGCGTCACCAACGGATTGCTTTACGCTTCCGCCAATCTGGGGGCGACGTGGTCGGCACTGTCGAATACGACGAATAGTGCGTGGGCGGCGCTGGCCTCGTCTGTCGATGGCTCCGTGCTGGCCGCCGGGGTCAACAGCAGTAGCGGCGGTATTTTCTATTCTGGCCCATCCACGCAAAGCATCACCAGCACCAATGGATTTCTCACCGGCAGTCAAGGCTCGGCGGTGGAACTGCAATACATCGGCAACAACCAGTTCATGCCCGTCAGCGCCTTCGGCACGATTTGGGCGAATTGAAATTTTTAGAAGTCGGCTGTTGGCGGCGGCTCAAACTTTTTTCGCGCCACGCGTTCAGCGCAGATTCCACTCGTTCAACAATCCTTTGGGAATTTCAGATAGAAAACGCGACGGCGATTGATAAGTGTCCGCGCCGGATGCGCCGAAGCCGCCGCGAATCTGCGGATACGTCAGATACAATTCATTCTTCGCGCGCGTGATGGCAACGTAAAATAACCGGCGTTCTTCCTCCTCGCCGTCGTTGCTCTCACTGGAACGCGCGGACGGAAACATCCCGTCGCACAGCATGATGACGAATACGGCCTCGAACTCCAAACCCTTCGCCTGATGAATCGTGGACAGCTTGATTTTTTCCGAATCATCTTTCGGATCATCCTCGGCCTCGACGTTGGTGAGCAGCGCAAGTTGCGTGAGAAATTCTTCAACAGTGCCGAACTGAAACGCAAATTCTGCGAGCTGCTGGATTTCTTCCAGCCGCCGTTCGTAATTATCAAACGTCTCCTTCAAATAATCATCGTAACCCGCATCCATCACGAGCCGCAGCATTTTCGCCGCGCTCCGGCGCGTGCTTTCATCTTCCAGTTGCGCGATGGTCGCGACAAATTGCGTCCACGGCACAGCGGCTTTTTTCGGAACGAATTTCGCACAGGCCTGCAACCGGGTTGCGAGCAGGTGGGAGTTGGCAGATGGAAGTTGGGGAAGATTTTCAACCGACGTTTCTTTACCCATCTGCCATCTCCCATCTGCCATCTGCCCGGAAAAAATCTGAAAGATTTTTTCCGCGCCTTTCGCGCCGATGCCGGGCAAAAGCAAAACCAATCGCTTGAAAGAAACTTCATCGCGCGGGTTGGCGACGAATTTCAAATACGCCGTCGCGTCCTTGATGTGCGCTTGCTCGAAGAAACGAATGCCGCTCGTGATGCTGAACGGAATTTGCTGCCGCGTCAGCTCCAACTGCAATTCCAGCGCGTGAAAATGCGAGCGATAAAGCACGGCAATCTGATTCAAGCTCGTGCCTTCCTCGCGCAGTTCCAAAGCACGTTGTGCGATAAACGCCGCCTGTTGTCCGGCGTTGTGACATTGCACCAGCGCCGGTTTCGCGCCGGATTTGCGCGCGGGTGAAAGCTCCTTCGCGAACTGATTTACGTTCGCGGCAATCGCGGCGTTGGCCACGTTAAGAATTTCCGGCGTGCTGCGGTAATTGGTTTCGATCTTGAAAACTTTTGCGCCGGGATAGCGTTTCGGAAAATCCAGAATGTTCGCGAAGTTTGCGCCGCGCCACGCGTAGATGCTTTGCGCATCGTCGCCGACGACCGTGATGTTGTGATGGCGCGCGGCGAGCAAATCAATCAGGTCGCCTTGCAGCTTGTTCGTGTCCTGATACTCGTCCACGAGGATGAATTGAAAGCGCCGCTGAAAATGTTCGCGCACGTCCGCGTGGTCTTGCAGCAGCTTGAGCCACAGCACGAGCAGATCGTCAAAATCCATGCCGTTCGTCGCGCGCTTGCGGGCGAGGTAACGCTTTTGTTGATCGGCAATCTGTTCAACAAAATCGGCGAAGTAACTGAATTTTCCTTCGACCAATTCCGCAATCGTCTGATGCGTATTGGCCGCGAGCGAAAAAATTTCGTTCAGCACATCCGCCTTCGGAAAATGTTTGTCCTTCGTGTCAATCTTCGCATCGAGCAGGCTGGCCTTGATTAAATCCTTCGCGTCGTCGCGGTCGAGAATCGTAAAATCCCTTTGGTAGCCGAGCGTTTCAGCGTGCAACCGCAAAATCCGCGCGCCGATGGAATGAAAAGTTCCGCCCCAAAGTGAACGCAATTCGTGGCCGAGCAAATCGGAAATGCGCCGCATCATTTCGCCCGCCGCCTTGTTCGTGAACGTGAGCAGCAAAATCCGATCCGCTGGAATTCCCTGTTCCAAAAGATACGCGACGCGATACGTCAGCGTGCGCGTTTTGCCCGAACCCGCGCCGGCGATGACGAGCGCCGGACCGGGCGGCGCGGTGACGGCGGCGAGCTGCTGTTCGTTGAGTTCGCGCGCGTAGTCAATGTTCAGCCGGATTTCCGGCGTGAACGGCTTGAGAACGTATTCGTGCGACATGGCGAGAATTATATTTGGAAACAGCCGTCCAACTACAAGTATTCTTCCCAGCGTTTTGGGTCGCGTCGCAAGTCCATCACGGACACGATTAAAATCTCATCATTGCGGACTTGGTAAAACAGGCCGTAAGGAAACCGGTGGGTGCGACAACGGCGCGTCCGTGACGACAGCGGCGACCATGCCAGCGGAAAAGATTCGATGAGGTTGGTGGTGGCTTCCACTTCTGCCAGAAATTCTGCGCCCAAACCTTCGCGCGCCGATTGATAAAACTCCATCGCCACTTTGAGTTCCGCTTCTGCCGTTGAAGTGAACCGCACCCTCACTTCGGCAATCCCTTTTTCAAATCAGAA
>DATCFH010000131.1:0-11178 GCA_036509625.1 Verrucomicrobiia bacterium
TATTTTTTTCAAAATCAACGCACGACCCCAATAGTAATAAAATTTTTGAATTCAAGACGTTGATGACTTACACGGATGAGAAGCCTTGGTATATTGATTTTATTATCATGTCTCCCTAATCACGCCAACGATTGGCATTTGGGACACTTGGACATTCCTGACTATCTCTGAAAGAAGCAGTCAGGTTTCTGTGGATTTGAGAACCCGCGCCAG
Organism: Verrucomicrobiia bacterium; assembly: GCA_036509625.1. GTDB lineage: Bacteria > Verrucomicrobiota > Verrucomicrobiia > Limisphaerales > UBA11358 > UBA11358. The sequence continues at coordinate 214 of DATCFH010000131.1, forward strand.
CACCTATGCCAATCTATCATTATACTAAAATGAAAAAGCTATTATATCCCTCACTTGTCTTGATTGTTGTTTTGACCGTTTGGCTATGCCTAAACAATCAAAAGCAAAATGCACCTTTAGTGCCTTCACCAATAAGTGCCATTGTAAAATTGCCGTCTCAACAACCAGAAACAAATTTTGCCAAGGCTATGTCCAATGCTGTCTCTGTTGTTGTGCAGCAACAGACAAATATGGCTGAATCAACCGAACCTATAAATGCTCTAATGGCGACGAATCTGGAACAGTGGAAGAACGCCGTAAAAGGCTTGAAGCCTCTGGCTGGTTTTACACTAAACCAACACTGGCTGGCAGAACAGCCAGGACGCAAAATAGGTTTGCCAATTACTTTAAGTCAAGAAGGCAAGGCTGTTCAATACAGCGCAGTTCTTATCAGTGTCAATGCCGAAAACAATACGGGCGACATTATAAAAGTCGAAATGCAAACGCCTAATATGAATATTGACGAAACACGGACTCTAGGTTTGAAATTATGCGCTATGCTAGGGCGCGATCCAAGTGATTTTCTAGCATGGTGCGACAAGGTCGGAAATCATTGGTTGGATGCGCCGTTGTTTTCTTCACATGGCCAACGGATGCCTGATGGCAATAAATACGAAGGATTTGGAATTTATATGACTTACAACGATGAAAGGCCTTGGATGATAAACTATTTTATCACATCTCCATAACCTATCCTACGATTGAACTCGACACGCCAACCATGGCACGCGAGATGCCATGAGAATTAAACTCTGGACTGGGTGAGGCTTCCCAAGCCCGCCACAAGTTAGTTGCACCAATGTTGTTGTTCGCTGCGCGAATTGTGGTCTCGGCTACGAACGCGACGCAAGGAAGCGAAGCTCGCCTACAATCTGACTGAACATCCAAACGCCATGCCCGCCTCGGAGCGCTGTCCCGGTCAACCAAGTTTGTCTTCGGAGTTTTTCACTCTCAACAAACGGTTCGTCTTCGGTCATGGATGCGACCATCCCAGCTATGTGAATTTGATAATGAAGTCATTTCATTTCCCGTCAATCTTTTGACAGGCGACAGCTTCGGTAAAATTCATTGCTTCAAGCGCTGAATAAAAATTTGCGTTGCGTTGAAACCTGTCGGAACTTTGGTTCGTCTCTTAATTCAACATGCTCAAGCCGCTTTCATCTGACCGATGGAATTTTGCCACGGCGGCGCACTTATTGAATCGCGCCGGCTTTGGCGGCTCGCCAGCGGACATTCAAAAGCTCTGCGACCTTGGCCCGGACAAGGCGGTTTCGTATTTGCTGGACTACGAATATATCCACGACCCGACGACGGATCCCAATTGGGCGCAGCCGAATCCAGAAGAAATTCTCAAGTTTCGCGACGGCATCCGCAACGCTGCCACGCCGGAGGAAAAAAAGAAATTGCAGCAGGAGCAGCAGCAACTTATCCAACGCCGGATGCAGGAATTGCGTGGTTGGTGGCTGCAACGGATGGCGCGCGGGCCGCGTCCGTTTCAGGAAAAAATGGTGCTGTTCTGGCACGGCCATTTTGCCACGAGCGTGGAGAAGGTTCGCAGTCCCTATTTCATGTGGCGGCAGAATGAATTGTTCCGCCGCCTCGCCACGGGCAACTGGCAGCAGTTGCTCACGGATGCCGGTCAAGACCCGGCGATGCTGGTCTGGCTGGATCAGGCGCAAAGTCGCAAGGATCATCCGAATGAAAATTTTGCGCGCGAGGTGATGGAACTGTTTGCGCTGGGCGAGGGTCACTACACGGAACATGACATCACCGAGGCGGCGCGCGCGCTCACCGGCTGGTCGCTGGAGCCGGACGAGCAGAAATATATTTACCGTCCACGCATCCATGACGATGGGGACAAGACGATTCTCGGGCAGACGGGAAATTTCGATGGTGACCAGTTCATCGCGATGATTATCGCGCAGCCGCAGTCGGCAAAATTCATTACGGCGAAAATCTGGAATTATTTTTCCGGCTCGGAACCGTCGCCGGAATTGAGCAGCGCGCTGGCCACGAACTTTCGCGCGAACGGAAATAATTTCAAGCCGTTCCTGCGCGCGCTGTTTCGCAGCGAGGAATTTTACGCGCCGGACATCGTTCGCAATCAGGTGAAAAGCCCCGTGCAATGGCTTATCAACAGCGTGCGCGTGTTGGAATGCGATTTGCCGCCGACGCTCGTGAGCTGGGGAATGTTGCGGCAGCTTGGTCAGGATTTGTTCGCGCCGCCGAACGTCAAGGGTTGGGATGGCGGTGTCACTTGGATCACGACCAATTCTCTGCTCACACGTTACAATGATGCCCAGTCGCTGGTGGAAGGCACGTTGCCGCCGCTGACGGCGGGCGATTTTGCGCGCAAGCCGGGCGGCGCGGGCGGCGGCAAGGCGATGAAGGCTTTGCAGCGCGTCCGCATGGGTGGCGTGAACGTGGAAAAAATTCTTACACCCGACGAACGCGCGGATAAGTCCACGATTGTCGCCGCGCTGGAACATCGTTTGTTCCAGACGACGCTCAACAGCGACCAAGAACAAACCTTGCGCGAATTTCTCGATTCCAAAACTAAAATGTCCAACGCCGACATCGTCACGACCATCCGCCTGATGATGTCCACGCCGGAATATCAAGTCACCTGACGTATGAAGAATGAAATTACATTGCAAACGCGGCGCGAATTTCTCCGCCGCACCGTTCTCGGCAGTTCGCTGGCGTGGACGATGCCGATGTTTCTTTCCAACACGTTCACCGCGTTGCAAGCCGAGGCCGCCGACTCCGCCATTCAGACGCCCACCGGCAAGGACGCGACCATTCTCGTCGTGTTGCAAATGGCTGGTGGCAATGACGGACTCAATACCGTTGTGCCTTACGCCAATGATTTTTACCACAAGGCGCGTCCGAAGATTGGGCAGAAGGCAGAAGACGTTTTGAAAATCAATGGCGACATCGGCTTGCACGGTTCGATGAAAGGTTTCAAGTCGCTTTACGACGCGGGACAACTTTCCGTGATTCAAGGTGTCGGTTATCCGAACCCGAACCGCTCGCATTTTCGCTCCACGGAAATCTGGCAGACGGCAAGCGACTCCAATCGCGTGGAGAAATATGGCTGGGTTGGCCGCTACTTCGACAACGCCTGTCCCGGCGCCGACCCAACCGTTGGCGTAGTCATCGGCAATCAGTTGCCACAATCTTTTTTTGCCGCGAAGCCGAAGGGAATTGTTTTTAACAATCCGCAAAATTACCGCTTCATGGCGAACGGCGCGGCCACCGAAGAATCCTATAAAAAATTAAATGAACTCGAAATGTCCAGTCCGCTGCCGGACGGCGGACCAAGTATGTCGCCCGATGACAACGCCAATTCCGGCGGCAGCATCGCCATGTTGCCAGCGGGAATGCCCATGACCGGCGGACGCGCCATTGATTTTATTTCCCGCACCGCACTTGATGCGCAGCACAGTTCCGACGAAGTCCGCGCCATCGCCGCGAAGGTGCAGAACACCGCCGTTTATCCCGGCTCGCAACTCGGCGGCTCGCTCAAGATGGTTGCCAAACTTATCGGCGGCGGCCTGCCCACGCGGATCTATTACGTCTCGCAAGGCGGTTACGACACGCACACGAATCAGATAAATTCCCAGCAGCGATTGCTCGGCGATCTCGGAGATTCCGTGAAGGCGTTCACCGACGACATGAAGGCGCAGGGCAACATGGGTCGCGTGCTCGTGATGACGTTCAGCGAATTTGGCCGGCGCGTTTCCGAAAATGCGAATGGCGGAACCGATCATGGAGCCGCCGCGCCCATGTTCATCATCGGCAACAAGGTGAAGGCCGGTTTGCTCGGCCATTATCCGAGCCTTGCGCCGCAGGATTTATTTCAAGGCGACGTGAAATACAATGTGGACTTCCGCAGTGTCTATGCGGGCGTGCTGGAAAACTGGCTCAAGACCAAGAGCGCGCCCATCCTCGGCAAACAATTTGCGCCGTTGCCGGTGGTGTGAGGCGGTGAAGTTTTTTTACTGCGGCGATCGGTTTAATACCGCTGAAAAACTGCGGCGTGGAATTTTCTAACGTAGAAAGCTGATACCAGTCAACCCTAAAACCTTGGGCGACCATTTGCTTTTGCAACTTCATGGTTGGTTGAATCAGTGCGCCATGCGATCTGCTCAAATTATCAAAGGCATCCGGGTTCAAAGTAGGGTTACACCCCATTTCATCCGCCAGATTGTCCGGCGATACTGTGTGCCATGAAAAATAAAACATTGCTCATCACGTGCCTTTTCACCGCCGCTTTTGTGGTGGGTTGTGACAAACCACAGACCGCCGCGCAGCAGATTGACAAGGTGCAGACCGAAACCAAGCAGGCTGCGCAGGACATGAAGGATTACACGTTCGCGCAGAAGGCGGAATTCGTCGCCGCCATGCAAGCGCAATTGACCGCGCTCAATCAGGATTTGGACAAGCTCTCCGCCAAAATTGACAGTTCCAGTGACGCGATTAAAGCCGAGGCCAAGCCGAAACTTCAGGCGTTGCGCGCTTCGGCGGCGCAGTTGAATCAGCAATTGACCGACGCCTCGAATGCGACGGAATCCACCTGGGACAGCGTCAAGGCCGGTTCCCAAAAAGCCTACGACGCGCTGGCAAAAAGTTTCACGGAAGCCCGCCAGTGGGTGAGCGATAAGATTGCGCCTTGAACTGGTCGGGTTACACCCCATAGCTAAAAACCAACGTATGCTTCAATGTGGCTCTCCAGTGATAAAAACAAACAAAAAAATTAAAATGAAAACCATCCATCCCCTGACGCTCGCGACCATCGTGGGCACTCTGTTCATCACCACCGCACCGCTGCGCGCGGCGGACACGGACGACCGCATTGAGTCTTCGGCGGCGAAGTCCTACACGTTCAAAACGTATCTTAAGGATGATTCAATCAAAGTTGAATCCAAAGACGGCGTGGTTACGTTGACCGGTTCGGTTGCTTCAGACGCGCACAAGACGCTCGCGGAAAATACCGTGTCCAGTTTGCCCGGCGTCACGAGTGTGAACGATCAACTGGCCGTGGTCGGCGCGCAGCCGCCGGAACATTCCGACGCGTGGATCACCACGAAAGTTAAAACCGCCTTGTTATTCCATCGCAATGTGAGCGCCACCGGCACGGCCGTCACCACGGTTGACGGCATCGTCACCTTGACTGGCGTGGCGGACAGCGCAGCGCAAAAGGAACTCACGACGGAATATGCCAAGGACATTGACAATGTGGTTTCCGTCAATAACGAGATGACCATCACCAAAACTCCGGCCATTCCGTCCGCGACGATAGGTGACAAAATTGATGACGCTTCCATCACGGCGCAGGTCAAATCGTCCTTGCTCTCGCATCATTCGACGAGCGCGCTGCACACGACGGTTTCCACGACGGCTGGTATTGTGACGGTGGGCGGCATCGCCAAGAACGATGCGGAACGCAGCCTTGTCACGAAGCTCTGCACGGACATCGAAGGCGTGATCAGCGTGGTCAACAACATGACCATCGGCGTGCCGGTGGCCGCGAAGTAATTCAACAATAACCTTTGCTGGCGGGCGTAATAACGTCCGCCAGCAAATCAACTGAAAGAAATTTTATGTTATACACCATTGCGGTAATCCTGCTCATTCTCTGGCTGCTCGGTCTGGTGACCGGCGCGACGATGGGCGGCTTCATCCACGTGCTGCTCGTCATCGCCATCGTGGTGGTGCTGGTCAGGGTTATTTCCGGACGGAAACCACTTTAAGAAATTGCGGCAAAATTATTTTACTTTTTATAAATATGAAAACCATTGTTTCCGTTTTACTCATCACACTGGGCATTGTCGTGCTGGCCTACTCCGGCTTGAGCTTCAATACGCCGGGTCAGACCATCAATTTTCTGGGGATGCACATTGCGACCACGGAAAGTCACTTCATCCCGCCGGTGGCGGGCGCGCTCATGCTCGTCGGCGGCATCGTGCTGCTGGTGGTAAAACGCAAAAGTGTCTGATGAACAAAACCAATCCATCCGCCACCGCCGCCGTTACCGCCAGCTTCCGGCTGCTGGCCTGGAATGAACTGGTGCGGCGCGGCGATTTCGTCGAAGACGGACGCCAGGGATTTGAACCGTGGGAAGGGCCGTCGGGATTTCGCGCCGATGCCTTCGTGAAACAAATTTACCGCCGGTTGAAATCCGCACCGGTTGAAATCTTGAAAGCGCATTGACCATGTTCAAATCCATTCGCCAGACCATTGCCGGATTAGTAGAACATTTTCACCGGTTTCCCGAAATGCTGGCGGCGGCTCTAAAAGAACGTCAACGGCAGATGGCCTTGATTGAGCAGGAAGCGGAACGGCTCGACCGCATTCGCAATCCATCGAAGTATCGCTTGAAGTAATTTGCCCGGCACGAATGAAATAAAATTCCTCCGTGCCGACATTGCCCGGCGAACACCCTTCCTCCAGTGTTCGCCGGGTTTTTAGATGGCGGTGCTCTGCCAGATGTCGCTACCCCAATTTCTTCGCCAGCAATTTTTTGGTGGCGGCTTGAAGGTCGTCCAGTTCCGGCTGCAATTCCGCCTTCGTCTTTTTATCCATGCGGTCAATGAACAGCAGGCCGTTCAAATGATCGGTCTCGTGCTGCACCGCGCGCGCGAGCAATCCGCCGCAACGAAATGAAATCGGTTTGCCCTTCGCATCCAGCGCTTTCACGTCCACGCTTTCGGGGCGCGCAATCTCCGCGTAAATTTCCGGAAAGCTCAAGCAACCTTCGCTGCCTTTCACGGAATCGCCCACCGGCGTGACTTCGGGATTGATGAGGACGAGCGGCATGATGCTCGCGACGTCCGCCGGCTGGCCGTCCAACGCCAACGTGGACGGGCGATCCGTGATGGCGCGCACATCAATCACCGTGAGCTGTTTTGCCACGCCGACTTGCTGCGCGGCGAGGCCGACGCCGTGATTTTCTTCCATCGTCGCAAACATATCGGCGATGAGTTTTTTTATTTCGGGCGTGATGGCTTCAATCTGCGCGCCCTTTTGGCGGAGCACGGGCTGGCCGTATTTTACAATTTCTAAAATCATTTTAATCCTGGCTGGAAAATCTTTGGTCGCGAAAATTTACAAAAGGCGCGAAAACCAAAATTTAATTTTGTGTCTTCTGCGCTTTTTCGCAGCAATTAGTTTTAATCGGCGTTGACGCCTAGGGTTTCGAGAATGCGCTGCAACTCGTCGTCGCTGAAAAAGGAAATCTCCACCGCGCCTTTGCCGCGCGCGTATTTCAAATGCACCTTCGTGCTGAATTTTTCGCGCAACTTTTCTTCCAGCCGTCCGATGTTGGCATCAATCGGCACGATGGCTTTGATTTTGCCATCGTTGGAAGTTCGTGGGCCGCGCGCTTGCAACTTGGCGACCAAACCTTCCGTCTGGCGGACGTTCAAGCCGTCTTTGACGATGCGCTCGGCGGCGGCTTGCTGGATTTTCTCATCCGCCAAACCGAGAATGACTTTGGCGTGACCGACGGAAATTCGTCCCGTGCGTAAAAAACTTTGCACCGGCGCGGGCAGTTTCAAAAGTCGCGTGGCGTTGGCCACGGCGGCGCGGCTCTTGCCGACTTTCAGCGCGATTTCTTCCTGCGTGAGTTTGAATTGTTCCGCGAGCTGCGCGTAACCGAGCGCCTCTTCGAGCGCATTCAGATTTTCGCGCTGCAAATTTTCGATGAGCGCGAGTTCCAAAACCGTGCGGTCGTCGGCCACGCGCACGATGACAGGAACTTCCGGCAGATTCAAAAGCTGCGACGCACGCCAGCGACGTTCGCCCGCGATGAGTTCAAAAAAACCGTTGTTTTCGCGCACAATGAGTGGCTGCACGATGCCTTGTTCGCGAATGGAATCAGCCAGTTCGCGCAACGCTTCTTCGGAAAATTCCTTGCGCGGTTGCAGCGCAGACGGACGGACTTGGTTCAACGGCACGCGCAGCACGCGCTCGCGATTATCCGGCGGCGCGATGGCGGAAATGGCCGGTGCGACTGGCGTTTGCGTGACCGGCGGATTGCCGCCCAGCAGCGCGCCCAGCCCGCGTCCCAATGCAGGTTTTGACATCCGCGCAGGTTGTCGCAGGACGGGGAAATTGTCAACGCGCGGCGTTTTTTGGCAGCGTCCTAATTTGACGGAGCGCGGCTGTGTCGCAGACCAGCCGCAGCCGCATGGATGTTGCTGCGGCTGACGCTTCGCGCCCAGCCGCGCTCCGAGGTTTTCAAATTCGGACACTGCCCGTTTTTTTGAAATTAGGACAGACTGTGTTTTTTTATCGAAGCGCAATCGTGCATTCATTAAGCTTAAACCACCATGTATTCGCCCGCTGCAACTCGCTACGACGCACCGCAATTTTTCCGCCGCTGCGGCCGTTCCGGCCTCAAGCTCCCGCTGATTTCGCTCGGCCTCTGGCACAATTTCGGCGCAAAAGATTCTTGCGAAAACGCCCGCGCCATCGTGCATCGCGCCTTTGATTTGGGCATCACCTGTTTTGATCTGGCGAACAATTACGGTCCGCCGGAAGGTTCGGCGGAAGAAACTTTTGGCCGCATCCTGCGCGAAGATTTGGGCAAGTGGCGCGATGAAATCATCATCACCACCAAAGCGGGTTATTATATGTGGCCGGGGCCGTATGGCGAATGGGGCTCGCGCAAAAATCTTTTGTCGTCGCTCGACCAGTCGCTCAAACGCATGGGCGTGGAGTATGTGGACATATTTTATTCGCATCGTCCCGATCCCGACACGCCGCTGGAAGAAACGATGGGCGCGCTCGCCCACGCCGTCCGCAGTGGCAAGGCGCTTTACGTCGGCCTCTCGAATTACAAGCCGGAAGAAACCGCGCGCGCGGCAAAAATTTTACGCGAATTGGGAACGCCGTGCCTCATTCATCAACCGCGTTATTCCATGCTCGACCGCTGGATTGAACCGCAATTGCTCGCCACGCTGGAACAAGAAGGAATTGGCTGCACGGTTTTTTCGCCACTGGCAAAAGGCGTTTTGACCGACCGTTATTTCAAAGGCATTCCCGCCGATTCGCGCGCGGGGCACGACCAAAGATTTCTTCGCCCTGCCGACATCACCGATGAAATTCTGGCGAAGACAAAAAAGCTAAACGACCTCGCGCAGTCGCGCGGGCAGACGCTCGCGCAAATGGCGCTGGCGTGGGTGTTGCGACATAAATTTGTAACGAGCGCGCTCATCGGTGCGAGTCGTGTGAGTCAGGTGGATGATTGCGTGGGTGCGACGAAGAATTTGAATTTCAGTGCCGACGAACTGGCGCAGATTGAAAAGATGCTGGCGTAACCGGCATCAATTTAATTTTTGCAACAACTCTTCCGCCTGCGCGCGGACTTTGGTTTCCACATTTGGCTGACACAGCGCATTCAACGCGCGATGCGCGGCATCCTTTTCTCCGTTTTGCAACTGCGCGTTGGCGAGGGCGAGCTGATAATAAAAATTCTCCGGCTCCAACTGGACGGCGCGCTGCAAATGCAGTTCTGCCACGGTCACATTGCCGCGCGCGAGTTCCACGATACCGAACAATTCATGCGCCGGGCCGAAGTCCGACATGAGCGCGAAGGATTGCAACAGGTCGCTGTGAATTTCAGCGGCGATAGCTTTCGGCAAACCGCCTTGCGCATCGGGCGTTTCGGCGGCGCGATGAAATTGTCCCCACGCGTAAAAATAATATGCCAGAAAATTCACCGAGCCGCGTTGGATGGCTTCGTGAAACTGGCGCACGGCTTCGTCGGTTTGATTGCGCCGAACGGCAAGCAAGCCCAAGCCTTCGTAGGGCAGGGGACTCGCAGGCGCGAACGCCTGCGCGGCGGCAAACATTTTTCCCGCGTCGTCCAATCGTCCGATGCGGAGCAGTTCGTCGCCGAGGCGGAAATAAATTTCCACAGGCGTCAGCCCGCGCGTTGCGAGATTTTTTGGCGCGGCAACATTGTCCGGCAGGACAAATGAAATGCCGGTGAAAGTTTTATTTTCCAGATAGCGGCGCAATTCTTTTTCCAGCGCGGGCAGCGAAATTTGCAGCGCGTTGGTGAAGGCTTGCAACGGCGTTTGGCCTTGTTGCAGCAATGGCGTGAACTGACGGAAGCGCGCTTTCAGCACGGCGTTATCGCCCGCCGTCAGATAATGCGCGAGCAGCCACGATTCCGCGTAAAATAATCCCTGCCGGTCGCGCTCATTGTAATCGGGTGAATCATTTTTGACGGCGAAGAGTTCCGCGAGCGGCATGAGCGGCTGCGAGGCGAGCAGTTGCAAATGATGTTGAATGGGCAGCGCGATGTAAGCGGTGTTGCCGCTGGTCGTGAAGGTGGAATAAATTTCCGCCATGCCTTCCTTGAGCCAGAGCGGCCAGATGCGGTCGTTGCGGCGCAGGAGCAGATGCGTGTATTCGTGAAAGATGACATTGAACTGTGCGTTGTCCGCGTGCGCGCCGGGCAGCGCGAGGACGATCAGATTTTCATCCGTGCCGTGATTAAAAAAGCCCGCGAGATTTTCCGGCTGGCCGTGATACAGCGGCAGGAACGGTTTCATGCTTTCGTGGTCGGGGAAAACAATGACGGAAATCGGCGGTGACGCGACGGCCTGCGCGCCGGCGAGCGACGAATACGCTTCGCAAAATTGTTCAAACTGCGCGGCGACCTTGAAAACTGACTGCGGATGGCCGCAACTGAACACATTGAAATGCGCCGTGCGCGCCGCGAACCAGGCGCGTTGCGCGAGCGGGATTTCCTTTGACGACGCAGTGATGACTGGAAAAAATCCTGCCAGTGCGAGCCAAAGCCAGAGTCGTTTCATGAATAAAGAAATTTTAAGCCACGGCGGTTATATTGTCACTGGCGATAAAGCCAGCGCGTCGCGGCGGGCGCAGTACTACGGTTTTGATTTAGTC
>DATCFH010000132.1:0-10141 GCA_036509625.1 Verrucomicrobiia bacterium
CGGTCGGACTCATGCCGGGCTGAATCATCCCCGCGCCTTTGCAAATGCCGCCGATGCGAACTTTTTTTCCGCCCAGCAAAAATTCCACGGCGATTTGTTTCGGGCGCGAATCGCTCGTCATGATCGCTTCCGTCGCGTGGTCAGCGTGCGCCGCCGAGTAACCCAACTCAATTACCGCCTCGACGATACCCGCGCGAACATTGTCCATCGGCATCGGCACGCCAATGCGCCCGGTCGAACCCACGAGCGCGCGGCCAGCAGAAAAACCCAGAGATTTTTCGGTGAACAAAACCATTTCGCGCGCGTCGGCCATGCCTTGCTTGCCGGTGCAGGCGTTGGCATTGCCGGAATTAACAACGACAACTTGCGCCGTGCCTTTTTTCACGCGCTCGACGCAAACCTTCACCGGCGCAGCGCACACTTGATTCGTCGTGAACATTCCCGCAACCGTTGCAGGTGTTTCAGAAACGATCAGCGCAAGGTCGCGTTTCAGGCCTTTATTTGAGCCTTTGCCCGTGCCAAGTTTTTTGATGTCGCAAAATACGCCGCTGGCAAGAAAGCCAATCGGCGCAACGATGGAACCAGTGATTTCTTTGAACTGCATTTTCATTTTCAAAAATTGAACAACAAAGGAACCAAGGAACAAAGTTTTTTTCGGTCTTCGTTACTTGGTTTCTTTGTTGTTAAAACTTCACCGCGTCAATTTCCAGCCGCACCATGCGAACGTGAACTTTGTCTTCCGCATCCGGCGGATGTTTGGCGACGTAACGCGCTGTCACGGCGGCGATGAATTCCTCGCGCAAATTTTCCGGCACGCGCTGGACAAATGGAATCCAAGTTGTCCGCAGCCAGGTCGCAAAACCTTCCGCGCCAGCGTAAGTCGCATCTTTCGGCGCAAGTTTGAGCGCGTTAATTTTGAAGCCAAATTTCGGCAGCCATTTTTCGTAATCGCTCGGCGCGTAAAAAAAATATGGCATCGGCATTTTGCGGAAAAAATTACACCAGCGCTTCAATCGCATCTCCGGGCGCAACGCGAGAAAAACGTCGTGGGCATTGCCTTTTCCACCGCAGGAAACAACGAGGCGTCCGCCGTTTTTCAAAACCGAAGCCGCGCCGCGCAAGATTGCTTCATGGTCATCCACCCAATGCAAAGCGGCGTTGGAAAAAACGAAGTTGAATTGCCGATCAAATTTAATTTTTCGCGCGTCCATAACGCGAAATCTCATGTTTGGAAATGCGTCCGCCGGAAAAGTTTTCTTGGCAAACTCAATCATCTGCGGCGAAGCATCCGCGCCCGTGATTGAGCCGCGTGGCAAAGCACGGGCGATTTCCGCCGTCACTTTGCCGTCGCCACAACCGACATCGAGAATGTGTTCGTCGCCGCGCAAATTTAATTTGGCGATGAGTTCGCGCGCCCACGTTTGTTGCACAACAGAATTCGCCGCATAATCAGCGGCGTTCCATTTCATTGCTTTTGTAGGAGACGAGGTAACGAGACTCATTTTTTAGTTAGAGACTCCTTACGTCGTCTCCTACGAATAAAATTCAAACCAGTCCCGCCGTTTCCGGAAAGCCACAGAGAATATTCATGCTTTGCACGGCCTGGCCGCTCGCGCCTTTGACGAGATTATCTTCCGCGCTCATGACGATGAGCCGACCCGTGCGCGCGTCGAGCCGCCACGCGATTTCGCAGACGTTTGTGCCGACCACATTTTTTGTGTCGGGCAAAGCTTTGCCTTCGAGCAAACGAACGAACGGTTCGTTGGCGTAAGCTGATTGGTAGCACGCGGAAATTTTTTCGGCGAGTGCGGCCATTTCTTCCGCCGTGGAAAAATGTTTTTCCGGCGCGAGATAAAGCGTCGTCAAAATGCCGCGATTCACCGGAATCAAATGCGGCGTGAATTGAATCGTGACTTTTGTTTTCGCGGCGAAGGAAAGTTGTTCCTCGATCTCGGACAAATGCCGATGTTTCGGCACGCCGTAAGGGCGCACGCTTTCGTTGCACTCGACAAAAAGATAATCAATCTCGGCCTTCCGCCCCGCACCGCTAACGCCGCTCATGGAATCGGCGATGATGCCTTGCGGTTTTATGAGTCCAGCTTTGAGTAGCGGAATCACCGGCAACAAAATACTCGTCGGATAACAACCGGGCGACGCGATGAGCAAAGATTTTTTAATTTCCTCGCGATAAATTTCCGGCAAACCATAGACTGATTTTTTAAGCAATTCCGGCGCGGGATGTTCGTGCGCGTAAAATTCCTTGTAGATATCCGCGCTCTTCAACCGAAAGTCCGCACTCAAATCAATGACGGTGCAACCGGCGGCAAGCAGCGGCACGGCGTATTCTGCCGCGACACCATGCGGCAGCGCCAGAAAAACCACGTCGGCCTGCTTCGCCAAAACTTCGGCGTTCGGTTCGGTGAACCGCAGCGTTTTTGTTTTGGGATGGCTGGCGAATTTCGGAAAAATTTGCGCGAGCGTCTGCCCGGCATTTTGGCGCGAGGTGACGGCGACCAGTTCCGCGTGCGGATGGTTGAGGAGCAACTGCACGAGAACTTCGCCGGAGTAACCGGACGCACCAACGATGGCGACTTTTTTCATTTTCATCTTTCAAAAATTTAACCGCGAACTACACGAACTACACGAAAATTTGTCGTGTCGTAGCGGCTTTCGGAAGAAAGCCGTAAGATTTAAATTGGCGGCGCTCTGCCGAGACGCCGCTACAACAAAAAACCCGCCAGCAATTTTGCCAGCGGGTTTGAAAACTTTCCGTTGCGATCAACGCTTCGAGAACTGGAAGCGGGCGCGCGCACCGGGCTGGCCGTATTTTTTACGTTCGCGTTCACGCGGATCGCGCGTGAGAAAACCTTCCGCCTTCAGCGCGGGGCGCAGCGTGGCGTCAAATTTCAGCAGTGCGCGGGCGATGCCGTGGCGGGTCGCACCGGCCTGACCGAGCGGACCGCCGCCAATCACATTCACGCGCACGTCGAGCTTGTCGGTCGTGTTGGTGATGGTGAGCGGCGAAGAAACCGTGGCGCGCTGGGTGTCTAATGGGAAATAATTGTCAAACGCGCGGCCGTTGACGGTAATTTTACCGCTGCCGGACGCGAGACGAACGCGGGCAATCGCCGTTTTGCGACGACCGGTGCCGAGGAATTCAATGGTTGCTGTTTTAGCCATAACAAAAATTATTTAGCGACGGCGAGCACGGCGGGCATTTGCGCGCCGTGATCATGTTTCGGACCTTTGAACACTTTCAGTTTCGTGAGCAACACGCGACCGAGGCGGTTCTTCGGAATCATGCCTTTGACGGCGTGTTCGATGAGAAATTCTGGATTCTTGGCGCGCACCTGTTCGACGGTGGCGTATTTTTCGCCGCCCTTCCAACCGGAATAGCTCATGTATTCCTTGGCGGTTTCTTTTTTGCCGGTGACGCGAACTTTCTCGGCGTTGACGACGATGACAAAATCGCCGGCATCGAGGTGCGCGGTGTAGACAGGCTTGTTTTTACCGCGCAAAATGTCGGCTACCTGCACGGCCAGTCGGCCAAGCACGGCGCCATCGGCATCAATAACATGCCACTTGCGCTGGTCCAAATTAACTTTCGGCAAATGCGTTTTCATCTAAATTCCAATACAAAGGGACGTGGAAACTATCAAACGAACGGTTGAAGTCAACCCTCGATTTCAATTTATTGGATTGGCCTAAAACTGAAATAACTTTGCGGCTCGTTGCGGAAACTGACATTTACTTGACGACGATGGCGGAAAGCGGCATTTAACCATTCCAAAAGAAGCGGTTATTTTCCCATGAAACTTTTCCGACGCAAACACACTGCCGACTTGCAGGCCGAAGCCGCCAAAGATCAAAGTCTCAATCGCGCGCTCGGCCCGATCAATCTCACCTCGCTCGGCATCGGCGGCATTATTGGCGCGGGTATTTTTGTGCTGACCGGCCACGCCGCCGCGCAATACGCCGGGCCCGCCATCGTTTTATCCTTTATTCTCGCGGGCATCGCCTGCGCGTTCGCCGGACTTTGCTACGCGGAATTCGCTTCGATGATTCCCATTTCCGGTTCGGCCTATACTTACGGTTACGCGACGCTCGGCGAATTAGTCGCATGGATTATCGGCTGGGATTTAATTTTGGAATACCTTTTTGCCGCCGGAACCGTCGCTGTCGGCTGGGGTGGATACGTCGTTTCATTTCTGAAAGATTTTGGTATTACGATTCCCGTCGCGTTCACTTCTGCGCCTTACAATCACGTCACGCCGCCCGACGCGCAATGGTGGAATCTCTGGCAACTCTTCGTCAAAGGCTGGGTCAGCACCGGCGCAGTTTTGAATGTTCCCGCAATGATAATTGTCGGCGTCATCACCATTCTTCTCGTCATTGGAATTAAAGAATCGGCGAATTTTAATAACCTCATCGTCGCGCTGAAACTTGCCGTCATTTTAACTTTCATCGGCGTCGGCATTGCTTACATCAACAAAGCCAACTGGCATCCGTTCGTGCCCGTTGTGGATGCCGTCGGCAACTTCGGTTGGCACGGTGTGTTGCGGGCGGCGGGCGTGATTTTTTTCGCTTACATCGGCTTTGACGCCGTTTCCACCGCCGCACAAGAATCTAAAAATCCGCAACGCAATTTGCCCATCGGTTTGCTCGCGTCACTCGCCATTTGCACCGTGCTGTATATCGCAGTTTCACTCGTGCTCACCGGCGTTGTAAACTACACACAGCTCAACGTGCCTGCGCCCATCGCCGTCGCTGTCAGCTCGCTCGGACCAAAACTTGAATGGCTCACCTTCTTCATTAAAATCGGCGCAATCGCCGGTTTGTCGTCCGTCATTCTCGTAATGATGCTCGCACAGGCGCGGATTTTTTTTACGATGTCCAAAGACGGATTGCTCCCGCCAATTTTTAGCGTCGTGCATCCGAAATTCCGCACGCCATGGCTCTCGCAAATTCTTACCGGCGTAGTCGCCATGCTCATCGCCGGACTTTTTCCCATCGGCCTGCTCGGCGAACTCGTTTCCATCGGCACGCTGCTGGCGTTCGCGATTGTCTGCACCGGCATTTTTGTCCTCCGTTTCACCGATCCGAAAATCCACCGTCCGTTTCGCGTGCCCGCGTTCTGGCTCGTCGCGCCGCTCGGCGTTGCCTTCTGTTTTTTTCTGATGTCCGGCCTGCCCGCCGACACTTGGGCGCGGCTCATCGTCTGGATGGCCATCGGCCTGGCAATTTATTTCGCCTACGGCCAACATCATTCCAAATTGGCCAAAGGGCTGGGCGGCAAAATCCGTTGAGCCGTCCGTAAAAAAATTTCCGGTTTGACAAAAACCGTCCTCTTACCTACCGTTCGGTAAGTTATGGCCAAAGACGTTTCCGACACCCGCCAGTTGATCCTCCGCGCCGCGCTCAAGCGCTTTGCCGACGGCGGCTACGCGGCCACTTCCGTCCAGCATATTGTGGACGACGCCAAAGTTTCCAAACCTGCGCTTTATTATCATTTCAAGGACAAAGCCGGATTGTTTCAGGCGCTCGTCCATGAAGCACACGACGAGCGTTATCGCGTCTTGAGCGAGGCGGCGAAACCGGACGACCAACTGCCCGTGCAACTGGAAAAAATTCTCGTCGCGCTGTTTAATTTTTTCCGCGAGAATCGCGAATTGATGAGGATCGCGTTCGCCACGATGTTTGCCGCGCCGGGCGAAATTCCTGAAAATCTTGATTACACGGACAAGTGCGAACGCAACTTTGAATTCATCCATTCATTGTTCAAGCGCGCGCAAAAAAACGGCGAAATTTCGCGGCAATTTGATTGTCAGGACATGGCGTTTGGTTTTTACGGCATGGCGAATTTTTATCTCGTCGGCCATCTCGTCTGTCCTGATTGCAATCCTGACAAAGCCGTGGCAAAAAAAATTGTGCAACTGTTTTTGACGGGCGCCGGGCCGCAGCCGGTGAAATTCAAGAAAATTATCAGGAGGAAAAAATGAAGCGGAAATTGCTTGTTGGAATTGTCATTGTCGTGGTCATCGCGGGCGGACTCGCGGCGATAAAAACGACGCAGATTAAAGCCATGATCGCGTTTGGCGCGTCCTTTACGCCGCCGCCGGAAACGGTCGCCACGGCGATGGCGCACGAGGAACAGTGGCAGGACGCATTGCCCGCCGTCGGCTCCGTGACTCCCGCGCAGGGCGTGATGATCGCGCCGGAAATTGGTGGAACCGTCAGCGAAATCGCCTTTGAATCCGGGTCAACGGTGAATAAAGGCGATTTGCTCGTGAAGTTGGACACGTCATCCGAAGTCGCGCAGTTGCGCGCGGCGGAAGCGCAGGTGCAACTGGCAAAATTAAATTTGGAGCGCACGCAAAAATTGCGCGCGGACAATACCGTTTCGCAGTCCGAACTCGACCAAGCTGACGCGACGCTGACGCAAAATCAGGCGAATGCCGACGGCATCCGCGCGACGATTGACAAGAAAACCATCCGCGCGCCGTTCGCCGGCCGGCTCGGCATTCGGCTCGTCAACTTGGGCGAACAACTGGATGTCGGCAAAGGGATTGTTTCGCTGCAATCGCCCTCGCCGCTGTTCGTGGATTTTTCATTGCCGCAACAGGATTTGGCGCAGTTGCAAACCGGTTTGAAAGTGCGCGCGATTTGCGACAGCTATGCCGACACAAATTTTGAAGGCGAACTCGCCGTCATCAGTCCCGAACTCGACACGGTCACGCGCAACGTGCGTGTGCGCGCGAAGTTTGAAAATGCCGATGGCCTGCTGCGCGCGGGAATGTTCGTGCGCGTAAAAGTGGAATTGCCCGGTAAAAAAACGGTGCTCGTGATTCCTGCGACGGCAGTTTTAAGCGCACCTTACGGCGACTCGGTTTTCGTTTTGGAACCGCAGGTGACGGGCGGCAAAACCAATTTGATTGTGCAGCAAAAATTTATTCGCACGGGCGCGGCGCGCGGCGATTTCATCTGCGTGGAAACGGGTTTGAAGCCGGGCGAAAGCGTGGTGACGGCGGGCATCTTCAAATTGCGCAACGGCATGAGCGTGCAGGTAAATAATTCCGTCGTGCCGGAAAATTCTCTGACGCCGACGCCGCCGAACAGCTAATCGCCGCGCATGAAATCTTTCACCGATATTTTTATCCGGCGACCGGTTTTGGCGATTGTCGTCAACTTGATCATTTTGATCGCGGGCTTGCAGGCCGTGCGCTCGCTCAACGTGCGCCAGTATCCGCGCAACGAAAACGCCACGGTCACGGTGACGACGGTTTATGTCGGCGCGAGCGCGGAACTCGTGCGCGGGTTTGTGACGCAGCCGCTGGAGCGCGCCATCGCGGCGGCGGACGGAATTGAATACGTCGAATCCGCCAGCAAGCTCGGCCTCTCGACGATTACGGTGCGGTTGAAATTAAATTACGACGCCAAAAAAGCGTTGTCGGAAATCAGCTCGAAGGTGAATCAAGTCCGCAATGATTTGCCGCCGGAAGCGGAAATTCCCGCGATCAATGTCGAGACGGCGGATTCTCAATTCGCCGCGTGTTACTTGAGTTTTGCGTCCGCCATTTTGACGACGAATGCCGCCGGCGTCGTCGAAAGCAAGCCGTTGCTCGAAGCCAATCAGATCACGGATTATCTCGTGCGCATCGTGCAGCCGCGTCTCGCCGCGCTCGAAGGCGTGCAGCGCGCGGATCTCCTCGGCAGTCGCACGTTCGCGATGCGCATCTGGCTGAAACCCGACCGCCTCGCCGCATTCAACATCAGTCCGAACGAAGTTCGCACGGCGTTGCAGGCGAATAATTTTCTCGCCGCCGTCGGCCACACCAAGGGCGCGCTCATCCAAGTCAATTTGACGGCGAACACGGATTTGCGTTCCGTGGACGATTTCAAAAATCTCGTTGTGCGTCACGACGGCGACCAGATGATCCGTTTGAGCGACCTTGCCGACGTGACGCTCGGCGCGGAAGACTACGACAGCGAAGTGAGTTTCAGCGGCGAACGCGCTGTGTTCATGGGCATTTGGGTGTTGCCGAACGCGAACTCGCTCGACGTCATCAAACGCGTCCGCACGGAAATGGCCGCCATCCAAAAGGAATTGCCGACCGGACTCAAAGGCCGCATCGCCTACGACGCGACCAAATATATTGATGACGCGATTCACGAAGTTTTGAAGACGCTTTGCGAGACGCTGCTCATCGTTTCCATCGTCATCTTTTTGTTTCTCGGCTCGCTGCGCTCCGTTTTAATTCCGCTGGTGGCAATCCCGTTGTCGCTCATCGGCGGCGTTTTCCTGATGCAAAGTTTCGGCTTCTCGCTGAACTTGCTGACACTGCTCGCGATTGTTTTGTCCGTCGGCCTCGTCGTGGACGACGCGATTGTCATGGTCGAAAATATCGAGCGCCACGTTCGCGAAGGTCTGACGCCCATCAATGCCGCGCTGCTCGGCGCGCGCGAACTCGTCGGCCCCATTATCGCGATGACGATTACGCTCGCGGCGGTTTATACGCCCATCGCATTTCAAGGCGGCTTGACCGGCTCGCTGTTCCGCGAATTTGCGCTGACGCTCGCTGGCGCGGTGACAATTTCCGGCATCGTCGCGCTGACGCTTTCGCCCGTAATGGCGTCGCGGCTGCTGGATCACGACCGCGAGGAACACGGTTTGCCCGGCCACATCAACCGCCAGTTTGAACGGTTGAAATCATTTTACAGCCGCGTGCTCGATAAAATTCTCGCCAACCGCCCGACGGTTTATGTCGTGTGGGTTTGCTTGAGTCTATTGACGATTCCGATGTATCTGATGTCCGCGCACGAACTCGCGCCGGCGGAAGATCAAGGCGTAATCTTCGGCATTGTCGAAGGCCCGGCGAACGCGACGATTGAACAAACGGCGTTTTACGCGAAAGCGGTGGACAAACTTTTTGAAACGGTTCCCGAGACCGGCCAGACGTTTCAACTCACTTTTCCCGACAGCGGTTTTAGCGGCATGGTTTTGAAACCGTGGGGCGAACGCAAACGCACCGTGTTCCAAATTCAGCCCGGCATCCAGGCGATGGTGAACACCATTCCCGGCATCCGTTTATTGATGGTCACGCCGCCTTCATTGCCCGGCGGCGGACAATTTCCGGTGGAATTTGTTTTGTCCTCGACCGCCGAGCCGGAACAGATTTTGCACTTCGCGCAACAGTTGCAGCAGATGGCCGCGACGAACGGGATGTTCGCTTTTCCGCCCATCATTGACACGAAGATTGACCAGCCCGAAGTGGAACTCGTGATTGACCGCGACAAAGTCGCCGCGCTTGGCCTCGATTTACAATCCGTCGGCTCCGATCTCGCCGTGCTGGTCGGTGGAAATTATGTGAACCGATTTAATCTCGCCGGGCGCAGCTACAAAGTCATTCCGCAGATGCGGCGCGGCGCGCGGCTCAACACCGAACAGCTCGAAACCACCTACGTCAAAGGGCCGGGCAACCAGCTTATTCCGGTCAACGCCTTCGCGCATTTTGTCAAACGCACCACGCCGCGCTCGCTCAACCGCTTTCAACAATTGAACTCCGTCAAGATCAGCGGCGTCGCCACTGTGCCGCTGGACAACGCGCTGAAATTTTTGGAAACCGAGAGCGCCAAAATTTTGCCGGCCAATTATCGCCTTGATTACACAGGCGAATCTCGCCAGTTACGCACCGAAGGAAATAAATTTCTGCCCGCGATGATGCTGTCCATCACGTTGATTTTTCTCGTGCTCGCCGCGCAGTTCAACAGCTTCCGCGACCCATGGATCATTTTGCTCGGCTCCGTTCCGCTCGCAATGTTCGGCGCGCTCATGTTCTGTTTTCTAAAAATGCCGAACCCAAATCTTCCGTTTTGGACAAACGGCTGGACAACGACATTGAATATTTATTCGCAGGTTGGCCTCGTCACGCTCGTCGGTCTCGTGACGAAAAATGGAATTTTAATCGTCCAATTTGCGAACGAACTTCAGCGCGCCGGCAAAAATAAAATCGTCGCCATCCGCGAAGCTTCATTGCTGCGGTTGCGTCCGGTTTTGATGACCAGCGTCGCGACGGTCGCCGGCCATTTTCCGCTCACGATGGTCACCGGCGCAGGCGCGGCGGCGCGCAATTCCATCGGCCTC
>DATCFH010000133.1:0-5140 GCA_036509625.1 Verrucomicrobiia bacterium
AATAAACTTTGTGCGCGCCGTAGGCCATGTGAATTCCATTCAACGAAGCGGCGCGCTGACCACCGCGCGGCGGCGGCGGAATTTGAAAGCGAAACGGCTTGCGCGGCGCCATCGGTTTTTCAATCAACTCAAGCCGCTCGATTTGCTTGAGCTTGCTTTGCGCCTGCGACGCTTTCGATGGAATGGCGCGGAAGCGGTCGGCGAATGCCTGCAAGTCGGCGATTTCTTTCTGCTGATTTTTGTAGGCGGCGAGCTGCTGCTCATAGCGTTCCTCGCGTTGGCGCAAGTAGTCGCCGTAGTCGCCGGTGTAGGGAATTAATTTGCGCTCGGAAATTTCGTGAACCTGCGTGACGACTTCATCCATGAATTGCCGGTCATGCGAAATCAACAGCACCGCGCCGGAATAATTTTTGAGATAATTTTGCAGCCACAACAGCGCGAGCAAATCAAGATGGTTCGTCGGTTCGTCGAGCAAAAGTAAATCCGGCTCCATCACGAGCAAACGCGCCAACCGCGCGCGCATGATCCAGCCGCCGCTCATTTCGTTCGCTTTGCGGTCGAAGTCGGCATCGCGAAAACCCAAGCCACGCAACATTTTTTTCGCTTTCGTCTCCACTTGCGCGTCGTTGAGCGCGTCATGTTTCGCGTGGGCTTCGAGATACTCTGGCGAAGACACGTCGCCCGCTTTTTCCAATTCGTGTAGTCGATTTTCAAGGCGCGGCAACTCGTCCACACGACCCGTCGCCACGTCCAAAATAGTTTCGTCACCGTTCGCTTCGGCTTCTTGCGGTAAGTGACCAACCATCGTCCATTCATCGCGCAACACTTCGCCGGAATCGGGTTCAAGCTGTTTGAGAATGATGGAAAACAAAGTCGTTTTGCCCGCCCCATTCGGGCCGACGAGCGCGACGCGGTCGCCGTAATTTACGGCAAACGACGCGTCTTCAAACAGCACGCGCCCGCCGAACGTCATTTTCAAATCTCGGATTGTCAGCATGGAAATAAAATTTTGTCGCCGGAAATGGCAGCGAGCCGGAAAGTTTAAGCGAGAATTGTCCGGCGTCAATTGCCCAGTTTCAAAGGCGGTTCTTAATTTGGTGGCGCCGGTGCTGCGGCATCGTCGTGTATCGCCGCAGCGATGCACCCACCAAATTGATTTCACAGTTCGCCGATGAACCAGTTTTCCACCTTCGCGCGCGCCCACGGAGTTTTACGCAAAAAGGTAAGGCTGGATTTTACCGTCGGATTAAAAAGGAAACAGCGGATGGGAATACGCCGACTCATTTCGCCCCAGCCGTGGCGTTGGACGAGCGTGTTGAGAATGGTTTCCAGCGTGATGCCGTGCAGCGGATCGCGCGGATGTTGAATGGGTGTCGTCATGTGAAATTAATCTTGGGTGCGTTCGGCGTTTCTGGAAAATTTATTTGCCGACAGCAGCGCGGCAACTTTCTCGGCGATGATTTTTTCGCAGCGGGCGACTTCTTCTTTTCGCAAATTCAAATAATCGTCGGCGATGCTTTGCAGGTCGTCCACGTTGTAGAGATAGACGTTGTCGAGCGTGCTGACGGCGGGGTCAATGTCGCGCGGCACGGCGATGTCGATCAGCAGCAAGGGCCGGTGTTTGCGGCGTTTCATCAATGGTTCCAGCGTTGCGCGGTCGAGAATGGGCTGCGGCGCGGCGGTGCTGCTGATGGCGATGTCAATGCGCTCAAATTCGTCCGGCCAATGCTCAAACGGCACGGCGCGTCCGCCGAGTTCCGTCGCGAGCGCGGCGGCGCGTTCGGGCGAACGGTTGGTGACGGTGATTTTTTTTACGCCGCGCGATTGCAAGGCGCGCGCCGTTTTTTCGCTCGTCTCGCCCGCGCCGATGACGAGGACTTCGTGTTCGGAGAGGGCGGTGAAAATTTTCTCGGCAAGTTCCACGGCGGCGGACATGACGGAGACGCTGCCGCGCTGGATGTTCGTCGCGGTGCGGAGATGTTTGGCGACATTGAAGGCGCGTTGAAACGCCTTGTTCAATCGCGCGCCGGTGTGCTGATGCGCGAGCGCGAGTTCGTAAGCTGATTTGAGCTGGCCGAAAATTTCCGTTTCGCCGATGACCATCGAATCGAGTCCGCTGGCAACTTTGAACAGATGATGCAGGCTGTGCGGTTCGGCGAACGAATATAGTTCATCACCCAACGCGCCGTCGTAAGCCTGATGCGCGATGAGGAATTTTTTTAATTCCGCAAAGGCTGCGGCTGCCGTGAGCGGAGTGACGGCGTAAATTTCCACGCGGTTGCAGGTTGAAAGAATGGCGCATTCGCTGGCGAGGCCGGAGGCGCGCAAGGCCGCGAGTGCGCCGGGAATTTTTTCGCCGGCAAAGGCGAAGCGTTCGCGCAGTTCGACGGGCGCGGAGCGATGGCTCAAACCGATGACGACGACACTCATGGATTCAGTTGTGCAGGCCGGAATAAAGGTTGGTAATCCAGAACGTCAGCAGCAGGAAAATAAAAGTGGCGATGATGCCGATGGCGAAACGCCGGCTCGTCCGGCCAAATTTTTTATACGCGACGAGTGATTCGAGATAAATGAACCAGAGCAGGGCGGACCAGAGAACTTTGGTGTCGAAGAAATAGGGTTTTCCTTCCGGTCGCGGCAGTTGCCAGCCCGCAACGAGGCCGATGGTTAGCAGCACGAAGCCAACGGCGACGAGCCGGAACGTAATTAATTCAAGTCGCTGCATGGACGGCAACAGCGAGAGTAGCGCGCGAAGTTTGTGGAGTTTTAGATCGTGCTGCTGCATCAGAAACATCGCTGCCGCCACCGCTGCGAGTCCAAACGCGCCGTAGGCTTGTAAAATTGTGGCCGCGTGCAAACTGCGGAGCGCATCGGAAAATTCCGGTTTCAATCCGTGCGGCGGGTCGAGCGACGGCATCAGCGCAAAAATCCCGATTGTAAAAAGCACGGGCGCGGTGAACGCGGCGAGAAATTTGAAACGCGGCAGCAGTGAATAAATCAGGCACGCGAGGCCGAGCGTCCAGAGCAGGAAGGTCGTTGCTTCGTAGAGATTGTTGATGGGACAACTGTGGAGCGTCAAACCGCGTTTGAACATCGCGAGCGTGTGGAGCGCGACGCCGGCGGCGAGCAGAAAATAGTTCACCCATTCATCGCGGCGAAAACCTTTGCGCCAGAGAAAAACGGAATACAGTGTGCTCAAACCGTAAAATGTTACGGCGAGCAAAAAACAATGCCGGTCGGTGAACCAAGCCATGCGGACAGGTTAAAGGCGAAGGTGTCCGGTGCAAAGCGGCAATTCAAACGCGCCGGAGTTTTCCGTCCGCAGCCATCTGCGCCACGAGGTTAAAAATGTCGCGTTGCGCGCAAAACGCCACGTCATCGCACAGTTCGGGAATCGCGAGCAGGCGTTGGCCATTTTGGGAATTGCCGATGGCGGCGGCCAGATTTGTCAGCACGGCCTGCACATAAGCGGCGCGGGCGGACGTTGAATTAGCGGACTTATTTGCGTGGGTGTTTTTCCCGGATGCCAGCAAGTCCACCAGCGCGCCCGCCGCGAGAATGTCTTCCGCTGCCGGATTCTCGCCCGTGCCGGCGCAAATGAGTAAGATTTCATTTTGCCCGCGCAAAAAATCTGCCGTGGCAGTGAGGTTTAGGAACGACGCGGCCAAAACTATTTTTGCTTTCGCGCACGCCTGCAATGCGCGTGTGCCGTTTGTCGTGGTGGAGACGATCGTTTTGCCACGAACTTTTTCCGGCGTGAATTCGCGCGGGGAATTGCCGAAATCAAAATCAATTCCGCCCGATTGTGCGGCGCGGATTTTTACGCCGTCGCGTTCGCCGGCGAGCAAAACTTCCGTCTGCGTTTTACGAATGGCGACGGCTTCGGCGATTTCGCTGACGGGAATTATTTCCTTTGCGCCATGGTGCAGCGCGGTGACGAAGGTGCTGGTCGCGCGCAGGATGTCGAAGATCACGCACGTTGTGCCGTGCAAATCGCCTTGGGCGAGCGCGGGCAATTCCATCGGTGTTAGAATGGTTTCAATTTTCATTTTAGGCGCGGGCGACAGCATAGTTTTTTCCGGCCAAAATTCAACGGCGGCATTTGCGGCACGGGCGGGAACGATTTACGAATCCGCTTGCCTCATTCGCGAAGTCTTGCAGAATAGTCACCCCTTCAACTGTGGAGAGGTGGCCGAGTGGCTGAAGGCGCTGGTTTGCTAATCCAAACTAGCCTTTTCGTGACCTTGCGTGAACACGGACAAAGGCCGCGTCAATAAAGCAGAAAACCGCATTTCTCAAAAACTTTCATTTTGTCAGGAAAACGCACCGTCACGCACTTTTGATGTTGCAATTTGTTGCACGGAAATCTTTTTTCAAATAGGAATAATTTTGCCGATTTTCACTCTCATATATTTGCCAAAATCTCGCACGAACCGAGCCTTTTAATTTATTCGCATTTACGGCTCCGGCGACAACATCTGCGTTTTTTCAAATCAAATCGCTCCCAGCGGCCTTGGCGAGCCAAGACAGGCGTTAAAAACAGATAATTGACACTTGAGAAGTTGTTGCTAATTATTGCGAACAACGGTCAACTTAAACCAACTTTGTAGAGAAAAGGGAATGAAGATTATTGTTAATAAGAAACTTAAAACCTTCACGTTTGAATTGATTGAATAAAGGTGCGTTCGCTATGTATTATGAACTACTAATAATCCTGCTCGGACTTGCCTTGTCCATTTCCCAATTGTGCGACAATGTAATTTTCTTGGACGCTCAAAAGAAACATCTAAATAAGAAATTTGAAGATTGGTGGAACAAAGTAAAATCTTACAACAAACATGAATTTGCATTGATGTTTGCTAAAAAAGTTGCCGCTATCTTGGATTCCATCTTTGGGGAAAAACTAATTTCAAAGCGACTAATTTTTAGGTGTTCGGTTATCTCCACTGGCTTATTGATGATAACATTATCAATCCTAAATATAACCAAACAGGAAGCAATTGGCGTTGCGCCTTGGAACATATATCAGGAAGGGATGAATCAAATAATGAGTGTGACAGAATCTTTAGCTTCACCAACCAACTATGCCACATTCCCTGTATTCAATTTAGAACTCGCAACAGAATTAAACTACTCAACA
>DATCFH010000134.1:0-10506 GCA_036509625.1 Verrucomicrobiia bacterium
TCGTGGCCAAATCGTGAAAAAGCACAACATCCATGACCTTGTTACGATGATTCTTAATTTGTCCCAAGCCCGCGTCCTTGGAAACAAACGGACAAAACACAATCGGATACTCCAATCCTTTCGCGCGATGAATGGTGACGATTTGCACCGCGTCCTCGTCGCTTTCGAGCCGGAGCTGAAATTCATCCGCCGCCGCCTCATCGCTCGCGCGGCGCTTTTCGAGCCACTGCACGAGCCGCGCCGCGCCAAGGTGTTCCGTCCGGCTCGCCGCTTCCAATAATTCCGCGAGGTGCAGCACATTCGTAATTCGCCGCTCGGCATCAGGAAAACGCAGAAGATTTTCAATGATTTTTTCGCGTCGCAGTAATTGCGAGAACATGGAGAAAAATCCATCGCGTTCCCAGCTTTCGCGATACTCGGCAAATTCCTGCAACCGCGACTGCCATGAAATTTCGTCCGCCGCGAGTTTCTCCAAATCATTTCCATTCCGGCCGAGCGCGTCCGTCGTCAGCGCGCATTTCACGCCCGCCTCGCGCGCTGGATTCAAAATGGCGGTGAGAATCCACTGCAATTCGCGCGCCTCGTCCGAATCAAAAACGCTGTCCATCGCCCTTTCAACACTGGGGATTTGCAGTTCGTGCAACGCGCGCTGAATCCAGCCAGCCTGCCGGTGCGATTCCACCAGCACCGCGATGTCGCACGGATTCAGCCGCTGATTTTTAATGTGAACATCCTCGCGCAACAGTCGGGAAACTTCAGCGGCGACGGCTTCGGGCAAAACCTTTTGCGCTGACTTGGTTGACAAAGAACCGTTCTCCGCGCTCCAACTCCAAACTTGAAACGGCGGCGGGCGCTGTCCGTTGGGAAAAATGATTGGCTGTTCGTCTGATTTCTTCGCTGGCTTCACCGGCTCGAAAGAAATCTGTTCCGCGACGAATGAAGTGTTTTTGCCCGCGCTTTCAAAAATCGTGTTGACCGCATTGACCAGCGCAGCTTCGGAACGCCAGTTCGTGTCCAGCGAGTATTTATTGCCGGATGTTTCTGCCGCCGCCAAATAAGTGTTCACGTCCGCGCCGCGAAATCCGTAAATCGCCTGCTTTGGATCGCCGATAAGATAAAGCCGGTGCGCCGGGCTTTTGGCAAAAATGGCGTTAAAGATTTTCCACTGCAACGGGTCGGTGTCCTGCGATTCGTCAATCAGCGCCGCGCGAAATTTTTTGCGGACGGAATTCGCCAGCGCGTTGCCCGACGCGCCATCCAGCGCGGTTGCGAGACGGCTGATGAGATCGTCGTAAGATTGCCGCTTCGCCTCCTGTTTGCGTTTCGTCAAGGTTTCACGGGCTGTCCGCAAAAAATCCAGCCGCTGCGCCAGTGCAAATTCCGCCGCCAGCGAAATCAAATTTTCGCAGCAATCAAACAGCGGCGGATGCGGCTCCGGCATTTCCTTTTTCTTGCCGATGTTGTTGCGGATTGCAGAAATGGAAAAAAACTTTATTGCGTCCCAAACTGCGGTGGACATTTTTCCCGCAACAAAACCGGCATCCAGTTTGGCCATCGCCTCGACGATTAAATTTTCTTTCGCGTGTTCCTTGGTCGCCCATTTTCTTTCGCGGATGAAAAAATTCAACGGTTGCGCGCGGTCTTTCGCCAGCACCATCCATTCGGAAGCACATTTTGCAAAGGTATTTTCCAAATCCGCCAGCACTTCTGCCAGCGGTCGCGCGGGCGCGGCGGGCAGCAGTTTTAATTCGGGATAAGTGAGAAAACGCTTGAGCAGCGCGGCGAAAACGTCCGGCGTGAGGTTTTGGTGGAGCGCAATGCTCGCTCGCAGTTCGTCGCCGGAATAAATCTGGCGGCGAAAATAATCCGCCGCAATTTCGCGGATGAGTCCGTCCTGGTCGGCGACCAATTCGACGTTGAACAAACTGCCGCTTTCAAATGCGCTATCCTGCAAAGTGCGCTGGCAGAAACCATGAATTGTGGAAATGGAAATGAGATCGAAAATCTCCAGCGCGTTGCGCAGCGAATTTATCGCGGCGTCGCGGCGCGCTTGCGTGCGCGCAACTAATTCCAACAAGAGCAAATCTTCCGTGAATTTTCCTTCCAGTGCGAGCAACGCTTCCGCGAGCCGGCGGCGGATGCGGTCGCGCAATTCAGCCGTCGCCGCTTCGGTGAACGTCACGACTAAAATGTCGCTCGCGGGAATTTTTTCCTCGACGAGCAGGCGCAGAAAAATTCCCGCGAGCGCGAACGTCTTGCCCGTGCCTGCGCTGGCTTCCAGCCGCGTGACGCCCAAATCCAGTGGCGTGTGAACCAAATCGAAAGTCATGGTGACTCCTCCTCCGTTTGATGTGCCAGCAACGGATTTACAATTTGTTGCGCCAATTGCTCAAACTCTTCGTCCAGCGGATTCGCCGCGTTTCGGAAACAAAGATTGAAATATGTGTCCTGCGAATCGCCCGCGTTAAAATCGCCGAAGTCATCGCCGTCCCATTTTTCCTGCGCCGAATCTGCCGGAGTTTTTTTCCCTTTCGCAGCGGCGAAGGCAAAACTGCTGACCGGAAAAAACGGCAGTGGCTTGGTGAGGCCGAGAAGATAAATTTCCAAAAGCTGCTTCAGAATTTTTTCAGCGTCGGGAACTTCATTGAAACGCCAAGTTTCATCTTCGGCGATAAGCCAGCTCGATTTTGTTTCCGGCAAGTCCGCAAGTTGCAGCGCGAGATGTTCAATCCACAATCGCAACTGCGCGGCCGGTTTGATTTTCGCCGCGCGACAATGGACGATTCCAACCCTATGAAACAAGGGGATTTCACCTTCCAACTGAAAATCACCAATTTGCAATTTGACCGGCTGCCGGATTTTTTCCGCCGCGCCGATGCGTTGCCGGAGCGATTCGATGAGCGGTTGCGCTTTCGCAAACAAATCATTCGTCAGCAAAATTCCCGTCGCGCCGGGCGGCAACTGGCCGCCAGCCTGCCACGCGGCCAAAAGTTTTTCCGGTGGGCGTTTGTCTAAAAAGGCCTCGACAATTTCCTGTTTGAAATTAAAGGCGTCGAGGGCGTCCACGGCAAACGGTTCTTCGTCCGACAACAGTTCTTTGTCCTCCGGCAAGCGAAAATCCAGCCGACGCTGCACAAAAAATCGCGCGGGATTTTGGAAGAAGTTTTGGAGGTCTTTTAGGGAAACATTTTTCCATTCCGCATCCGGCGCGGCGAGCGGTTGCGCGAGAAAAGGCTTGGCTGACGCGCGTTTGGTGCGGTCGGCGATGTGGCGGCTGATTTCTGCGTCCGCTGCCGAGTAACTGAATAACTGTGAATTTTTATTTTTGTCCACTTGGAAATAGGCCGGATTAAAACCGTGCAGACGATGGCGCGTGACGAGCAGTTCGCTGACGAGCGGAGTTTCTTGCGGCTGCAATTTTGCGTCGGGAATCGTTCCCGTAAGTTGAAATTGCGCGCCAAGATAATCGAGCAGTTCACTGACGACAACGGACGGCGGGCGCGGGCTGTTGTCGCTGACGGACTGGCCGGCGTAGCTGATGTAAAATTTTTCGCGCGCGGCGAGCAGCATTTCGAGAAAGAGATAACGGTCGTCGTCGCGGCGCGAGGCATCGCCGGTTTCCGGTTGCGCGGCCATCAGATCGAAACTCAGCGGCGCGGGGCGGCGCGGGAAATTTTTGTCGTCCAAACCCAAAACACAAATCGCGCGGAAAGGAACATTGCGCATCGGATTGAGGCCGGAAAATGTGACGCGCCCGCGCAAAATCGCCTTGCCAGATGGCTCTTCCGTGAGTTTTGGCAGCACGCGTTCGAGGATGACTTGGAACGGAATTTTTTCGGCAAAGCCGGAAATTTTTTGCTGCTGGCGCAGGCTGTCGAGGATTTGGCGGATGGCGTTGGTGGCAAATTCTTCTTCGCGTTCGGGCGAAAATAATTCGTCCAGAATTTTATTCAGCGTGTTCGCCCAATCGCTCAATGTGCGTGGCGCGGCGAGTTCGTCGAGCGTTGCAAAAAATTGTTTTTGAAAATCCAGCCAGCGTCCCAAAAGTTCCGTGGCTGTGCCTTCGATGTCGGCGCACGGCAAAAGCTTGTTGAAAATGGAGCCGTCGTCGGCCATCGCGTAGCCGAGCAGCAGGCGCGAGTTGCCGTGTTCCCAAGTGTGTTCGGCAAACGCGGGCAGACCGAGTTCCTCGCGTTGCGCTGCGTCGCGTCCCCAGCGGATGCCAGCGCTTTGGATCCATTCGCGGATTTGTGGCAGTTCATTTTCTGCCACGGAAAAACGCCGGCGCACGGCGGGCGTTTCAAAAAAATCCGTGACGGCCGTGGCGGTGAGACGGCTTGAAGCGAGTTGCAGCAAATCGGCGAAGCTGTTGACGAGCGGACTTTCCTGACGCGCGCCTTGATCGGCGAGCGTGTAGGGAATCGCGGGCGAACCTGGTTCGGCGCTGTCGAACACGCCTTTGATGAACGGCGCGTAAGCCTCGACATCCGGCAGCATCACGAGAATGTCCTGTGGTGACAAGGTGGAATCGCGGGCGAACCATTCGAGCAAATGGTCGCGCAGAACTTGAAGTTCGCGCAGCGGGCTGTGGCAATTATGAATTTGAATTGAGCGGTCGGTGCGGCTGATTGCGATTTGTTCGTCGTTCGCACGGTCTTCTAAATTTAGAATTCCGCGCTGGACGTGGCCGAGAAGATTTTTTTGCGCGGGAATTTGGAAGTCGTCTATTTCCTCATTCACCATTTGCAAGTCGGTGATGAGCCGCAGAAATTCACGACCGGTTTTACCCCACGCGGCGAGCAGCGGGTGGCCGCGGTCGAGATGCAGTTCGCGGGGACTCAATTCGCCTTTGCCAGCGACGGTTTGAATCGCCTCATCTTCTAAAGCCGAAGTGATGTCGCCCCAGTATTCGGCGCACGGCGAAAGCCAGAACAGATGCACGGGAATGTGCCGCGCGAGCGATTGAAACACTTCGAGATAAACCGGTGGCAAACTGGTCGGACAAAAAATCGCGAGGCGTTCGGGCAATTTTGTTTGGTCGCAGTCCGGTTGCTTGAGCGTGTTGAGCAGTTCAAACAGAAATTTGCCCTGACACGCGAGGCCGTCGCTCATCGCCGCGCGCCACAAAATCGCCTGCCAGTGCGTTTCCTGTCCGCGCTGCCACGCGTCAATCCATTGCGGACGATAGACGCTGTATTGGTCGAACAATTTGGCGATGCGTTCGGCGAACTGGAATTTCCGGCGCGGGTCGGGCGAGTTGTGGAGATAATTTTTTATTTCCTGAAACGCCGGCAGGTTGAGCAGTGGTTCCAGTTTTTCCATGATGCGCCAAGTCAGCGCGTCGGGTTCAATCAGGCCGGTGCGAACTTCAATCGGTAAATTTTTTTCCATCAGCGCCGAAAAAAATGCGCGCGGGAAAAGCAGTTTCAGATTGGCGGCGATGCCGTGGCGGCGGGCGAGTTCGAGCTTGAGCCATTGCGCGAGGCCTTGCGCGGGCACGATGATTTGTTCCGTCGTAAACGGCGAGCTTAACGGCGAGCGCAGCGTTTCGCTGGCGAGCCGCTGCACCAGATTTTCCAGCCGGTTGCTTTTGTGAAGGAGGAGGCTCACGTTGGGAAATTTGGTTGGCAGCGGTGTCCGTCGGAATTAAATCTGAAATTTGCCCATGCCGATAAACGATAATGTTCACGGCCATTTTGTGCGCTCAAACGGCGGAAGTCAAGGGGTGCTTCGGCTAAGTCGAACGCAATGGCGCGAGAAACGCCGGTGAAAAAACCGGCGTTGTTCCACGCGTCCATGACGGGCAATTCCGTGCTATTAAAACTGGTTGGCGCGCGCCTGTCCCCAATCGGTGACTTGCGCGGTCAGTGGCGCGCCCACCAGAAGTTGAATCTGGAATCTTCCTAAATCACAATGCTATTGATTCAATAATGCCGTGGCGGATTTACACAGGCCGATAAAAGTTTCTTCCGCGAGATTGAGCCGCTTGCCCTGCCAATGGATGATGCCCCAGCGCCGCTGTAATTTGCGGCGGCCAAGCGGTAGTGCCACCAGCGAGCCTTCTTCGATTTCTTTTTTTGCAATCCACGGCGCGAGAATGCTCACGCCCAGACCGAGCTTCACGAGTTCTTTGGTGGCCTCCATGCTGCCAACTTCGATGATGCTGTTCAGCACGATCTTGTCTTCGCGAAAATAATTTTCAATCAGCCGGAAGGTCACGGTATGCCGGCTGTAATGGATATAATTTTGTCGCGCGATTTCCGCGCGTTCGACGCGTTGCGACTTCGCCCACGGATGCTGCGCGCTCACGACGAATTGCAATTCATCAGTGAACAAAGGGTGAAATTCAAGTTGCGCCTCCCGTTCCGGCTCCAGCGAGAGCGCCAGATCAATTTTCTGCTGCAACAGTGCCGCCACCAGTTGCGGCGTGTCGCCCGGCTCGATGGTGATGGTGTGTTCGGGAAAACTTTCCTTGAACTCGCGCAGCACGGGCGGAATCAGATGCTGACAGGCGGTCGTGCTCGCGCCGAGCCGCAGCCGTCCGCGCCCCCATTTGCCAAGTTGCGTGAGCGTGTCGCGCGCCGCCGCCATTTCCGCGAGAATTTTTCCCGCGTGCTGCAAAAGTTGTTCACCCGCCTGCGTGAGGACAACTTTTTTACCCAGCTTGTCTAAAAGGCGACAGCCCGTTTCCGCTTCGAGCGCCTTCATTGAGTGGCTGATGCCCGATTGCGTCAAATGCAGCTCGCGCGCCGTTTGTGTAAAGCTGCCCGTGCGCGCGAGCACGCAGAACTGTTGCAACCGCCGACTATCAATCGGCGAACTCATATATGAAATCCATTCATTGTTTCCATGTGAACAAAGTAAAGCATTCATTGAGCCAAAAATGAAAACTGGCACGTCGGCGGCTTAATGAGGCGTATGACACGGAAAATGTCACGCGATGAACAAAAATAAACAATCCAGTCTGCCCCGCCCGTTGCGACTCGGCTTTGTGCCGCTGACCGACTGCGCGCCCATCGTGATGGCGCAGGAACTCGGACTGTTCCGCGCGTTTGGCTTGCGCGTCGAGTTGAGCCGCGAACTCGGCTGGGCGACCGTGCGCGACAAAATTGTCCACCGCGAACTTGATGCGTCCCACGCGCTCGCCGCCATGCCGTTCGCCGCGACGCTCGGACTGGGTTCCATCGCCGTCGAATGTCTGACCGCGCTCGTGCTGAACCTGAATGGCAATGCCCTTACATTATCCCATGAACTTTGGAAACAAGGGGTTCGTGACGGCCACACTTTGCGCGACCACATCCGCGCCACGCGCCGTGAAAAAACTTTGACCTTCGGCGCCGTGTTCTCGTTTTCCTCGCACCGTCAACTCCTGCGCAAATGGCTTTCTGCCCACGGCATTGATCCGGAACGCGACGTGCGTATCGTCATCGTCCCGCCACCGCAGATGTCCGCGAATCTCAAGGCCGGCAATCTCGACGGCTTCTGTTCCGGCGAACCGTGGAATTCCGTCGCCGTGCAAACGCGCGCCGGCTGGATTGCGGCGACCAGTTCGGAACTGGATGCGCAACATCCCGAAAAAGTTTTGATGGTGCGCGAAGATTTCGCGGCGAAGCATAATGAAGAACACATCGCACTCGTCGCCGCGCTGCTCGAAGCGTGCGAATTTTGCGACCGGCCGGAAAATCACGACCAAATCATCGCCACCTTGGCACGGCCTGAATTCGTCGGTGTTTCTGAAAATTCGCTGCGCCACGGCATCACCGGCGAAATTGATTTTGGCCACGGCCAGGAGCGCACCGTGAGTGATTTCTGCATTTTTCACCGCGCCAACGCCAACGAGCCGGGTAGCGACAAAGCGGCGTGGACATTGGATTTAATCCGGGCGAGCGGGCTTTACCAAGAGCCGCCGGTAATCAACTTCGCTTTCGCGCGGAAAATTTTCCGCACCGACATTTTTGAGCAGGCGGTTCAGTTGCGCGGCGCAACCACCATCACAAACAAGGCTGAAGTGGACGCGCCATTTGTCCGCCATTCTTCCCAGCCCGGCATCAAAGCAAAGAACTTTTTTCCGCACCCGCTTTGCGCGGGACAAACCTGAAACCAACCAACCCAACAAAATTATGGACTACATCAAACCATTCGAAGTTGTAAAAACCATGCTCGCCTCGGGTGACAACGAGGCCGGGCTGCCGGTCAAAGACCTGTTGATTCGCGGCATTCTTTCCGGCGCACTGCTAGGCTTTGCCACGAGCCTCGCCATCACTGCGACCGCGCAGACCGGCATACCGCTGGTGGGCGCACTCGTGTTTCCGGTGGGCTTCGTGATGATCGTGTTGCTCGGCCTGG
Organism: Verrucomicrobiia bacterium; assembly: GCA_036509625.1. Taxonomy (GTDB): domain Bacteria; phylum Verrucomicrobiota; class Verrucomicrobiia; order Limisphaerales; family UBA11358; genus UBA11358. Next base: position 8,347 of record DATCFH010000134.1, read on the forward strand.
AACTCGTCACCGGCAGTTTTGCCGTCGTGATGCTCGCCGGCGTGGATGGCCGCCACAACTGGCGAAAAGTCTTCGCCAATTTGTCCTGGGTATTTGTTGGAAACCTCATTGGCAGTCTCATTTACGGCGTGTTGCTTTACGCAGTGCTGACGGATTGCGGCAGTGAAGCGCCATCGGGCATCGCGGCAAAAATTGTCGCCATTGCCGAGGCCAAAACCACTGCGTATGCGGCGCATGGCACCGCCGGAATGATTACGGTGATCGTGAAAGGCGTCCTTTGCAACTGGATGGTCTGTCTCGGTCTGGTCATGGCGATGACGTCGCAATCCACCATCGGCAAAATCGTCGCGATGTGGCTGCCGATCCTGACGTTTTTCGCGCAGGGTTTTGAACACTCGGTCGTCAATATGTTCGTCATTCCCACCGGCATGATGCTGGGCGCAAAAGTCTCGCTGTCCGACTGGTGGCTGTGGAACCAGATTCCCGTGACCATCGGTAACTTGATCGGCGGCTTTCTGTTCACCGGCCTGTTCCTCTACTGGACTTATCGGCCGAGCGCGGAGAAAACCACCGTGGCAGTTGCGGAAACCACGCCGATACCGGAACCGGCGCAATCCTGATTTTTCATTCCGCTTTCAAAAACAACCTCAACCAAAAAACATGAACATGAATTATTATTCCAAATTCAATCCGGCTGCGACCACCGCCGGAACCAGTCGCCGCCATTTTTTCAAGACCGCCATCCTCGGCGCGTTTGCCAGCGCAGTTTTATGTCAGGCCGTTGCCGTTCACGCGGCGGACTTGGAAAAAACCGAACTGAAATTCGGCTTCATCAAACTGACGGATTGTGCGCCGCTGGTCATCGCCAAGGAAAAAGGATTTTTCGATGACGAAGGTCTCGATGTCACTTTGGAAGCGCAGGCGAACTGGAAAATTCTTTTGGACCGCGTGATTTCCGGCGAACTCGACGGCGCTCATATGCTCGCCGGCCAGCCGATTGCCGCGACGATTGGTTTCGGCACGAAAGCGGACATCATCACAGCGTTCAGCATGGATTTGAATGGCAACGGCATCACCGTCTCAAAAGACATCTGGGCGCAGATGCAGGCGGCCAATCCGGCGTTGAACGGCGATAAAATTTCGCGTCCGGTCAAGGCCGACGCGCTGAAGCCGATTGTGCAAAAATATAAATCCGACGGCACGCCGCTGAAACTCGGCATGGTATTTCCGGTTTCGACGCACAATTATTATCTGCGTTATTGGCTCGCCGCCGGCGGCATCAAACCCGGTTATTACACGCCAACGGACATCAGCGGCACGAGCGATGGCGACGTGCTGATTTCCGTGACGCCGCCGCCGCAGATGCCGGCGACGATGGCGCAAGGCACGATTCAAGGTTATTGCGTGGGCGAGCCGTGGAATCAGAAAGCCGTGTTGAGCGGCATCGGCGTTTCCGTCGTGACGGACACAGAAATCTGGAAGAACAATCCGGAAAAAGTTTTTGGTGTCACCGCTGCCTGGGCCGCGAAAAATCCCAAGACGCATCTCGCCGTGATCAAGGCGCTCATCCGCGCCGGCAAATGGCTGGACGCCAGCCCGGAGAACCGCAAGGAAGCCTGCAAAATTCTTTCGATGCCGCAATACGTCGGCGCGGATTACAAGGTCATCGCCAATTCGATGACCGGCACCTGGGAATATTTCCCCGGTGACACGCGCGCCGTGCCGGACTTCAACGTCTTCTTCCGCTACAACGCGACTTATCCGTATTACAGCGATTGCGTCTGGTTCCTCACGCAGATGCGCCGCTGGGGACAAATTTCTGAAGCCAAGCCGGATGCGTGGTATGCGGAAACCGCGAAGAAAGTTTATCGCCCGGACATCTATCTCGCCGCCGCCGCCGCGCTCGTCAAGGAAGGCAAACTCACCGCCGCCGAAGTGCCGAAGACGGATGGCTACAAACCGGCGACCGCTGATTTCATTGATGGCATTGAATTCGACGCGCACCAACCAAATGCCTACATCGGCAAGTTCGCCATTGGCCTGAAGAATTGATTGTTACGGTTTCAAATTAAATGAGTGCTTTGATTCAAACTTGCGAAAATGTCGGACTGACTTGGTTCGTGCCGTTTCTCCGCCTGCTGCGCGGCGAAAGTCCGAACG
>DATCFH010000135.1:0-5428 GCA_036509625.1 Verrucomicrobiia bacterium
ATTCCATCGGCCTCGTCATTGTTTCCGGCATGGCGCTCGGCACGCTGTTCACGCTGCTGGTGATCCCGGCCATCTACATTTTAATCGCGAAGGAACACGCCGGTGAAACGCCGTCGCGTGCCAGCGAAAATTTATCTTAAGTCTATGAGCGAAAATCTTGTCAACGCCAGTCCGCCCGCCGCGCCAGAAAATGGCGGCAAAAAATCTTTCAACTGGAATTCGCCGCTGTTTCTTTGGCCGGCCGCCATCGCGCTGACCGTGCTGCTTTATTTCGGGCTGAAAACCGTCGCCGACATTTGGACGCATGAATCCACCGACGATGCGTTCATTGCCGGCCACGTTGTTTCCATTGCGCCGCGCATCGCCGGACAAGTTGCCGCCGTTTACGTTTTGGACAATCAACTGGTTCAGTCGAACGAATTGCTTGTGGAACTTGATCCGTCGGATTACGCCATCACCGTCGCGCAAAAAAATTCCGCCGCCGTCTCGCAGGATGCCAATTTCCGCACCGTCATTGCGGCGGTTGAATTGATGCACGCGAAAGTTGCTACCGCCGTCGCGGCGGCGCGCAAAGCGAAAGCCGACGCGGACGCCGCTGAATCTACGGTCAAAAAAACGCAGGCCGACTTTGAACGCGCACAAAATTTGGTCGGAGAAAAAACCATTTCGTCACAGGAATTTGACGCCGCGCTCGCCGCCAATACCAAAGCGCAGGCGGATTTGAAATCCGCGCAGGAAAATGCCGACGAAGAAACTTCCAAAGTGGACGAGGCGCAAAAGCAATTGGAAGCCGCTTTCGCGGAAAAAGAAATGGCGTTCTCGCAGCTCAACGAATCGCAGACGAATGTTGCCGCCGCAAAATTAAATTTGTCCTACGCGAAAATTTTTGCGCCGTGCGACGGACGCGTCACGCGCAAACAAGTTGAACCCGGCGATTATCTGGATGTCGGGCAGCAAATCATGTCCATCGTGCCGGAAGAGGTCTGGGTCGTCGCGAATTTCAAAGAATCGCAGTTGGACAAAATGCGTGTTGGCCAGCCAACGACCGTCGAAATTGACGCACTTGGCGGCCGCGAGTTTCGCGCGCACGTTGACAGCATTCAAGCCGGCAGCGGCGCGGCGTTCAGTTTGTTGCCGCCGGAAAATGCCACCGGCAATTTCGTAAAAGTCGTCCAGCGCGTGCCCGTAAAAATTGTTTTCGACGAGCCATTGCCGGCCGGCCAAGTCATCGGCCCAGGCCTGTCCGTCACGCCGGACGTGCAGGTCAGCACGTTCAATCTGCCCGCCTGGATTATTGTTCTAACCTCGATTTTGTTGGCGATTGCCGCAGTTCTGATTTTCAAATTCTTTGCGCGCGCGCAGGCAGTTCCCGCCGCAAAATGAAAAATTCAAACTGCGTTATCATTTTGCATTTTAAGATCTGAATCGTTAATTCCATGTCCGCCGCGCCTCATCAGGAATGGCATCCGCGCCACAATCCGTGGCTCATCACGCTGACCGTGATGATGGCGGTGTTCATGGAGGTGCTGGACACGTCCATCGCCAACATCGCGCTGCCACACATCGCCGGCAGCCTGTCTTCGACGCCGGAAGAGGCGACGTGGGTGCTGACGAGCTATCTCGTCGCCAACGCCATCGTGCTGCCGATGACCGGCTGGCTGGGAAATTATTTTGGCCGCAAACGCGTTTTGCTCACCTGCATCCTGTTGTTCACGTTCGCGTCGGTGCTGTGCGGGCTGGCGTGGAGCCTGCCGACGCTGATTCTGGCGCGGATTTTTCAGGGCATCGGCGGCGGCGCGATGGTGCCGATCGCGCAGTCCATCATGCTGGAAAGTTTCCCGCCGCAAAAACGCGGCCTGGCGATGGCGGCGTTCGCGCAAGGCGTCGTCGTCGCGCCGATCCTGGGACCGGTGATTGGCGGCTGGATCACGGACAGTTATTCCTGGCGCTGGATTTTTTACATCAATGTGCCGGTGGGGATTTTTGCTTGTTTGATGGCAAAATGGGTGGTGGAAGATCCGCCTTACATCAAGCGCAACCTCGAGGCGACGATTGATTACATCGGCTTTGGCCTGCTGGCCGTGTGGCTGGGCACGATGCAAATCGTTTTGGACAAAGGTCAGGAAGCCGACTGGTTTGGTGCCGAATGGGTGCGGTGGTTCACGTTCACCTCGGTCGCTTCGTTTTTGAGTTTCATCTGGTGGGAATTTCAAACGGAACATCCGCTCGTGGATCTGCGCGTTTTCAAAAACCGGAATTTCACCATCGGCTTGATTTTGATGACGTCGCTTGCGGCCATCCTTTACGGCACCACCGCGCAACTGCCGTTGTTCCTGCAAACATTGATGGGTTATCCTGCCTTGCAGGCCGGTTACGCTCTGGCACCGCGCGGCGTGGCGGCGTTCTTCACGACCTTCGCGGTCGGCCGGCTGGTCGGAAAAATCCGGATGCGCTGGATGCTCCTGTTTGGATTTTCGATGCTGGCCTATTCGTCCTGGCTGCTTGCCGGCATCAACCTTCAGGTCGGCATGAGCAGTGTCATCTGGCCCAGCGTCGTCAACGGCATCGCCATCAGCTTCATTTTTGTGCCACTGACCACGACCACGATGAGCCAGCTCGGTCAGGCGCAGATCGGCAACGCCAGCGGCCTCTATAACCTCATGCGGAATCTCGGTGGCAGTATCGGCATCGCCTTTGTCACCACCATGCTCGCGCGCGGCGCGCAGACGCACCAAGCACTCATGGTCGACCATCTCGCGCCTGACAATCCGGCGTTCCGCCAACAATTCGACTCGGCAAAAAATCTGCTTTCGCACCACACCGATTCCGTGACCGCGTCGCGACAGGCTTACAATGCCGTATATTCATTGCTCGATCAGCAGGCGCATCTCCTCGCGTTCTTGGACATTTTTCTAGTTTTCAGCGCGCTGGCATTGGTGGCCATGCCGCTGATTTTCCTGTTCAAACGCGTGACCACGCCAACGAAACCGATGCCGGGCGCGCACTGAAAAATCAGCCACCGCTAATTTTGGCAAGTGCCAGTGAAGTAATTTCCCGCGCGCGTTCATCGTTCGCCGCTTCCGCATAACAACGAAATTCCGGCGCATTTCCGGAAGGACGCAAATGAATAATTTCTTCGTTGGCGAAAACAATTCTTAATCCGTCCGTGCGATTCAAGCTGGCAACTGCGCCGCAAATTTCGCCAAACATTTTTTCAATTTCAATTTTATCAGCGGCTTCCGAACCAGAATTAAGTTTTGCCAGAATTGCCGCACTTTTTTCGGTGGCAAAGTTTTTCAAACGGTCGCTCGCCGTGAATCTTGCGGGCAAACTCGCCGCCAGCTCGGAAATTTTTTGCTTCTGAACTTTCGCCAGCAGCAAAATTCCCAGCAGCACAATCACCGCGTCGCGCGTTGGCAGCGCGCGCAAGATTTTGCCGTCGGTTTCAATGTCCGAATTCAGCAAAAATCCGCCATTGGCTTCATAACCGACCACGCGTTTCGCCCCGTCAATACTGGCTTGAATCATTGAAGCCGCCACGAACGGCGAGCCGATGCGCGTGCGCCGGATTTTTGGAAACCAGCCGCATTTTTCCACCGCCGTATTGCAACTGACCGGCGTGCTGATGGAATCTGCCGCCAGAAACTTCGCACACAAAATTCCCGCGATGTCGCCGCGCAGCCAGTTTCCATTTTCATCGCTCACGAGCGGACGATCACTGTCGCCGTCGGCAGAAACGATGGCGTCAAATTTTCCAGTCGCCGCCCATTCGCGCGCCAGTTGCACGTCTTCAGGACGAATCGCTTCCGTATCCACTGGAATAAATTTATCCGACCAACCCAGCGCGGTGACTTCCGCGCCGAGGTGCGAAAAGATTTTCACCAGCACATCGCGCCCGACGGCAGAATGCTGATAAACGCCGACGCGCAAACCTGTCAGCGCGTCGTGGCTGAAAAAATTCAGATAACGCATCGCGTAGTTTTCGCCAGCGACCGGCGAAACTTCATGCGGCGCTTTTACCTTCGCAAAATTTCCATCCGCGCCAAACAACGCGTCATCCAGTTCGACAATTTGGCTGCTCATGCCCTTCTCGTCCGACTTCAAAACTTCGCCGGCGCATTTGTTAAATTTGATGCCATTGCGGTCATCAGGAATATGGCTGCCCGTGACCATGATGGACGGAATTTTATTTTCAAAACCAAACAGCGCGACGGCGGGCGACGGAATTTTTCCGCAGTTCACCGCGCGATAACCCATGTCGTCCGCCGCGCGGCAAACTGCTTCCATCACGCGGCTGCTGCTCGGTCGGAAATCGCCGCCGACCGCCACGCGTTCGCCCGCGCGCTTGATTTCGCCAATGGATTCAAGGTATTGGAGAAATCCTTTCGCATAGGCGCAACAGACTTTATCCGTCATTGCCGTCGCCAGCCCGCGCGCGCCGCTCGTGCCAAACGTCACGCCGCTTTGCATCATCAAATCTTGAATGGAGATTTTCATTTGTTAATAAACGCTGGTAGGGCTGACCTGCCGGTCAGCCAAGGCGGCGCAGCAGCGCCGCCCTACCAATTATTTGTCCGCTTTTGCCTTCTCGTCATAAAAGTTTTTTAGCACATCAAACGCCATCTTCTTTTTGCCATCGTGACCGATGACGCCTTTGAGATTCCAGCCGTCCTGAATGCCCGGCAGCAGTCGGCGCGGCGAACGGAAGTCGCACAAAATCCACGGCGTGCAGCCGGTGAAGCCGGAAATCTTCTCCAGCATCGGCAGCGTGCGGCGATAAACATCGGCCTGATATTCCTCGCTGAACCGCGTCCGCGCATCGGCGTGAAAACCTTGTTTCGCGTCCGCGCCAAACTCGCTGATGAAAACCGGCTTGTTGTATTTGATGCTCCAGTGGACAAGATCAATCTTGTCCGGCGTGCTGCCATACCAGCCGGTGTATTCGTTGAAACTCAGCAGGTCGGTGAATTCGCCGAACGGATCATCCACGATTTTATGGTTGGAATCATTGGGATCGGTGCGGACTTCCATCGCGGCGGAAACCAGCCGCGAGCCGTCGAGCGAACGCGCCTCGTCCACGAGCGCTTTCAAAAATTTCGTGCGCGCGTCGCTGATGGGCGTTTCATTCGCGACCGACCACACGACCACGCTCGCACGATTTTGGTCGCGCAAAATCTCGTCGGCCAATTGTTTTTTTGCGTTCGTCAAAGTCGCCGCGTTCGTCCATTCAATCGTCCAATAGACCGGCGTTTCTTCCCAAACCATGAGACCCATTTCGTCCGCGAGCCGCGCCATATGTTCGTTGTGCGGGTAATGCGCGAGCCGGACAAAATTGCAGCCCAACTCTTTTGCCCAGCCGAGCAATTCTTTCGCGTCCGCCTCCGACCAAGCGCGCCGGCCTGACAACGGCTCTTCCTCATGAATGCTG
>DATCFH010000136.1:0-3802 GCA_036509625.1 Verrucomicrobiia bacterium
TTTGCACGCCTTGGAAAAAGGCAAAATGCGCGCGACCGTGATGAGCGCCGTCCGCGCCGCGACGGAAAAATCGAAGAAGCTGGGGCAAAACTGAACGCTAAATAAGCTGACAATTGCTTTAATAAAAAATCAACCCATGAAAAATAAAATAACTTACCTCTTTTTCTGCGTGTCCTTGCTTCTTCTTACCGGCTGCGATCATTTCGCGGCTGATGGCAACCTTAGCCGCTATTATCAGCCTTACACGGGCGCGCAGAAGGATTGGCCGACCAGTGCCGGTAGCTTTGTCACCGTAGAAAAGGGGATGACTATCTATCATAGCTATCCGCCGGTGTCCTACACCATCCTTGGGCGGTTTGACCGGCCAAACATCCCGATGTTCCGCGTCATCAGAATGGCTCACTATCAACACGCTAACGCCATTTGGTTGTCCGAAGAAAATGTTACCGACTATGAAACCGATAACGGCGTCACCTTTGGCAATGCACACGTCGCATTCACGACACCAAGCACCACGCACGCCGTGAACCGCGTCAGTGCCACCGCTTATCTCATTAACATCAACACTAATCAACCCGCTGCCAGCAAATGAATCCAACTTCAGACAAGGAGTTGCCGGACTGGCACAAAAAAATCCTCGCCAAACACCATGCGAATTGCCAGCCGCAAAGCGGTGTTTGAAAATAGCCCGCAGTTTTAACTGCGGGTTTTGCGCGAAAATGAAATCAAGTCCCGCAGGGACGACCGAACCATCCGCTGTAATTTTCCTGCCGCCCCACTGGGGCTTGAAATTATTTTTGGACGATACCCGCAGTTAAAACTGCGGGCTATTTTCGATTGCGCCTCCGGCGCGAAAAATGTGTGCCAGAATTATGTCCGCAATAATTTCCGCATATTCATCACGCCATTTCCACCGCACGAATGGCTTGCACCTTGACGCCGCATTTCCGCAGTGGCACTTTGATAGCGTGGTTCGACCTGTGAACATAACGGCTTTGCCCGATTACAAAATCCGCGTGGATTACGCGGATGGCGTGAGCGGCATTATTGATTTATCCGATTCAGTTGGTCGCGGTGTTTTTATGCTGTTGCGGGACGAGGCGTTTTTCAAAAAAGTCCACGTCGGTGAGTTTGGTCAAATCGCGTGGACGGACGAAATCGAAATCTGTCCGGACGCGGCGTATCTGGAAATCACCGGCAAGATTTCCCGCGAGGCGGTTCATGCCTGAAGTCAGCCGGTTTTACGGCATCATCATCCGCTTTTATTTCCGCGACCATCCGCCGACGCATTTTCACGCCATCTACGCTGAACACGAGGCGTTGATTGAAATTGAGTCCGGCAAAATTTATGAAGGTCGTCTGCCGAAAACCGCCTACGATCTGGTCAATAAATGGCGGCTGATTCATTTGCAGGAATTGCGCGAGGATTGGAACCGGGCGCGCCTGAGCCAACCGGTGTTGCCAATTGAGCCGCTCGAATAATTTCACGTTCGCAACATTCCTGCTGCATGGCGAATTGCAGTTTGGCTTTTCCAAAATTCTTCGTGTCCCGCCACTTGGTTTCTGCTAAATTCCAGCGCCCATGAACGAGTGGAACATCCAGTCCCGCGCCCACGTCTGCGAGGCGTGCGCCCAGCCGTTCGCCGACCGGCAGCCGTATCACACGCTGCTGCTCGAACTCGCGCCGGAGTTGCGCCGCTCGGACATTTGCGATCCGTGCTGGCAAAAACAATTCGCCGGCGACGCCAGCAGCCGCAACGGTTTTATTTCGCACTGGCAGGGAATTTACGAAGTGCCGCCCGCGCAACCGGTCGAGGCCATTCAAAAGGAAACCGCCGAAACGGTGCTGCGAAAACTCGTCGCGCAAAACGATCCGCGTTACGCGCCCGCCGCGTATATTCTCGCCGTGATGCTCGAACGCAAACGGCTCCTCAAAGTGAAGGAACAAATCACGCGCGACGGCCAGCGCATCTTCATTTACGAACAGCCCAAGACCGGCGACATCTTTGCGATTGCTGATCCGAATCTGCATCTTTCCCAGTTGGAACAAGTCCAGCACGACGTGGCGCAATTGCTGGAACATGGCTTGAATCCGTCGGCGAATGAAATTCCAGTTGCGCCGGAAACGGTTGCTACCATTGGAGAAAACCCGCTTGCCGAGGAAGTGGCTCAAGTTTCGCCCGCAAGTTAATTCCTAATTTATGATTGCTGATTTACGATTGAATCATGGAATTGCGAGCGCCGCCCCAATCATAAATCGCAAATCGTAAATCATCAATTCCCCATGTTCGCCGAACTCCAACTCCGTCTCGGCCATGCTTTCCGCGACGAAAATCTTTTGCGTCTCGCGCTCACGCATCCGTCCGTCGCGCACGAGGCCAACGCCGCGTTGACGCACAACCAGCGGCTGGAATTTCTCGGCGATTCAGTGCTGGGTCTTGTGCTGTCGCGCGAACTGTTTGAAAAATTTTCTGCGGCGGACGAAGGCGCGCTCACCAAGTCGCGTGCGAAACTGGTGAACTCCGTTTCGCTCGCGGCACGCGCGCGCGAACTTGATCTCGGCGCACATTTGATTTTGAGTCGCGGTGAAGAAAACACCGGCGGTCGCGAACGCGCATCGGCGCTGGCGGATGCGTTCGAAGCGTTGCTTGGCGCCATTTTTCTGGATGGCGGATTTGAGGCCGCGCGCGAATTTGTGTTGCGCGAGTTCGCCGCCGATTTCAGCGCGCTGACGGACGCGGGCGACATTGAAAATCCCAAAGGTGAGTTGCAGGAATTATTGCAGGCGCGTTCGCCGCTCGCGCCGGAATATGAATTCATTTCTGCCGTCGGCCCGGATCACAATCGCATTTTTGAATGTGCCGTCCGTCACGCTGGCGCAGAACTCGCACGCGGTTCCGGCAAAAGTAAAAAAGCCGCCGAAAGCGCGGCGGCCTTGTCAGCATTGGATAAACTGCGCGCGGAAAAAGCGGCGCAGAGTTAAGCCAGTTGGTTGTGGCTGCCGTCACAGAACGCGCCGGTCTTGGAATGTTTGCAGCCGCACCAAGCGACTTTTTTTGCGTCGGGCAAATCCACTTTCAGCGGCGCGAAACCGGAACCTTTGTGCGAACCATCACAGAACGGTTGGGTTTTGGAGCGACCGCAACTGCACCAGTAAAAGCTGCCGGGCTTCATGTCGAGAACGTAGGGAAACTTTTGGGCAATGATTGGTTCGCTCATGTGTCCGTTGTAACCGTCCGCCAAATTTAAGCCAGTAAAATTATTTGCGGCTTTGATAAAGCGCGACGAGCGCCGCGCCGATGGCCTGCGACAAATCACCCAAAATTGCGGGAACAATTTTCAACGTGTCGCGCTGTTGCGGCCAGAGATACGGCTGCGCGGCTGCGTGGATGAGGCGCACATAACGCTCGCGAAATTCCGGCGTCGTCACTTCATGATCCATCAAGCCGCCGCCGATAATGACAATGCCGGGGTCAAGTGCCATCGCGAGATTCGCGACGTGCAAGCCCATCACGCGCGCCTGAAAATCAAAAATTTCCAGCGCGAGCGCGTCGCCTTTTTGCGCGCGGCTGCGGAGCGAAAGAATTTTTTCTTTAATCGGCGCGGAAGATTTTGCGAGTTCGTGATCGGGGAATTTTAATAATTTTTCCGCGAGCAAATGCGGCAGGCTGGAAAGGGTCGTGTAAGCTTCGACGCAACCCCAATCGCGTCCGCAGCCGCACGGAAACGGTTTGTCGCCGCCGCGACCGAGCAGGTGCAGCGGCACGGGCATATGGCCGGCTTCCATGCCCGCAAGCGTGTC
>DATCFH010000137.1:0-7585 GCA_036509625.1 Verrucomicrobiia bacterium
CTTCGCCAGCCGACCCACCGCCTTCACCAAAAAAAGTGACGGCCGTATGGCACAGAACCGTCCGGGGACGGCGGTTCACGGCCTGCCATTGCAACTCCAACCGGCGCGGCAGACTGATGTCATCCGCATCCAGCCGCGCAATCCAGTCAGCCCCGGCTTGGGACAACCCGTGATTCAAGGCCACGACGATACCGCCGTGATCGAGTCGCAGCACGCGCAGGCGGGGATCGGCATAAGCACGGAGAATTTCCGGCGTGCGGTCGGTGCTGCCATCGTCAATCACCAGCAGTTCAAAATCCGAAAACGTCTGCGCCAGCAGGCTGTCCACGGCGGCGGCGAGAAATTTCTCACCGTTCCAGACCGGCATGATGATGGAGATACGGGGAGCCATTTAGTTTTGCGGCAGCCAAGCTAGGAGGGATTATCACGCGAGGCGAGATGAAACTTGAAACCTGAAACCGAAAAGAAAGCCGATTCAACCTCAACTTTCAGGTTTCAAGCCTCCAGTTTTAGGTTTTACTTCTCGTGATCCAGCTCCAAAATTTCTGCGGCCAGTTGCGTTGCATGAACGGCCTTTCAAACAGCGCAAACAGCACGCTGCAAATGGCGATGATGATCACCGACATCACGACAAATTGAATCAGCAAATCCAGCCAGAAGATGTGCGTGGAAAATTTTATCGTCAGGCGGATCAGGCCGGAAATCATCAGCCAGTGATACATATAAATGGTGTAGCACATGCCGCCGATGGTGGTGATCAGCGGCTGGCCGAGCAGCCAGTGGAAAATTTTTCCGCGAAACGCCGCCGTGAGCAGCAGCAGCCACAACCACGGCAGAAAGGGATAATCCATTTGGAACTGGCTCAAGCAAATTACGGCGGCGATGGCACCGAGAAAAAATAAATCCCAAAGGTGATTACGTTTTTCCGTCCGCACTTTGCCGTTAAGATAAAGATCGCAGAACAGGAAGCCGGCCATAAAAAATTGCAGTTTGCCGAGCAGCGTCCAGCCGAGCCACGGCCACGCGGCCATGAGCGGTCCCAGTGCCATCGGCAGCAGCATCAAACCCATGATGGTCATCCGGCGCGCGGGTGCGGATGAGATTTGAAATACGCGCGCGAGCAGCGGTGCGAGCAGGTAAAATTGCACTTCAATTTCCAGCGACCACAGCACGATGTTCGGTTGCGGATACGCGTGATAAACCAAGCCGCTGCCGTAAAACAGACTGACGCCGAGATGTCGCAGCGTATGCGCGAGCCAGTCGGGTTGCTGGTATAATTCAACGTGCCTCGGTTGGTGGCGCAGGAAGAGCCACGTCACCAGCAGCACAAAAATTAATTGGATGACGTAAGGCGGTTCCAATCGTGTCAACCGCCGGAGATAATAAGCCTTGAGCCGGACAGGTTCCGCCTGACCAAGATACTGCCGCGCAAACGGCACGCCGAGAATGAAACCGCTGATGGCAAAAAATAATTCCACGCCTTTGCAGCCCGCTTTGAAAACCCAATTAATAACGCCATCCGACATTGTGGGGCTGTCCTCGGCAAACCCAAAATGGTAGGGAGCCGTAAGGTGAACGTGATAGGCAAGAACTGCCATGATGGCCACGAAACGCAGGCCGTCAATCTGCGGCACGAAGTCGCGACCCTTGGTCATCACGCGCGACAGGTGCTGGTAGAGGTTCATGCGGGTGAAAGTATTTTTGTGCGCGTGACGATCACGGCCTCATCTGGTTGTTGCGAACCAGATTACTGCCTTCTGCGTTCCGACCTTTCTGGATGAAAACCAGATTGTGATAAAAATGCAGACCGGTGATGTTTTGGTCGTAGTAGCTGGGAACGTAACCGGGCTTGATGAATTCTTCGTGGTTCAATCCATCCACCAAACTTTTGAGCAACGCTGTGCGCCGTTCGGCGGGCAACCGGCTTTTCAGCCAGCGTTTCAAGTTCAGAAAAGTGTTGGTGTCGTGGCTCATAAAATTGTCATCGGGATCCGGCTGATTTGCGGCGAGCATAGGCGAAAAACGCGTGTTTGCAATCCTTCCGTGCAACCTTGTCCGCGCGTTGAGACTTGCCTGACGGGTTGGCGATGCCTAAAGTTGCCTTACAGTCGCATCCGCCGGAATGGCCCGACGACCGGCTGGACTGGATTCAGCCAACACCTCATTCATGAGCGAACCGCCCGTTGAACTGCCGATTGTTTTGACGGCCACGGTCATTCCTAATGTCGCCGGCGTCGCTGCCAATCCTGAAACGCGGCTGGCGGAATACCGGCAGGTCTTGCAATTCTGCCAGCGATTTGCGCCGGTGATTTTTCTGGAAAATTCCGGCTATCCGCTCGCCCGTCATCCCGAATTTTCCGAATCGCCCCGCCTGCGCGTCCGCCAGTTTGCGCCCTCGAAAAATCCCGAACGCGGCAAAGGCTATCAGGAATTTGAAATGCTGGACGCGTGGCTCGCCGCCGAGCCGTCGCCGCCCGCGCGCTGGCTGAAAATCACCGGTCGCTATCAAGTTTTGAATCTCGCGGCAATTTTGGCCGAATGCCGCGCGCAAAAAAGTCTTTTGATCATTGACCAAGTCGCGCGGTCGCGGTCGGCGCGCACTTATTTGTTTTCCACCGACACGGAATTTTATCAGCGGCAGATTCGCGGAAAATTCCAGCAGTGCGACGACCGCACCGGCGAGTTCATCGAAAAAGTTTTGTTCCGCGAATTTGAAAAAATGCCGTCGTCGGAAGTTTGCAGCTTCAAAACACAGCCAAGAATTTGCGCGGTGGCCGGCACTTCCGGCGCAAATTTTCCCACGGGAATTTTCCAGTGGCGCTTCAAGCAAAGTTTGCGCTGGCTCAACCGGCTGGCGGATAAACGGCGGCTGTGGTATTCCAGATGAACGCCATGCGCATCGCCATTCTCACCACCGATCTGCGCGAGGCCATGCCCGGCTGCACCGACCCGCAGCCACACATCGGCCTCGCTCCGGAAGCGTTGTTGCAAGGTTTCGCGCGGCTGCCGGAAGCGGAAGTCCATGTGGTTTCCTGTTTGAAGGAACCGTTGCGCTCGGTGGAAAAAATCGCGCCGAACATTTTTTATCACGGCGTCGCCGTGCCGCGCATTGGCTGGTTGCGCACCGGCTATCAAGGCTGCATTCGCGCCGTGCGGAAAAAATTAAAAGAAATCCAGCCGGACATCGTTCACGGTCAGGGCACGGAACGCGACTGCGCCATCAGCGCGGTTTTCTCCGGTTTTCCAAACGTCATCACAGTGCATGGCAATATGCGGATGATTGCCGCCGTCAATCAGGCGCGGCCATTTTCCTATTTGTGGCTGGCGGCGAAGCTGGAAGGTTTCACGCTGCCGCGCACGGATGGCGTGGTGTGCATCAGCCAATACACGCAAGCGGCGGTGGCCAAGCTGGCGCGCAGAACGTGGATTTTGCCGAACGCGGTGGACGCAACTTTTTTTGACGTGCCAGCCGCGCTAACATTAGACGCGCCGCCGATTGGCTTGTGCGTCGGCACGATTTGCGCGCGCAAAAATCAAAATGATTTCATTCGCGCTCTTGATCCGCTGGCCAAGGAAAAAAAGTTCAAAATTATTTTCGCCGGCGGTCTGGACAAGGGAAGTTACGGCGCGGAATTTCAGCATCTCATCGCGGCGCGTCCATGGTGCGAACACATTGGCTACATAAACCGCGAGCAGTTACGAACACGGCTCGCGTCGGCAACTTTTCTCGCGCTGCCGACGCGTGAGGACAATTGCCCGATGGTGGTGCTGGAGGCGATGGCAGCCGGCGTGCCGGTGCTGGCTTCGGCGGTCGGTGGCGTGCCGGATCTCATCCAGCACGAGGTGAACGGTCTGCTTTGCCATCCCGAGCAGCCGGAAACTTTTCGCACAGCGGTGGCTCGGTTTTTGGACGACCACGCTTTCGCCCGCCGCATCGCGACGGACGCCAAGGCGCAGGCGCTTGCGCGATTTCATCCGCAGGTCATCGCGCAGGCGCATTTGAAAATCTACCGCGAAGTCTTGGGCCAATAAGGAGTGCGGTGCCGGCTGCATCGCCTCACGCGGCCGATTGCACCCGCACGGCAATTTTTTCGCCTTCGCGCACGGCGAAATTTGTGCCGCGATCTTCGGGAAAAATCTGCGAGAAGTTCGCGAGAAAAACGCCCGGCAGCGGCGTTTGGTAATCGGGAATTTTTTCCTCGTAGCCGGTGTCCACGATGTGTTGCGCGGCGCGGAAACGGAAAATGTGGCGCTCGCAAATTTGCGCGGCGGCAAACGCGGGAAACATTTTTTTCAGATAAGTGAACCAGAGTTTTGCCAGTTCGTCATCCGGCAGCGAAAAGGTTTTTCCGTCCGGTGCGAGATACGCGCCGATGTAATAGACATTTTTGCCGCCGTAATTTTCTTTGCCAACAAGGTGCGTGTGCTGGATAAAAACGAGGAACGGCGCATCGGGTTCGTTGACGTTGACCCAGTAAAAATCGCCGAGGTTTTGGTCGCTCGTGAAGACGAGGCAGGCGGCGCCGAGATATTCGATGCTACGGAGTTTCGCCGTGTAATCATTGAGCGAATCGTTGGCCGGCAACAATTTTGCAAATGCGGGCGATGGGCCGGTGAAGACACAGAAATCAAACGGAACGGTTTCGCCATTGACGATGGCGGTGCGTTCGCTGGAAATTTTTTCGACGGTCGCGCCAGTTAAAATCTTTACGCCTTGCGCGCGGATTTTTTCTGCCAGCGCGGTGGTGACGACGTTAAAACCGCCGCGAAAGTAGCCGAGTTTTTCGCCGCCGCCGCCGGCGCGCGAATTGGCGCGGGTGTGAATGCGCGCCCAGAGCCAGGCCATTGAGACGCTTTGGTAATGGCGGCTGAACTTGCCTTTGAGCAGCGGCGTCCAGATGCTCGCCATTGCGCTCGCGCCGCACGCGCGCGTCATCCAGTCGAGCGCAGTCACGCGCGTAAAACCGCGCCAGTTTTTCTGGTGCTTCAAATAAAGCGCAGCAAAACCGGTTCGCAACCGGCCAAGAAAACTGCACGGCGAAAATTTCAACAGGTCGAGTGGCGTCTTGAAGGCGTGGATTTTTCCGTCGCGGAAAATGCCGACGGAACTGTCGCACCAGATCAATTTTTCTTGCAAGCCAAGTTCTTTGACCAAATCCAAAATGCTCGTGTCGGTGAGGAAAAGATGATGATAGGTTTTTTCCAGCGACGTGCCGCCGAGCGGAAATCCGGCGGCAAGGCCGCCGAGATGGTCGGCGCTTTCGACGAGCGTGACGGCGTAATTTTTATCTGCCGACAACCGCAGCGCCGCGGTGAGGCCGGTGAAGCCGCCGCCGATAATCAGGATTTTTTTTGGCGCGGACATCAGTTGGCTTTGCGGAAGGAAATCCGGCGGTTCAAATTATATTGCAGCAGCACGACGATGAAGAGCGTGACTACTTTGGAAACGACTTTGCCCAGACCATAGTGGCCAATCAGGAGTTGCAACAGCGCGGCGGAGAGCAGCCAGCCAATCAAGGCGATGCTAAAAAAACTGGCCAGACGCAGGGCGATTTTATCCGTGACGCGGAAGTTGAATCGGGAGTTGAGGCTGAAGGACAGCAGTGTGCCGCTGGCGTAGCCGACGGCGTTCGCGGCCTGATAATTGAGATTGATGGCTTTGGTTTGCACCAGCAGCAAATAGATTCCGAAATCCAGCAGGACGCCGCTCGCGCCGATGACGCAGTAAAGCAGGAATTGTTTTTTCTGGAGCAGAAAATTTTTCACGCGGCGGAATTATTTTTTCTCCGGCGCAACGATCCCAACGCTGTCGCGGATGATCCAGAGCGGACGGCCTTTGACTTCTTCGTAGATGCGCCCGATGTATTCGCCGAGGATGCCGAGGCAGATGAGCTGGACGCCGCCGAGGAACAAAACGGAAATGACAATCGTCGGAAAACCGGCGCCGGGCGCGAGGCCGATTTTTGAAAATTCGGTGGAAAAGATTTTTTGCGCGAGCGTGAACAGCACGCCGAAAAACGCGAACGCGGAAACCCACAGGCCGAGATAAGTTGCAAGGCGCAGCGGCGCGGCGGAAAAAGAAAACAATCCGTCCATCGCGAGCTTGAAGGATTTTTTGAAGGTGTATTGCGGGACGCCGGCGGCGCGTTCGGCGCGGTCAAATTCCACGGAGGCTTGACGAAAACCGCACCATGTCCGCAAGCCGCGCAGATAACGGCTGCGTTCGGGCAAGGCGTTCATGACGGCGACAACTTTTTTGTCGAGCAGACAAAAATCGCCGGCGTCGGTGGACATCGGCAGCGGCGTCATTTTTTGGAGCAACCGGTAAAAGCCCCACGCGAGAATCTTTTTGACCAGCGGATCTTTGCGTTCTTTGCGCGTGGCGAAAACGACTTCAAAGCCTTCACGCCATTTGTCGAGCAGTCGGGAAATTTCTTCGGGCGGGTCTTGTAAATCAGCGTCAATGATTACCGCTGCGTCGCCGGTCGCGAAATGCAGCCCGGCACTCACGGCGGTCTGGTGGCCGAAATTGCGCGCGAAACACAGGCAATGCCAGCGCGGGTCTTGGGCGTGTTGCGCCTTGAGGATTTCCCAAGTGCGGTCGCGCGAGCCGTCATCCACGCAGATGATTTCGTAATCGCAATTCCACGTTGCGGCGACCGCGCCGAGCCGCGCGAATAATTTTGGCAGCACGGCTTCTTCGTTGAAGCAGGGCACGATGACGGAGATTTTTTTCATGGCGGCATTTTCCCGATTAAATAGGAAAAGATTCCAAAACCCAATGCTTTTTCCAAGCGGCATCGGGCGGTTGAGGATTTTTGCAAGGGCATTTATTTTTCAGCGGCGTTCGTCCAGATGACAAACGCCTGATAGCGCGCGGCGACGCGATAATTGTTTTGCGCCATGATTTTTTGCACCGCACCGAACGGATCGTGGATGTCTGGCCGGTTGCAGACGACGACATCCGGCAGCGGCAAGGTTTGAACATCAACTCGCGAGCGGAACGCCGCAAAAATTTTACCCGGTTCAGGATGAAAATAGGCGCAATGCAGCCCGTAGTATTCCGGGGCAAAACCACCGGCCAGCCACCAGACGGATTTGTTTTCCGCGAGCAACGGGCGCACGAAGGCCGAGGCCGAGCGATAATCTTCCTTTCGCAGCGACGGCGCAAAGCGGAAATTCAGCGCGGATAAAATAAACAGCGCGCACAAAAAGATTGGCAGCCAGCGCAACCGAACAATCGGCCACACGCCCGCGATGGCAACGCCGAGCAGCGTGACATAAAATGGAAATACCGGCGCAAAATGTCGCGCCCAAAATGCCTTTTGCATAACCAGACTGCCGGTAAAAAAAACGCCTGCCGTGATTCCCAGCACCAAGACCAGCCCAAAAATTAACCGGCCAGAAATTTGAATTTTGGAACGGTGGCGCAGTCCGAGAAAAAAAATCGAAACGAGCAAAACCATTGCCAGCATTGGCAGAAATAGTTGTGGCGCGTGCGCGGACAAATCGCCGAGCAGATGCGGCGACCGTGCCAGTTCGCGGATTTCCGGTTCGGACAAACCGATGCCGCCCAGACCGGTGA
>DATCFH010000138.1:0-16022 GCA_036509625.1 Verrucomicrobiia bacterium
TTGCATCGTGTCATAAATCGCCAACCCTGCCGAGACGCTGCCGCCGGGCGAATTGATGTAGAAATGCACGTCCTTCTTCGGATCGGTCATCTGCAAAAATAGCAGTTGCGCGACAATGACGTTGGCGATGCCGTCGTCCACCGGCGTGCCGAGAAAGATGATGCGGTCAACGAGCAGCCGCGAAAAAATATCAAACTGCCGCTCGCCGCGTGCCGTCTGTTCGATGACGGTCGGATAAGGAATAATCGAATTTTGCATGACGAAATAACTACTCCATTTTTGCCGCAAGTAAAGTTACAAACCGATCTCACGCAAAGCCGCAAAGGCGCAAAGCACCTGCAAAACATTTTTCTTATACGGCTTTGCGGCTTTGTGTGAGATAAATTCCCCAGAGCAAAACAAAACAGCTTGCGAAATCTTCTGGCTTTTCCTTCATCCACTGCGTCACCGCGTCCGGCGCGAACCACGCGCCCGTCTCGATTTCATCGAGATGCAACGTGAACGGCCCTTCGCTTTCACAACGGTAAATCCAGCAGAATTCCCAGCCCGTTTCCGGGCGCGCATCTATTTTGAAAAGTCGCTGCGGCGTTTGCGTCAGATGCAGGCCGATTTCTTCGCGCACCTCGCGCACCGCGCACGCGTCGTAATCCTCGCCCGTGTCCAGATGGCCGGACGATGACGAATCCCATTTGCCGGCGGCAACGTCTTTGAGCATCGAACGCTTCTGGAGAAACACCTCGCCGCGCGCATTGAACACCAGCACATGAATCGCGCGATGCCACAACCCGCGCGCATGAACCTCGCGCCGCGTATTCTGCCCGACCACCTCGTCGCGCTCGTTGACAATGTCAAAAATTTCTTCGGGCATAAAATCAAGTTGCAGTCGAGGCTTTGAACTTCTCCTCAAATTTCTTAATCCAAACTGAATTCCTATAAAGTGTGGAAGGATTAACTGGAACATCAAAATGCTCTTTAAAAAAAGCTTCGGTGGTTTTGAACAATGGTTCTGGCATATTCGGGCTTAAAGTCACTTTTGTGATTACTTTAAGTGGGATCTTAATTTTACATTGTTTTTCTTCTGCGGTTTTCTCCCAAACAACTCGAAATTCGTTTTCTATCTTGTAAGGATCCCGTTTTTGGAATGGAATCATGTCAGCACAATCATCTATCTCTTCTTTGATCTTTCTATAGTCCACCTTACCAAACCGCACGCCATTGCTTTTTTTCGCGGAAAATATTTTCTCTAGCCCTGCTTTATCAAACTCAATGCAACATCCGCTAATGCCATCTGCAAAAGCACTCCAGTGGTGAATGGTTTCGTTGCCTATGAGAAAACACAGCACGAAAAGTTTTATATCCTTTTTACTCTTATGTTTTTTGTTCTGCTCATAAATTTCTATTATCTCTGAATCGTTCTTGTCCGGCCAATTCTTTGGATCCGAAAATACAAGGTGTTCGTTTATGAGTATATCCAGCAAAAATGGAAGCGTTGTGAATCTGCTTAACTTGTTGACGCTCATTGTGGTTGTCGTGCAGCACATACATTATGGGGTTGGAAACCGAACTGCCACGTCAGAAGAATTTGCTGTGATGAGATTGTCGTTGCTCAACATCACTTGAATTGTTGCCTTTCCGTCTGGATGAACCCGAACCAGCCAAAAATACTTTTCAGTATTGTCCGATACTTGCCTTTGAGCCTGTGCCACCAAAATGAATTCGCCCTTTTGGGAGAATTGCAAAGCAAATTTTCCATCTGCATCAGTTTTAACAACAGCAAGTGGAGCTGGCAGGTTGTCAAAATAAGTTTGAGGTTTTTCAGCCGACCAATCTTGCAGCCGTTTTGTTACTGCGGTTAAAGATTTACCATAACTGTCGGCGTCGTCTGTAGCCTTAAAATATGCTTCATGCAAACGATTTTTCCCAACAACTTGCTCCAAATATACAGGTTTTAATGAATCCCAATTTGTTTGCGTTTCGATGATTGCTTGCTTTTTGCGTTCAAGTCCTTCCAACGTCTCACGAGTGTCGTTGAACCCGCTGAAATAAGTTGCATCGTAATCGTCTAATGCTCGCCTCGCATCAGAGGAGGCTTGAATGGCATTCAATAAATCTTGGGGTTCTTGACCTCTAAATTCAGCATTATCACTTAATCTATCAGCCTTTTGTTTAAGCTCATCGCGTTCGACAATTATTTCGCGGGAAAATTTTAACGAGCCTTCATCTGTAGATGAAAACTCTGGTCGCTTATTTGGATCACCGCCAATTTTATCCAAGGTTCTGTCGGCCAAATTTTTGGCCTCTATGTATTGTTGCCACAAGGTATAGCCAGCCAAATCACTTTTATTTTTCTTTTCGTTAAAAGCTTCCTTTTCTCTTTTTAATTCCTCTAATAATTTTTTGAGATCGTCCGTAGCTTCCGCAAGGGAAGACCCTATTTGTTGCAGGTCAAAAATAGAAACTGTAACAAGTCCCATCTTAAGATTTTCGCCGCCTTGCGTTACGATGAAAACACTTCCTTCAATTTTTTCTTCGCGTGGAGAACAACCAGCAAAAACCGCCATGACTACGCCGACTATCAAGTAAACAATAGTTTTCTTTGCCATGCTGAAAGCATAACTGGTTTCATCCGTGGCTTAAAAGTTTTTTCGCCAACTCCACGAATTGTTTTAGGCTCAATTTCCCCATGCTTTCTTCCAATTCAAAACCTTCGCCGCAAGCGATTGGTTTTCACCGTTTTTCCAGTTCCGATTTAATTTGCCAGAAATGGGGCTTGGACTTAAATTAAGTCTCATTATTAAATTAGCCATGTCAAACGTCGCAAAAGAATCATCGTCGGCGAGTGATTTGCTGAAAAACTCCACGCTTTACCGCGAGTTTCAGGCGGAACGCGAGGAAATCCTCCGCCACAAATGGATTGAATCTGAAAAGGCCGGTCACGACATCGGCTTCGAACGCGCCCTCACGGATTGGATTATCCGGCATCGCGCCCAGTGGCGCAAATCACGTCAAGCCGCCGTGACGAACTGAAAAATAATTTTACTCCTTTAACTTCACCCTGCGAGGTGACGAAGGAAAAATGAAAACGAAAACTAACACGCGAATCAGCCCCGCCGGTCGGGAGTGGTTCGCGATTTTTTATGTCTGACGCCACCGTCATCCTCGACGCGCTCGCCATCCAGCGTGCGCTCACGCGTATCGCGCACGAGATTGCCGAGCGCAATGAGCGCAGTGCCGAAGTCGCCTTGATTGGCATTCCGGTTGGCGGCGACCATCTGGCGGCGCGGCTCTCGAAAATTCTTTCTGGCATCTGGAATCACGCTGTGCCGGTTGGCATTCTCGACACGACGATGCACCGCGACGACCTCGACCAACGCATCGCGCCGACGGTGCATCCGACGGAAATTCCCTTCGACGTGACCGGCAAAACCATCGTGCTGGTGGACGACGTTTTGTTCAGTGGCCGCACCACGCGCGCCGCGATGGACGCGCTGAACGACTTTGGCCGGCCAAAAAAAATCCAACTCGCGGTTCTAGTTGACCGTGGCCACCGCGATTTGCCCATCAAGGCGGATTTCATCGGCAAGAACGTGCCAACGTCGCTGGACGAAAAAATTTCGCTGCTGCTTACGGAAGCTGGCGCGGAGGCAGACCAAGTTTTGCTGAAGAAAAAATGATTGCCGCAAAAATGCACAAAAGACACAAAATAATTAAGGCAAAGGAAACCTGGTTTTCTTTTGTGCCTTTTGCGCTTTTTCACGGCAAAATTTTATGAGCTGGACCAAAAAACATCTGCTCGACATCGAGTCGCTCACGGCGGAAGAAATCATAACCGTGCTCGACACCGCGCGCGGCTTCAAGGCCGTCGGGGAGCGCGCGATCAAGAAAGTTCCCGCACTGCGCGGCAAGACCGTCGTCAATTTGTTTGTCGAACCGTCCACGCGCACGCGCATCAGTTTTGAGCTGGCGGCACAACGGCTTTCTGCCGACATCGTGAATTTTTCCGCCGACGCTTCGTCGTTCAAAAAAGGCGAAACGCTCAAGGACACCG
This sequence comes from Verrucomicrobiia bacterium, assembly GCA_036509625.1. Classification (GTDB taxonomy): domain Bacteria; phylum Verrucomicrobiota; class Verrucomicrobiia; order Limisphaerales; family UBA11358; genus UBA11358. The sequence continues at coordinate 4,049 of DATCFH010000138.1, forward strand.
CGCTGACGCTCGAAGCGCTCAACGCCGATTTCATCATCATCCGGCACGGCGCGAGCGGTGCGCCGCATTTTCTCTCGCGCGTGCTGGACGCGCACGTCATCAATGCCGGCGACGGCGCGCATGAACATCCGACGCAAGCGTTGCTGGACGTGTTCACCATCCGCGAACGCAAAGGAAAAATTGCCGGACTGAACGTGACGATTCTCGGCGACATTCTTTACAGCCGCGTCGCGCGCTCGGACATCTGGGCGCTCACGAAACTTGGCGCGAACGTAACGCTTTGCGGCCCGGCCACGCTCGTGCCAAAAACTTTTGAAAAAATGGGTTGCCGCGTTTTGCATAATGTTGATGAGGCGATTCGCGATGCGGATATCATCAATCTTCTCCGCATCCAGCACGAACGCCAGCGCAAGACGATGTTTCCGAGCATCGGCGAATACACGCAGCTTTTCGGTCTCAACAAAGCGCGGCTCGCGAAAACCAAACCCGACGCGCTCATCATGCACCCCGGCCCGATCAATCGCGGCGTGGAAATTGACAGCGAGATTGCCGACAGCGGCCGCTCGGTGATTTTGGAGCAAGTGACGAACGGCCTCGCCGTCCGGATGGCGGTTTTGTTCCTCGTGAACGGTGGAAAAACTCCAGTGGAAACGGCGAACTAAAATTTATTTTTTGCGCGACGCAAAAAATCCCACGATCGCTGCCGCCAGCGCGCCAAGAAAAATTCCCGCTACCGCACCCAAGATAATGTTCAGCGGCTTGTTTGGTTTAACCGGAAATTGTCCCGGCTCAGCTCTGTCAATAATCTCCACCTTATTGTTCTTCCCGGCAGAATAATCCTGATACGCCTCCGCGACGGCATTGGCCACAGCAGCAGCTTCGCGCCGGTCATCACTATAAACCGTGATGGCTATCAACTTGGTGCCGCGAACCGGCGCCAGACTTAAACGTCCCTTCAGGATTTCCAACGCCTCCGATGTTTTGAGCGTTTCGCCATTGAAATATTTCTTTCCCCACTCAACATTCAGATTCAGCTTGGCGATAGTCGGTTCAAGCACCACTTGGGACTGGATGACTTCAAATTCCGTCTGGATGAAATACGGATCGTAGGTGTTGGTGCTGGTCAGCGATTGATCCAGCTTAATGCGCGCGGTGCTGGCAAACGATTCCGGCAAAATGAACGTGACGGCGGTAGCGATAACCATCGTGATGAGAAACACCGTGACGAACACGGGAACAGCCGCAGCCATTGGCGTTTTGCTGCGCGCTGGCGCTTGGTTAGGAAAAATGGGCGGCGTCATAAATTTTTCAATAATTTGAAACTCCGCTCGCCGTCAGTCCCTGCATAATCGCAATTCCGTTGGAAGTTCCAATCCGCGTTGCGCCCGCTGCAATCATCGCCAGCGCGGTCTGCGCATCGCGGACGCCGCCGGAAGCTTTCACGCCAAATTTCGCGCCGACGATTTCGCGCATCAGTTTTACATCGGCAATCGTCGCGCCGGACGTGCTGAAGCCGGTGGAGGTTTTCACGAAATGCGCGCCGCTTTCCACGACCAATTTGCACGCGCGGATTTTTTCTTCATCCGTCAGCAGGCAGGTTTCCAAAATCACTTTCACCGTGCGTTCGTCGGCAGCCTCGACCACATCGCAGATTTCGCGGAAAACATATTTGTCATCGCCCGCCTTGAGCCGCGCGAGGTTCAGCACCATGTCAAGCTCGTGCGCACCGTCGTCAATGGCCACTTCGGTCTCGAAGCGTTTCACGTCGCTGCTCATCGCGCCGAGCGGAAAGCCGACGACGCTGGCGACCTTCACGTCCGAGCCGTCGAGAAAATGCCGCGCGGCGGCAACCCACGAACCGTTGACGCAGACGGAGAAAAACTGATGTTCGCGCGCCTCGGCGCAGAGCTGTTCGATCTGCGCGAGCGAGGCGTCAGGCTTGAGCAGCGTGTGGTCAATGAACGCGGCAAGTTGGGCGGAAGTTAAATTCATTTTAACAGTTTAATTTTTACAATTTTGAAAGCGAAGAAAAATACGGCTTCAAGTTTTGGTTCCCGGCGGTTCCATCAACCGGCGCGGCAAATTGCGATGGCCGTGCATCGCGCGGCGCAGCAGAACACCATCGCCATCCAATTCGTAAAAAAGAATGTGTTTTTGAAATGGACGAAAGACGACGATGAACCGCCAGTCGCGCAAACGCGGATGAGAAAATCCGGCGCGCGGACCAAGCTGTGGATGTTGGGCGAGCAATTGGCAGACGGCTTCGACCGTGGCGAGATACTGTCCGGCGATTTCCCAGTTGGCGTTGACCGCATACCACTCAAACTGGCTTTCCACGTCCGCGATGAAATCGCCGGACTTGCGCGCGCTCATGCGGCGGAAATTTTGGCGCGCACCCGTTCGCGGATGGCGGTGAAGTCGGCTTTCGTCAATGGCGTCGTGGGTTTGTCCGCCGCTTCGAGCAACCACGTTTCCAATTCGGGCGTGAGGTCGAAAATCTTCCGCTGTTGTTCGCGAAGGGAACGGATGACATCGTTGATCAGTTCGCTGGCGTCGGCGCAGACGCCGGAACGCACCTGATCTTGCAGGTAATCTTCAACGTCTCTGGCCAATGCGACGGTCATGGCAAAACCTTATCGCGCGAGGCGGGTATTTGCAAGTGGCAGAAAATTAAACTGAACATGGTGAAACCCATTTCTCTGCGCGGCGACGTTTACGAGATAATACAATGTAGCTTTTCTCCTTTGTTTCAAATGCCAGTTCGTGATGTTCGCGCTTGCTCGTGTGGTTCGCATTAGCCAATTTCTTTTTCATGTGCAGATTCTACCGCACACAAATTTACTAACTGGCGCACTGATTAAAGCAAATGGCCGAGGGTTTCGTGCTTCCTGCCAAGTGACTAAAACAAACGGCAAACGCAACTGTGCAAAACATCAAAGCGCGGATGCAAATGACGATTTTTGCCACTACGATTTACGTCAAGCGAGCTTTCTTTACTTTTTATGGCGGACTTGCGCCGCTATCACGCGTTTGCGGCTCGTTTCCTTTGTTCGCCATTTTTGATACCACTCAAGAAAACTGTAAGCTCGAAGCCGATAGGCTGGATAATCCATCGGCTTACGTTGCATTTCTGCAAAAGCATCATCCACTTCAGATTTTGTTGGCGTGAAATCTGAAATTGGACTTTTTTGGTCTGTTACCATCCAACGACTCATTGCGAGGTCATGGCTCAACCATGTCTTAATAATAGAAGCGCGTTCGCCAGTGCGGCCATTTAGTTTTGGCAGAACCAGACGACAAAAATCGTCACGGGTAATTGGATAACGTTTGGGTTCGGCTGGCTCAATTCTGTTTGCGTCCATTCTAGCTTTTTCAATCTGCCAGTCCTTATCGCAAAGGCGTTGTAGAGCCATGTATTCATGTGCTGTTGCCCACAAATTCATCGCTTCTGAACATAGCTTATCTGAATTATTGTTAGACTGCCGAGCAAGCGTAGCAGCGAGAGTTGCCAGTTGTTGCGCTGTTGGAAGCTTGGATAAATGTGGATGTGGCTTGATACCATTATGCCTATATCGCATTTGACGACTTGCCTGATTCCAACTTTCGTTTACCTCTTTGGAACTTAATTTTTTCATGCCGCGCACTGTTGCGATTTCCACAAACACATCAAACCTGCAATAATTTAATCTGCTCATTCTCTTTCGCCGCCGCTTCGCCGAGGGTTTGCGTCTGTTTGCGGCGGCGTTCGATGATGTGTTTGTCGAGCAGCGGATCGTAGGCGACGGGATAATTACCGTCGTAACACGCCATGCAAAAGGCCTCTTTTTTCTGGCCGGTCGCGGCAACCATGCCGGCTTGCGAAAGATAATGCAGCGAGTCGGCGTTCAGGTATTGGCGGATTTCGTCCACGGTATTGTTCGCGGCCATGAGCTTGCTGCGGTCGGGAAAATCAATGCCATAAACGCACGGATTCATGTGCGGCGGGCAACTGACGGCGACGTGAACTTCGCGCGCGCCAGCTTCCTTCAAAGTTTTCACGCGCGTTTTGCAGGTCGTCCCGCGCACAATGGAATCATCAACGATGACAACGCTTTTACCTTTCACGAGCGACTCGATGAGATTCAATTTCACGCGCACATTGAAATCGCGGATGAGTTGCGTGGGCTGGAGAAAACTGCGCCCGACGTAATGGTTGCGGATGAACGCCATTTCGTAAGGAATGCCAGATTCCTCGGCGTAACCCATCGCGGCGCACACGCCGCTGTCGGGCACGGGAATGACGAGATCGGCCTTGATGTTGTGCTCGCGCGCGAGCTGGCGACCCATTTCCTTGCGCACGTCGTAAACGCTATGGCCGTTGATGACGCTGTCAGGGCGCGCAAAATAAACGTATTCAAAAATACAGAACGCGCGTTTTTTGTGTTCGGGAAAAGCGGGAATGCTGGTCAAACCGTTTTCGTTGATGATGACAATTTCGCCCGGCTCAACGTCGCGGACAAATTGCGCGTGAATCAAATCCAGCGCGGTCGTTTCGCTGGACAAAACGTAAGCGCCGTTCGCCGTTTTGCCGATGGAAAGCGGACGAAAACCATGCGGGTCGCGTGCGCCGATCAATTCCTTCTCGGTCATGATAACCAATGAATACGCGCCTTCGATGCGGCGCAACGTGTTGACGAGCGAATTCGCGACGCCGCCGATTTCCGGCTGCGCGAGCATCATGATGATGATTTCGCTGTCCACCGTCGTTTGGAAAACGAGGCCGCGCGATTCGAGTTCGTCGCGGAGTTGCGCGGCGTTGGTCAAGTTTCCGTTGTGCGCGACGGCGATTTGTCCGCGCGCGCAATCCACCGTGAGCGGCTGCGCGTTGCGGAGATTGGACGTGCCGGTCGTGGAGTAACGCGTGTGACCGATGGCGCGGTCGCCGACGAGGTCGTGCAAAATTTTCGGATCGCTAAAAATCTGCGGCACGAGACCCATGCCGTGATGCTTGAAAAATTTTCCTTCATGGCAGGTGACGATGCCCGCGCTCTCCTGCCCGCGATGTTGCAGGGCGTAAAGGCCGAAGTAAGCGAGTTCCGCAGCGTTCGGATGACCGAAAATGCCGAAGACTCCGCAGTAATGTTTGGGGTAATTTTGAGGTTGTTGTTGCATCGCGCGCGCCGCTGAAATTAAGCAGAGAAAAGTGTTTTGTGCAAGGCGGAACCGGCAGCGGACTTCGCGGTTGATTCTTCCGTCTGTTGTGCAATCCTATGTTTATGAGCAGTCGCACGATTACATTAAGCGAGCCGCTGGCGCGCGTAGTGGCCACGCAAGTCAAAAGCGGGCGGTTCAAGAACACCTCGGCGGCGGTGCAGGAGGCGGTCTGGAATTTTTTTGTCGGCACAAATTCACCGTTCAAAGAATATGACGTCACGCCAGATGAGGTGGAACGTTCTGCCCAACGCGATCTCGCCGCCATCAAGAAAGATCGTCAGGCCGGTCGGCTCAAGCCTTGGAAGCCGTGATTTTCACCCGCCCGAAATTTGACCGCGCCTTTCGGTCACTCCCGGCACAGCAACAAGCGGCGGTTAAAACAGCCATCACTCGTGTGGAATCAAGCCTTTGGCCGTCCGCACCTTCATTCTGGCATCGGACTGCGGGCGTTTGGAAAATATTTTGAGTTCCGCGCCGGACTGGAATTACGGATTTTATTTCTGGCGGAAGGCGGCGACCTGCACCTGTGCTTCGTTGGCAATCACAACCAAGTCCGCGCTTTCATCAAAAATCATTGAGCGTCCGTTCGTAAAAAAAACGATTGCGGACAACTTTACGGCAATTTTATTTCACGAGGTAGGGCAGAAGTTTTTCCACAAATTCCGGCGGCAGACGTTTTGGTTTTTCATCGCGGCTGGTGCAGCAGTGGAAAGTTTCCGCTTCGAGAAGGAGTTTGCCGTCTTGATTCAAAACGCGGTGGCCGAAATTCAGCCGCACGCGTTCGACAAGCGTCAGCCAGATTTCAATCGTCAGCAAATCGTCGTAGCGCGCGGGAAATTTGTAGCGCAGCCGCGCCTCGATGACGGGAAAAATGTAATCGGCGTCCTGCAATTCCAAAACCGGCTGACCGAGCGCGCGCATGAATTCGCCGCGCGCGGCCTCCAGCAAATCGAGATAGCGTGAATGATAGATGTGGTCGCCGACGGTGCATTCGGCGTAAGTGACGCGGTGGGCGTAACGGAACAATTCAGCCATGCGCGCAGCCTACCGGATTTCGCCAAGGTTTCACGCTGAAAATTCCATTTGCGCGATTTGGGTTTGCCGTTATGTTGGCTGCATGAACTGGCAGCAATTTCTTACGCTCATGATTGTGCTCGGTGTCGCCGTTATTTTTGTGTGGCGCAGTTCCAGTCCCAAAAAACATGAGCACAGTCACAATTGCGGCTGCGATCACGAACATGATTCGGAAAAACCGAAAGATAAAGCCGCGCACTGACCTTCAAATCCGCAAGTGAATTTCATCAACCAACTTTTTTAGCATGGCCGTCACCAAAGTCAGTTCCACCGTTCATTTCGCCGCGCACAACCACAGCACGGGCGAGCCGGCCACGGGTCGTTGGACGCCGAACACGGATATTTACCTCACGGAAAATGGCCTCGTCATCAAGGCCGAACTCGCGGGCATGAAAAGCGACAGTTTGGAAATCACCGTGGAAGGCCAGCGGCTCCGCATCAACGGCGTTCGCCCAGATTGCTGCCGCGCGCCGCATTGCAGTTTTCTCGTAATGGAAATCAGTTACGGCCCGTTTGAAACGGTTTTAGATTTGCCAGCGGGTTATGATTTGAACCAGGCGAAGGCGGTTTATGTGAATGGTTTTTTGCGCGTGGATGTGCCGCCCGCACAAAAACCGCAGACAAAAACCACCAAGGTTCCCATCAGCGAAGGAGTTTGATTGCGCGGGAATTTTCGGGCGCGGTATTTTCAAAATGTCAGAAAAAACGACGGTCAATACAGCGGAGACGGAATTTGTCAGCATCCTCGGCGCGAGCGAAAAAAGCGAAGTGCCGGGGCGCGTTTCGTCGCGTTCACTGCCGGACACATTGCCCATTCTTGGACTGTCGGACATCGTGATTTTTCCCGGCGCAATCGTGCCGCTGCTCGTTGAAACCGGGCCGAGTCTCAAGCTCGTGGACGACCTTGTGGCAGGCGACCGTTTGTTCGCCGCCGTGCTGCAAACCCATCCTGAAATCGCCGAGCCGAGCCCAAATGATTTGCACAAAGTCGGCTGCGTTTCGCGGCTGAACAAGATGGTGAAATTTCCCGATGGCAGCGTCCGCATTTTGGTCGAAGGACTCTGGCGCATCCGGCTGAATAAATTTTCACCGGCGAATCCGTATTTGCGCGCGAGCTTTGATTTGCTGCGCGACGAAACGGAAGATTCCGTCGAGTTGCAGGCCACCTTACGCAACGCGCACAAGCAGTTTGATGAAATCGCCAAAGTTTCCACCGCGCTTTCCGATCAGGTAAAAATCGCCGCGCTCAACACCGAACATCCCGGTCATTACGCCGATCTCATCGCCGCGAATCTCGGCCTGCCGCTCGGCGAAAAACAAAAACTGCTCGAAACGGTTTCCGTCCGCGAACGCTTGCAAAAACTTTTGCCGCTGTTGAGCCGCGAACAGGAAGTGCTGAATTTAAGTTCCAAAATCCAGCACGACGTCGCCTCGAACATTTCCAAAACGCAGCGCGATTTTTTTCTGCGCGAACAACTGCGTGTCATCCAGCGCGAACTCGGCGACACCGACCCGAACGCGACGGAAATCCGCACGTTCCGCGAAAAAATTGACAAAGCCAAGTTGCCCGACGACGCGCGCAAGGCCGCGAATCAGGAACTCGAACGGATGCAGCAGACTTCGCCCGCCGCCGCCGAATACGGCGTCTCGCGCAATTATCTCGACTGGATTCTGGCACTGCCGTGGCAGATTGAAACCGAGGACAAACTGGATCTGAAAGTTGCGGAAAAAATTCTGGACGAACAGCATTTTGGCCTCGCAAAAGTGAAAGATCGGTTGCTCGAATTTCTCGCCGTGCTGAAACGGCGCAAGGAAATTAAAGGGCCAATCCTTTGTCTCGTCGGCCCGCCCGGCGTCGGTAAAACCTCGCTCGGCAAAAGTGTGGCTGATGCGCTTGGACGCAAATTCGCCCGGATTTCATTGGGCGGAATGCGTGACGAAGCGGAGATTCGCGGCCATCGCCGCACTTACGTTGGCGCGCTGCCGGGAAGAATTTTGCAGACGCTTCGCCGCGTCGAGAGCCGCAATCCGGTCATTCTGCTCGACGAGTTGGACAAAGTTGGCGCGGATGTTCGCGGCGATCCGGCGAGCGCGTTGCTCGAAGTTTTGGATCCAGCGCAGAACCACACGTTCACCGATCACTATTTGGATTTGCCGTTCGATTTGTCGCGCGTGCTTTTTATTGCGACGGCCAACTGGCTTGACCCGATTCATCCCGCGCTGCGCGATCGTTTGGAAGTCATTGAATTGCCGAGCTACACCGAAACGGAAAAGCTCCAAATCGCCAAACGCTATCTCGTTCCGCGCCAACTTGAAGAACACGGCTTGACGCGCAGCGACGTGAAATTTTCCGACGCCGCGTTGCGCGAACTTATTCGCGACTACACGCGCGAAGCCGGCGTGCGCCAGCTCGAACGCGAAATCGCCGCGCTCTCGCGCAAGGCCGCGCGCAAAATCGTTTCCAAAAACGGCGCGGCGGAAATCGTGAAGCTGGAAGAAAAAGATCTGGAAGCTTATCTCGGCCATCCGAAATTTGTTTTTGAAAGCGCGGAGAAAATTGCCGAAATCGGCATCGCCACCGGACTCGCGTGGACGCCGGTCGGCGGCGATGTTTTGTTCATCGAAGCCACGCGGATGCGCGGGCGCGGCAGTTTGATTCTCACCGGCTCGCTCGGCGACGTGATGAAGGAAAGCGCGCAGACGGCGGTGAGTTATTTGCGTTCGCAGGCGAAAAAATTGGATTTGGATTTTGATGATTACGGCAAAAATGATTTGCACATCCACGTTCCCGCCGGCGCGACGCCGAAGGACGGGCCGAGCGCGGGCGTGACGATTTGCGCGGCGCTGGCGAGCCTGATGAGCAAGCGGCGCGTGCGTTCCGACACGGCGATGACGGGCGAAATTTCTTTGCGCGGGCGCGTGATGCGCGTCGGCGGCATCAAGGAAAAGGTGATTGCCGCGTCGCGCTTCGGCGTGAAGCAGGTGATTTTGCCGGAAGGCAACAAACCGGATTGGGAAGATGTGCCGGCGGAAGTGCGCGCGAAATTGAAGGTGCATTTCGTGAAGCAAATTTCCGAGGTGTTGCAATTGGCGCTCGTGGCGAAATAAAATGACTTTTCCAATCGCTCACGCAAAGGCGCAAAGGCGCGAAGGTCCTTGCGGACGGCCACCAGAAAAAAGCTTTGCGGCTTTGCGGCTTTGCGTGATTTTTTTTCTGTTGTTATTTTCCATTGCCACGAAGGCGCAGACCAACACTTTGTCCGACGCGGAAATGCAAGGGCGCCAACTGGCGCAGCAGCTTTGCGATGCGCGTCCGGCGGAAAATTTTACCAACATCGGCGTTTTGAAGATTAGGAATGCGAACGGCATCAAGTCTGAAATCCCAATTGAAATCAAAACGATTGTCACGATGACAAACTGGTCGAGCACTTACGAACTTTCCCCCGCCAACATCCTTTCAAACACGATTGCACCGAGAAGACTGGTCGTATTACATGACCCTTCAAGTTCAAATCAGTATCGCCTTACCTTTTCCTTCGACGGCAAGCAATGGACAAAAGATCGGTCTGACATCGTGGCCATACTTGGATTCGCAGGAGATTTTTCGGTTGCCGATTTAGGTCTGGAATTTTTTCACTGGCCACAACAAAAGGTCTTGAAAAAAGAGGTCAAGCGCAGCCGGGGTTGCACGGTTTTGGAAAGCACAAACCCAAATTCACCCAACGATAAAACAGTTCCACCAATTCGCTATTCGCGCGTGGTGTCGTGGATTGATAGCGAGAGCGGCGGCATTGTGCAGGCCGAGGCTTACGATGCCAACGGCAAGCTGCTGAAAGATTTTGCGCCGAAGTCGTTCAAGAAGGTCAACGGCCAGTGGGAACTTCAGGAGATGGAAATTGATAACGTCCAGACCGGCTCGCGCACGCGGCTGGAATTTGATTTGAAGAAATGACGGCGCGCGGCTGTGTGCAAAAGCACCAGCCGCAGCAATGTGACATTTCAAACGCATCCGGCAATGACCACGCGCTGCGGCTGGGTCTGCGACCTCAGCCGCGCTCCGAAAAATCCGGTTGCGAACAACTCATTCCGCCGCGCGCTTGACTTCGTTTTATCTGCTGCCACGCTATTTTCAACAGGTATGAATTTTACTCGGAAATTTTTGACGGTCGGCGTCGCCTTCGTGCTGGCGGCAAATGTTTTTGCTCAAGACACGAACGTGATTCTCGGCGTCACGCGCGCGGATGTGGCGGATAATTATTTGCACATCCAGGAAGAAATTCACGCAACGCAACTCGCCATCGAGCAGACGCAGCAGGCGATGGCCGACAGCGCGAAAAGCAATGCCGACGTGCTCGCGACGCGGTTGCAGACGCTGGAGCAATCCGTCGCGACGCAGCACAATGCGGACGCGGAAGCGGCGCGCAAGACGCAGCAATTGACGTTGCTGCTCGCGGGCGCGTTCGGGCTGGCCGGCCTCGGCATCATGTTGCTGATGGTTTATTTTCAATGGCGCGCGTTCACGCAGATCGCGCAAATCACCGCGCACCAGCAGGCGATTATCACGAATGCGAATGGCGTTCATCAACTGGCCGCGCCGGGTCGCGCGACGGTGGAAAGTTCCAATGCGCGTTTGCTGGATGCGGTGGGACAACTGGAAAAGCGCATCAACGAATTGGAAGGCGGACAAAAATTGTTGCCGGAAATCGCGGCGGCGAAATTGAATGATCCGCTGGCGGAGACGCAGAAAATTCTCGATGCGAACCAACCGCAACTGGCGTTGGAATCGGTGGAAAAAATTCTCGCGGCGCAACCGAACAATGCGGAGGCGCTGGTCAAAAAAGCGGTGGTGCTGGAAAAGCTCGGGCGCAGCGACGAGGCGTTGGCGGTTTGCGACCGCGCGATTGCGGCGGACGGTTCGCTGGCCATCGCGCATCTGCACAAGGGCGGCTTGCTGAACCGGCTGCGGCGTTATGACGAGGCGCTGAACTGCTACGAACTCGCACTGGTGGCGCAGGAGAAAAAGGCGAAGGCGTAATTTTCGCGGGCTAGTTTGCCGCACAGCGGCATTTGAAAATAGCCCGCAGTTTTAACTGCGGGTATTGGCAACAAAGAAATTAAAGTCCCAGAGGGACGGCTGGATTTTTGCCGGTTCAACCGCCCCGTTGGGGCGGAAAACATTTTGACGGACACACCCGCAGTTAAAACTGCGGGCTATTTTCAGATGCGCCTTTGGCGCAGGTAGTCGGAGGCAAGAACCGCTTTCCGAATCGACAATTGGAAATGCCGGAGTTACTGTCGCAAGAAAATGAAGCGGACAAACATTTTTAATTTAGTTTTAGAAAGCATACTATGAAAAAAATAATCGCATCACTCATTATCGGCTGTGCAACTTTGGCCATGCAGGCGCAGAACGTTCCATCCACCAACCAAATCCCCGTCGAATCTCATGTCAAACCTTTGGCCGCTTTGATTTTCAAAGGTGAGAACGCGGCGGTCGTAGAGTCACAATTGTTCGCCATCACCAATGCTGCGGGCAAGCCGGTTTTCGGCAGCTTGAGTCAGACGAACATCAGTCATATTACCTTACAAGTTACGCAGACCAACGGATTGCCTCAACGTGTAACGATGGTTGTCAGATAGACATGACACAGCTAGATGTTTTCCAATTAATTCCACACCGCCGGTTGCACTCCTTCAATTAAAATTC